>CAXMRQ010000035.1:0-77424 GCA_964196115.1 uncultured Gammaproteobacteria bacterium
AGCTTTTACAGTTTTTGCCAGCTCGGCCTGCTTGACCAGAACTGTTTTATTGCTGAAGTGCAAATTAAAAAATATCGCCGCGATCACTAGTAGATGCAACACAATAGACAGGGCTAGCGCTGCTGGATGTTTCATTAATTCGGAGAACACTACTGCGCTTCCTCCGGTTCAGTCACCAGCCCCACCGAATCGACATTGGCCTTTTGCAATAACACTAAAGTCCTGACTACATTCTGATAGGGTCCATTGGCATCGCCACGCAACATAACAGGCCTATCCGGCTGTTTCGCCAATGCAGACTGCACCTGGTCGATGAGCGCATTCTTGTCGATACTCGAATCCGGGGTACTGGCAATACTTAAATACATTTTGCCTTTCCTGTCCACGCTAATAACAATCGGTTCAGGACTTTTAACATCGAGTGGGTTGGCGGGTGCAGCCGGCAAATCGACATCGACACCCTGTTTTAGCAGTGGCGCAGTAACCATGAAAATAATCAACAACACCAGCATCACGTCGATATAGGGAACAACATTAATTTCAGACACTAATCGGCGGCGTGAAGAACTGGATCGAGCCATGTCAATTACTTCCGACTAAATATCGCCGTGTTTTGATATCACGCTTAAGCTGCTCGTTAGCGTGATTATGGTTTGAACTAATCATTTTTTCGTCGCAGCTCTATTTAGGCGACTGCGCCTGGCGCTGCAATATGCCGGTAAATTCTTCGAGAAAATTTTCATAGCGTACTACCATCGCATCAACTTCGGTGACGAATTTGTTATAGGCTATAACGGCTGGTATGGCTGCCAGCAAGCCCATCGCAGTCGCAATTAGCGCCTCTGAGATACCTGGGGCAACCATTGCCAGGGTCGCCTGCTGTACACCGGCGAGGGCACGGAATGATTCCATAATCCCCCATACGGTGCCAAATAAACCTATGTAGGGGCTAACCGAACCCACCGTCGCGAGGAATGATAGATTACTATCCAGCTGCTCTATTTCGCGCGACATTGATACTTTCATCGCGCGGTGAGCTGAACGTACTACCGAACTATTATCTAGCTCGGCTTTTCGCGCACGTGCGAATTCTCTAAAACCATTTTCAAAAATCGCTTCCAGGCCGAATCGTCTTTCCTGACGCACACTGAGTTGAGCAAACAGGTCGCTTAGATTGATTCCCGACCAGAAGCGGCCTTCGAAGGTTTTTGCTTCAGCCTGACTTTGTTTGATATAACCACGCTTAACATACATCAACGCCCAGGAAAATATCGACGCAAACAGTAGAATCAACAATACCAGTTGTACCGGAATACTGGCGTTGGCTACCAACGCAAACACGGAATTATCATTCATTTAATTTTTCTTATCTGTCAATTGTAAGCATTAGAGATCTATTTCACTCTGGCCTTCGCGGTCGAGTCCAAAATGCGAATAAGCCCGCGATGTTACCACACGCCCACGCGGGGTTCGCATCATAAACCCCTGCTGGATTAAGTAGGGTTCTATCACGTCTTCGATGGTGCCACGTTCTTCGCCTATCGCGGCCGCGAGGCTCTCTACGCCAACCGGTCCCCCCTCAAATTTCTCGATTAAAGCGAGAATCAGGCGTCTATCCATATGGTCGAGGCCGGTTTGATCGACCTTGAGCATATCGAGTGCAGCGTTTGCCACCTTGACGTCGATGACTCCATTGGCTTTTACCTGGGCATAATCTCTGGCTCGCCGTAACAAACGATTTGCTATTCTGGGTGTACCGCGCGAGCGCTTCGCTATTTCCTCGGCGCCACCCTTGCCTAATTCAATACCGATCAATGCGGCTGATCGCTGGATAATGGTGCTCAAGTCTTCGCTTGAGTAAAACTCCAATCGTTGCACAATGCCGAAACGATCCCGCAATGGTGATGTTAGCAGACCGGCACGTGTAGTCGCTCCGACAAGAGTAAAAGGCGGCAAGTCTAGCTTGATTGATCTCGCTGCCGGTCCATCACCGATCATAATATCGAGCTGATAATCTTCCATTGCGGGGTAGAGAATTTCTTCCACTACCGGACTGAGGCGATGAATTTCATCGATAAACAACACATCATGTTCGTCAAGATTGGTTAATATCGCCGCCAGGTCACCCGGTTTCTCGATCACCGGCCCCGAGGTCTGGCGTAACCCTACCTGCATTTCATTGGCGATAATATGTGACAAGGTAGTTTTACCCAGACCCGGCGGCCCGAACACTAATACGTGATCGAGCGCTTCGTTTCGACTTCTGGCGGCCTGAATAAAAATCTCCATCTGCTCACAAACTTCGTTCTGACCGACATATTCTTTTAATATCTTCGGTCGCAGTGCCCGTTCCTGGGAACTTTCTTCATTGTCTGTTTGCGGACTGATGAGACGTTCTTCATTCATATCGTCGAATTATCTGCTGACCGATGCCTGCAAGGCCTTTCTGATTAAAGTCGTAGCGCTCATATCCAAATCACCATCTTTCTCGATCATGCGAATCATATTTTCGGCATCGACCGGTTTATAACCGAGCGACTGCAGAGCTTCCAGCGCCTCGCTTTTACTCGAACGTGCGGCCGCATTAATGGCTTCGCCGCCATCTATGCCAACCTGCCTGACCTCCATCAAACCCTCGACTTTATCACGCATTTCAATGATCAATCGTTCGGCGGTTTTTTTGCCTACGCCGGGCAAACGCGTGAGTGTTGCCACGTCATTTTGAGTGACACAAACTGCGAATTCGTGGTCGCTAATACCGGATAATATGGTAAGCGCCATTTTCGGACCGACCCCATTGACGCGGATAAGCTGTCGAAATAATTTACGCTCCTGCTCGGTGGTAAAACCAATCAGGCTATGCGAATCTTCTTTCACCAGCAGATGAGTCCAGATCGAGATCGGCTCGCCTTTTTCGGGTAGCTGGTAGTAAGTAGTCATCGACACATCGGCTTCATATCCGACCCCATTGCAGTCGATGAGAACCTGTGGTGCTCTTTTTTCCGCCAATATACCTTTTAATCGACCGATCATCTGCGGCTTGTTCTCCGACGTTTAAATAGTTTGGCGTCAAGCCCGGTTTTTTGCTGCGTAGCATAAAATTGCGCGTGACAAATAGCAATTGCCAGACCATCGCTTTCGTCAGACTGTAGCGGCTCACGCAAACCCAGCAGATGCTTCACCATATGCTGTACCTGCTCCTTACTAGCAGCGCCTGTGCCGACGACAGCCTGTTTGATTTCTCGCGCTGCATATTCAGCAATCTCGAGACCAGCCAGATGACCGGCACAAATTGCCGCACCCCTGGCCTGCCCAAGTTTCAAAGCTGAATCAGCATTGCGATGCATAAATACCTGCTCAATACTCATTTGCTGCGGTTGGTATTGCGCGATTAGATTTTCTATGTGCTGATAAATCTGTCCCAGGCGTTGCGGTAGACTATCGCCCTTGATCTTGAAAAACCCGCTATGCAGGTAAGTAATTCGGTTTGGCTGGTTATCGACCAGGCCAAAACCAGTGCAGCGCGACCCAGGATCTATACCCAGAATAATCACAGATATTTATATTCCCAGGCCGAAGCCTTGTATCAGGGTCGCTGAATCACTCATATGCTTCTTCGGGAATCTCCGCATTGTAATAAACTTCCTGTACATCATCTGAGCTTTCCAGCATATCGACCAAACGCAACACTTTTCCCCCATCTTCGAGCTCCAGCTGTGTATTGGTCGATGCGCGCATTGTCAGATCGGAATCCTCCGGCTCAAGGCCCGCTTCGATCATCGCCTGCTTGACCTTAATGTAATCTTCAGCCCTGGTCAGCACTTCGATACTGTCATCATCGGCAACTATAACATCTTCCGCACCTGCTTCGAGCGCAGCCTCCATAATCGTATCTTCGTCATGTTCGGGAGAATAAAGCAATACTCCTACACTGGAAAAGATATAAGCTACCGATCCGTCCTGACCCAAGTTTCCACCCGATTTACTGAACGCATGGCGCACTTCGGCAACGGTTCGATTTCGATTGTCCGTTAAACAATCGACAATAAATGCAATACCAGCGGGACCATAACCCTCGTAGCGAATTTCTTCGTAGTCGGATCCGTCTAGTTCACCGGCACCTCGTTTAATGGCCCGGTCAATAGGATCCCTGGGAACACTAGAAGACTTTGCTTTATCGACAGCAGCCCGCAGGGCGGGATTGGCATCAAGATCCGACCCGCCCGCTTTCGCGGCGACGACGATTTCACGAATTAATCGAGTGAAAAGTTTACCGCGTTTTGCATCCTGGGCTTTTTTGCGATGCTGAATATTCGCCCACTTACTATGGCCTGCCACTGCTTTAAACTCCGAGATTTAAATTTGCGCAGTATCTTATCATTTAATTGATAATGAGTGGCGAGTGGTGGAGGTAAATCTTTAACTATGGATGTTACAGATACAGCATGCAATAAATATAGTACGACGCGTCCAGCGCTTTCGAAACCAAAAGGTTATTACCAACCAGGGGGCAGTTTCCTTTCGATGGTGATGTGTTTGCCTTCGATGGAAATATAACCACCGGTTTTTAATTCTTTAAGGATTCGGTGAACCATTTCCCGCGTCGCACCAACACGGCTGGCGATATCCTGCTGAGTGAGTTTCTCAGTCACCAGCTTTTCACCGACCTCTTCGGCGTGTTTATACAGCACCCGAACCACCCGGTTATAAACGTCTTCCAGTGCGAGACTACTCACATCTTCGGTTAAATCCTGGATACGGGTTATCAGAAGATCAATTATACGCATGCTAATCGAAGGTTTTATCAGCAAGGTATCCATAAAAACCTGTCTTGAAATAATTCCGAAGGTCGAATCTTCGGTAGTGATAATGCTGGCCTGACGAGGGATGCTACCCAGTGGTGCCAGTTCCCCGAATGATTCGCATTCACCCAGCGTATTGATGATGATCTCTTTGCCTTTATCATTATGCAGGAACACGTCGACCTTACCCTGGACAATGACGTAGAACGAATCAGTGTCGTCGCCCTGGCTGACTATCACAGTATTTTTGGGAAATTGCCTGGTTACGGTCTGCGATGCGACCGTTTCGATATCGGCCGCATCCATGCCACTAAACAGTGCGGTTTTACATAGCGTTCCTGTTAATGTAGCCATAGTTTTAAAATTCCGTTATATCTCCAGGACATAGTAACTAATTTTTTAAAAAAAATCCCTTCTCAATCATCGAGAATCAGTGAATTTCCTGACATAACCTCTGGTTTCGGTATGCCCATCAGTTGCAACAGCGTCGGTGCGATGGCAGAAAGGTTATCACCTTCGGCAAGTGCCCGCATATCCTTATCTATTACCATACAGGGAACCGGATATTGCGTATGTTGAGTATGCGGTTCGCCGGTCTCGGGATCAACCATTTCATCACAGTTACCGTGATCGGCGGTTAATACCACCGAATATCCTGACTCGATAGCAACATCAAGCACGCGCCCAACTTCCTCATCGAGGACTTCGACGGCTTTAATAACCGCATCGCGTACCGCAGTATGTCCAACCATATCGCCATTGGCAAAATTAACAACGAGAAATTCATACTGATGCGAGCGTAGCGCTTCGACCATCGTATCGGCAACCTGTGATGCACTCATTTCCGGCTGCAAATCATAGGTGGCAACATCTGGTGAGTCAATAAGGCTGTGCTCTTCACCAATAAAACAATGCTCGCGACCCCCATTAAAGAAAAATGTCACATGAGGATATTTTTCGGTTTCCGCACAGTGTAATTGTCTGTAACCCGCCTCGCTAATCAATGCACCGAGCGTGGTTTGGGGACGAATCGGGGAATAAGCAATAGGCGCCTCGAGCTTGCCATCATAGTAGGTCATGCAGGTGACAGTAATCGGTTTATAACCGATACCACGCTCAAAATGCTCGAAGTGCGCATAGGCAAAAGCAGCTGAAATTTGCTTCGCACGATCATTGCGGAAATTAAAAAATATCAATTCGTCGTCAGCCTCTAGCGCTATTTGTCCGGGTAATAAACAAGGCTTTATAAACTCGTCGAAGACCTGCTCGGCATAACTTTCCTGAATGGCCTGAGTAGCAGATGTGGCGCGCCTGCCGCGAGAATTGACTATCGCATTCCAGGCAAGTTGCGTCCGTTGCCACCTATGATCTCGATCCATCGCATAATAACGCCCGCAAATGCTGCTAATATGTCCACCGCATTGCTTCAAAAGCGACTCTAACTCGGGGAGATAACCTAATGCTGCCCGCGGCGCTGTGTCTCTTCCATCGGTTATCATATGCAGCTGGGGTATGACCTCGTGTTCACCACACAAGGTGATCAGGGCCTTTAAATGATCAATATGGCTATGTACACCTCCGTCCGAAACTAGCCCGAGCAAATGTAGGGGTCGCCCTGTAGCTTTTGACCCCTCAATTGCACTCAGAAATACAGGATTGTGGAAAAAACTCTTATCTTCAATCGCATCGTCGATACGTACCAGATCCTGTTTGACGATGGTTCCGCTGCCAATCGTCATATGACCAACCTCGGAATTTCCCATTTGCCCTTTTGGCAGACCGACAGCAGGTCCCGATGCCTCCAGTTTAGTGACTGGGTATGACGAAAAATAGCGATCAAAATTAGGTGTGTCTGCCTCCACGACCGCATTGTTTTTGGCACTCGGGTTCAGTCCGAAACCATCCAGAATAATCAGTAATGCTGGACGCCTAAGCCCATCGGTTTTTTTCGGCATTGGTAAAATTATCGGACCAGAGGATAAGTCCGTAGATCATATCGTAAATTTTTCAGTTGGGTAACTAATCGCTACTAATAAAATGAAAGGAGGATCATCTGACGCATCGCAAAGCCCTGTTTATTAGGGGTTATCGGTCGCGATGGTAAAATATTGAACCGAAACCGGCCAGGAGTCTGTCGGACTTAGGTAATCGTAGCGATATGTACAGGAGGTACGGTAGTAGAACACCAACAGTAGGCGCTTTAGGCGCCAACAGTAGGTGCCCTTAGGCAACGCAGGAGCAGTTACCGAGATTATCCTAAGTCCGACAGACTCCTGGTTAGCGATCTTTATCCGAATCCGTTTCGTCTGAATCTTCGATATTGTCCAGCTCGACGGTCATTTCTTCTTCGCTGAGAGGATGGTAGTCAGAGTCCTGTGTCGCCGAATCAAGATCATCTGATCCCTCATCATCTGATCCCTCATCATCGGCATAATCCTGTTCATCCTGTAGCAGACGGTCCTTAAATATAATGCGGGAAGCAAATACTCCCGTCTCGAACAAAATCCAGATCGGAATTGCCAACAAAACCTGGGAAATAACATCGGGTGGTGTCAGAAACATGCCGACAACAAAAGCCGCGACTACGATATAGGGTCGTTTTTCGGCCAGTTTGTCCGGTGTGGTAAATCCTATCGCAACCAGGATAATGGTGGCTATTGGCACTTCGAACGCCAGTCCAAAACCGAAAAATAATGCCAGCACAAAATCCAGATATCGACCTATGTCAGTCGATATACTGACCATTTCCGGCCCGATAGAAGTGAAAAAACCAAATACCAGCGGGAAAACAGCATAGTAGGCGAATGCCATACCGGCATAAAAAAGTAAAATGCTTGAAACCAGAAGCGGCGCGGCGAGGCGCTTTTCGTTGCTATACAGACCGGGAGCCACGAATCCCCAGAATTGATATAGAATCACTGGCATCGCCAGAAATACCGACAGCATCAACACCAGTTTGAACGGAGTCAGGAATGGCGACGCGACGTCAATCGCAATCATATTCGACCCTTCTGGCAAGTGACGTGTCAACGGTGCTGCGAGATAGACGTATATGTCGTTGGCCCAGTAAAACAGGCCGAGAAAAATCACCAAAATCGCCAATACCATACGAACCACCCTGTCGCGCAATTCGAACAGGTGAGACATCAGGTTGCCGCTTTTATTATCTTCTGTTGATTCAGATTCGCTCATTGCGGATAGCTTACTTCGCTTTTAATTTGGCTGATTTAGCCGATTTTGACCTGGCTCCGGGCACCTTAGCCTTTACGGCGGCTTTTGCTTTCGGGCTCGCTTTAGCCTTAGGTTTAAGTTTAGTTGCAGCTTTAGGTTTCGGTTTAGTAGCTGCCTTAGGTTTCGCTTTGGTTTTGACTTTGGATTTCGCTGTCGCCTTTACTGCCTTTTTTTCATCCGCTGCTGGTGTGGGGGTTGTATCTTCCACCGAGCTGGCGATGTCCGATATTTCACTGGAAATTTCGGACAGGCCGATATCCTTACCGACATCTCCGACGACTTCTTTTAGGGACTGCAACTCCTGCTGCTGCGCTTCAAACATTTCACGAAGCTCGTCGGCCTTTAATTCGCTTTCGACATCGGCCCGCACATTTGTCATGAAGTTACGTAGTCTGGCAAAATATTTACCGGCCGTACGCGCAACCCCGGGAAGCTTTTCAGGCCCAATCACGACTAAAGCGACAACACCTATCAGCATCATCTCGGTAAAACCCATATCAAACATTAAATAACTCTAATTGGGGACAGGTTGGAAACCAATCATAAAAAAGCACCTTCATTGAATATTTGAGTTCGCAGCATCTGTACAAGACATGATATATGCCGATTTTGCATCATCGCCTGGATACAACTTATTAGAGACATGCCGACGCAATTGCCGAGCAGTTAAAATCGGCGACGCCGCTATCACGGAAAAAGACGATTATTAATAGTGGCGTCTTTTAAGATACCCTGTCTTTTTCTTCAGTCACTTTTTCTTCGGTCACCTTGCCTTCAATTACCGATGGCTCGGCACTCTCAGCTCCCTTGGTGGCTTCTTTCGCGGCTTCTTCGCTCTTTATTGATTTTTTAAAATTCTTAATTGCGCTGCCCAAATCGCCACCCACATTACGCAGTTTTTTCGTACCGAATAACAGAATCACGATCGCCAGGATTAATAATAACGACCAGATACTAATTCCACCAAAACCCATTTTTCACCTCGTTTACTTTTGTCGCGCCGCTTTTTCATCAATTCCGGACAATCCGAATCGACGATCCAGTTCATCCAGTACCTGCTGCGCATCTATATTCTGTTGTGCTAACAAAACCAGGCAGTGAAACCAGAGATCAGCCGTTTCATAAACGATCTGTTCTTTGTCGCCTGTTTTCGCCGCAATAATTGTCTCGGCGGATTCCTCGCCGATTTTTTTTAGTATCGAATCGAGACCCTTGTAGTACAGGCCAGCGACGTAAGAAGTCTCGGGCTCTGCACCTTTTCTCGATTCTAATACCACCATCAAGCGTTCAATTATATCACTACTCATTGATAAATCTCTTCAGGATTTTTGATTATTTCCTCATCGATTTGCCATTCACCATCATTTAACACCCTGAAAAAGCAACGTCTCCTGCCGGTATGGCAGGCAATGCCGCCGATCTGTCGCACCTGCAGTAATATGACATCAGCGTCACAATCGATTCGTATCTCCTCTACTTCCTGCTTATGACCTGATTCTTCACCTTTAAACCACAGTTTCTGGCGTGAGCGAGACCAGTACACCGCCTTGTTGCTTTCCCGAGTCAAAGCCAGCGCCTGGCGATTCATCCAGGCCATCATTAAGATATCGCCGCTTTCGGTGTCCTGCGCTATCGCTGGCAGTAATCCGTTGTCATTCCATTGCAGGTCATCAAGCCAGCTACTCATTAAAGTCTAACCTCTATACCGCAGCTTTGCATATAAGTCTTCGCTTCGCTGATGCGATATTCGCCAAAGTGAAATATGCTCGCTGCCAGCACCGCATCCGCCTTGCCCTGTAATATACCATCGGCCAGGTGTTGCAGGTTACCGACGCCGCCGGAGGCGATCACCGGTACCCGTACTGCCTCTGAAACACGTCGCGTCAGCTCATTGTCAAACCCAATTCGGGTGCCATCTCGATCCATACTGGTAAGCAGGATTTCGCCGGCACCAAATTGATCCATTTTTTGCACCCATTCGATGGCGTCGATACCGGTTTGTTTTCGTCCTCCGTGGGTAAAAATTTCCCAGCGATCTGTTTCACCATACGTGCTCACCTTTTTTGCATCCACTGCAACGACAATACATTGCGATCCAAATTTATCCGACGCCTGTTTGACGAATTCTGGATTAAATATCGCCGCCGTATTAATGCTCACCTTATCCGCACCGGCATTCAACATTCGACGTATATCGGCTACTTCGCGAATTCCACCGCCCACAGTTAGCGGGATAAACACTTCGCTGGCTACATCTTCTACCACATGCACCATGGTTTCACGATCATCCGAACTGGCAGTGATATCGAGAAATGTCAATTCATCTGCACCTTCCAGATTGTAACGCCGCGCATTCTCGACTGGATCACCGGCATCACGAATTTCGACAAATTTCACGCCTTTTACAACGCGACCGTTATCGACATCCAGACAGGGGATAATACGTTTAGCCAGGGGCATCAGATGAGGGCTAGCTCGGAAATTTCATAAATATGCGTGAAGATCGCGCAGTATATTGATTTCACAAGGAAATTTCTGATGGAGTCTCCTATCAGTGATTACGAGCGACTGAAGAAATATTTCTTGTGGAATCAATAGACAAGTGAGGTTGTGCATGATTTATGAATTTTCCGGGCTAATGTTCGTCGATGTAACGCTGCGCCTCTACCAGGCTGACAGTACGTTCGTATAAAGCCCGGCCGATGATGACGCCCTCGATGCCTGCGTGTTTGACACTGTTCAAATTTATTATGTCCTGCATATCGGTTACGCCACCGGAAGCAATCACTGGAATACTAATTGATTCGGCTAATGAACGCGTGGCTTCCAGGTTAACACCCTGCATCATGCCATCACGACTGATATCAGTATATACGATCGCAGCCACACCCTGATCCTCGAATCGCTGCGCCAGATGCGTGACCGAGTGGTCCGAATCTTCCGCCCATCCCTGCACGGCAGCCATACCATTTTTTGCATCGATGCCGATAATAACCTTGCCCGGGAATTCGGCACATAACTCGGTGACAAACTCGGGTTTTTTAACTGCCTGTGTGCCGATAATGACATAACTGACACCCGCAGCCAGATATGCCTCTACGGTTTCCACGGTGCGGATGCCACCGCCAATCTGAATCGGCATATCAGGATAGGCCGCCGCAATCTCTTCGATTACATCGGCATTCACCGGGTTCCCTTCAAAAGCACCATCCAGGTCGACCAGATGTAGTCGCTGACAACCCTGTGAAACCCACTTTCCGGCCATTGCCACGGGGTCTTCTGAGAAAACCGTACTATCTTCCATTCGGCCCTGGCGTAATCGCACGCAATGTCCCTGTTTCAAATCTATTGCAGGAATCAGTATCACGACTGGCCATCCCAATTGACAAAGTTTGACAACAGCTGTAGTCCAGCCCCGGCGCTTTTTTCCGGATGACATTGCAGCGCAAAAACGTTATCTCTGGCAATGGCACTAGTAAAGCTAAAGCCGTATTCACATTCGCCCGCTACCAGTTTTTCGTCGCTAGATTCGAGATAATAACTGTGCACAAAATAAAAGCGCTCACCATCGTCGATCGCATTCCACAAAGGATGCTGGCTGGATTGATACAATTGATTCCAACCCATATGAGGCACTTTCAATTTTTCGTCGTCAGCGCCATGATGATGGTCACCGAAATAGTGAACCTTCCCGGGGTAAAATCCGAGGCAATCAGTACCCTGATTTTCCTCACTATGTTCGACCAGAACCTGCATGCCCATGCAAATACCCAGGAACGGTTTATTTCTGGCTGCTTCGAGTATGGTTTCACGTAGCGCGTATTCGTCGATAGCGCGCATACAATCGGCAGCAGCCCCCTGCCCGGGAAATACCACCCGATCTGCCTGCCTTACACGCTTCGGATCCGAAGTCAGTTCAACCTTGCCATTGCTATCAACCACATGCTCCAGTGCCTTGACTACTGATCGCAGATTACCCATGCCGTAATCAATTACCGCGATGCTCTGCATAATCTATAACAAACCTTTGGTCGAAGGAATCATCCCGGCCATGCGCTCGTCGCGGGATACTGCAACACGTAGCGCGCGCCCAAAAGCCTTAAATACAGTCTCAGCAATATGATGGGCATTTTTTCCATGCAGGTTATCAATATGCAGAGTTGCCGGCGCATGGTTGGCGAATCCCTGAAAGAACTCATGAATTAAATCGACATCGAACGTGCCAATACGGGCACGCGGATATTCAACGCGGTATTCGATCCCGGGTCGACCGGAAAAATCGATTACAACTCGTGACAGGGCCTCATCTAAAGGAACATAAGCATGCCCATAGCGCATGATGCCTTTTTTGTCGGCCAGAGCCTGATTAAACGCCTGACCCAGCAAAATTCCGATATCCTCGACCGTGTGATGATCATCAATGTGTAAGTCACCACTGGCCTTGATATCAAGATCGACGAGTCCATGGCGGGCTATTTGATCAAGCATATGGTCGAGAAATGGAATCCCGGTTTCAAAACTGGACTGGCCGTTGCCATCCAGATTAATAGAAACGCTGATTTGAGTTTCCAGTGTATCTCTGCTGACTGTGGCAACGCGATCTGGCATGAGCTTTAGGTTCTTAAGTTAATCTGAAAAGGATAGTGATAATAATCGACCCGCTAACGAAATTCGACCTTTTAAAAAATAATTTTGCGAGCCTAATGAGTGGCAGGCCTTATGTATTGGCATTTAGTCGAGAATAAACGTCACCGGCCCGTCATTGATCAGATGAACAGCCATATCGGCGCCGAATCGACCGCATTCTACCGCTGGATAACTACTTCGAGCAAGGTTTGCCATCGACCGAAAAACCGACTCGCCGATATTTGGAGCTGCCGCCGAAGTAAAACTCGGTCGACGACCTTTGCCGGTATTAGCAGCCAGGGTAAATTGTGGCACCAGCAACAATCCGCCGTTAATATCAACTAGCGAAAGATTCATTTTGCCCTGTTGGTCGGAGAACAGACGGTAATTGATAATACGTGAAATGAAATGCTCAGCGGTGATTTTGTCGTCTTCAGCCTGTACACCGATAAAAGCCAGAATTCCCTGGTCAATACTTGCAACGCACTCACCTGAAATTTCGACTTTTGCCTCGCTGACGCGCTGTAGCAATACAATCACCGCAGAATATCAAGCATTTGCTTGCAGCAATCAACCAGAGCATCGCTAATACCGCGCTCGGTGACCGCATGCCCCGCATTGTCTATCACTCTCAGTTTAGATTCCGTCCAGTGTTGATCGAGCAGCACAGCCTGATCAATCGGGCAAATCACATCGTATCGACCGTGCACGATAAAACCGGGGATATCTTTTATTTTGCGGATGTTATCGAGTATTTGCCCAGCCTTTAAAAAACTTTTATTGTTAAAATAATGGCATTCAATACGGGCGATACTCAAAGCTATATGCGGATCGCTAAAATGAGCGATAACGGATTTATCGGGTAACAAAGTTGCAGTTGATCCCTCCCAAATCGACCAGGCTTTAGCAGCTCCCATTCGCGTGAGTTCGTTTTCGCTGGTCAGTCGTTGGTGATAAGCGGCGATCATGTCATCACGTTCATTCTCAGGGATGGGCTCCAGATAATGCTGCCACGCTTCTGGAAATAATCGTGCGGCACCACCCTGGAATAACCAGCGAATATCTTCATCACGAGAAAGAAAAATCCCCCGCAGGATAAGTCCCAAAACTCGTTCTGGATGGGTTTCGGCGTACACTAAAGCCAGCGTCGAGCCCCAGGAGCCACCAAATAAAACCCAGCTTTCGATGGCGAGATGCTGGCGAATTTTTTCCAGGTCAGCGACCAGATGCGAGGTGGTGTTATGCTCTAGAGATGCGTGTGGTCGCGATTTTCCGCAGCCACGCTGGTCAAACAAAATAATTCGATAATCTTCAGGATTAAAAAATCGCCGGTGTCCAGGCTCGCAATTTCCGCCGGGGCCACCGTGTAGAAACACAATGGGCATGCCCTCCGGATTACCACTTTCCTCAATATATAGGATGTGGCCGTTCGACACCGGAAATTGCCAGGTTTTATAGGGCTGTATGGCGGGGAAAAGCATATATAGTTAAATTTTCAGGTTAATTTAGTACAATTTAGCACAGAGAAATACGAAAAAAGCTTAAAGATGTAAGAATTCGCCTACATTTTAAGACATGCTCTACTGACATCAATTAAGTCTTGATTCGATATCAAACAGATCGCTGGCGTGACAGTATACTACCACGAGCTAAGGACAGATCGCCAAGAAGGAAAAACGGTTAAATGTGCAGGAAAGCACGTTCAAGGATGGAAGAGCCAGGAAGGCTGTTCAAGGACGAATTACAGGGATGTTGATTTAAGGACGATTTAAACGGATTTAGGCTCAGGGACGAAATCACAGGGATGTGTAATCGAGGACGGTTTTAAAAGGATTTAGTTTCAAGGATGAAATGGAAGGAAATTTCTCCACCAGTATTACCCCGTAGCCCTGATCAAGGATTGATTGGGGCTTTTTTTGGGGGGGGGGTTAACCCCGCAAAGCAACATCCACATCAAATGCGATATCCAGCTCCCTTAACTTATTTGCATCATTTACGGTCAAATTTTCGAAATCGAATAATTCCCTATCAAGTAAATGTGAGGGGGTTACCCGACTTAAAGCATTGAATATATTTTGCACTCTTCCAGGGTACTGCTGATCCCACTCTGCCAACAAGGCTTTCACTGACTGGCGCTGCAAATTCTTCTGCGATCCGCATAGATTGCAGGGTATGATTGGAAATTCCCTCAATTCTGAATATTGCTTAATCAATCGCTCACGGACATAAGCCAGCGGGCGAATGACTACGTTTCTTTTATCATCACTGACCAGTTTTGCCGGCATCGACTTAAGCCGACCGTTATAAAACATATTTAAAAAAGCGGTTTCTACCATGTCGTCCGCGTGATGTCCCAAAGCAATTTTGCTGGCGCCGATTTTTCCTGCGGTTTTATAAAGTACGCCGCGTCGTAGTCGTGAACACAGTGAACAGGTTGTTTTGCCTTCGGGAATTAGATTTTTCACAATACTGTAGGTATCTTCTTCGACGATGTGATAGTCGATGCCGATCGATTGCAGATATGTCGGCAATACGTCTTCTGGAAAGCCCGGTTGCTTCTGGTCCAGGTTGACCGCGATCAGTTTAAATTGGATCGGAGCAGCCTGCTGCAAACCGATTAGCATTTCGAGCATCGTATAACTATCTGCACCGCCCGACAGGCAAACCATAATGACATCACCTTGCTCGATCATCTTAAAATCAGCCACTGCGCGACCGACCTGCGAGCGGATTTTGCGATATAACTTATCGCAAGCCGAGGGCATCGAATCCTGTCTATTTTTCATAACTGGTTTACTTTCTCCAGAAAGCGGGCGTAAAAAGCACTAGCAAAGTGAATATCTCAAGCCTGCCAAGCAACATAGCCAGCACCAATATCCACTTTGAAACATCGTTAATCGACGCGAAGTTCTGACCGACATCCCCCAGCCCCGGACCCAGGTTGTTAAGGCAGGCCGCCACTGCTGAAAATGCAGTCTCCTGATCAAGACCAGTGGCCATCAGCGCTAAAATCATCAGCGCCGAAATGGCGAAATAGGCAGCGAAAAAACCCCAGACCGCCTCGATAACGTTTTCTGGCAGGGGTTTTTGTCCAATCTTTACCACTATTTGCGCATTGGGATGAATCAGGCGTTTTAACTCTCTCGCGCCCTGCTTTACCAGCAACAGAATCCGGATTACCTTAATTCCACCCCCGGTCGAACCCGAGCAACCGCCAATAAAACTAACATATATTAGTAATACCGGCAAAAATCCAGGCCAGGTGTAATATTCGGCCGTGGTAAACCCGGTGGTAGTGCCGATCGAAACCACCTGGAACAGGCCTTCGACAATCGACTCGGCCGTGGAAGAAAAAGTCTTGGTCAGCTGTAAATAACCAATCGTGACGATACTGACTACCGCTAACACCAGGGCATAGGTTCTGAATTCGGCATCACGCTGATAAGGCCTCAGTGATCGCCGCCGTATCGCCGTGAAGTGAATCGCAAAATTGACGCCTGAAAGTAACATGAATACTACCGCAATTAATTCGATCGCAGTGCTATCAAAAAAACCAATGCTCGCATCATGGGTTGAGAAACCACCAATCGCAACTGTAGAAAACGCGTGTGCGATCGCATCAAACAGGGTCATCCCGGCAAACCAGTAAGCCAGCGCGCAACTGATTGTCAAACCCAGGTAGATATACCATAAAGCCTTCGCGGTTTCGGTAATACGCGGTGTCAGCTTGTTATCCTTGACCGGCCCCGGAGTTTCCGCACGGTATAACTGCATGCCACCAATGCCTAACATCGGTAATACGGCAACAGCGAGAACTATGATGCCCATGCCGCCGAGCCACTGCAATTCCTGGCGATAAAACAGTAACGCATGCGGCAACTGATCAATATTGGTTATCACCGTAGCGCCGGTTGTGGTGAGTCCTGAAATCGATTCAAACACCGCATCGGTGACTGAAATTCCATTAAACCCCGATAAATATAAAGGCAGGCCACCAGCAATTCCGAGTACGCTCCAAAATAACACAACAACCAGGAAACCATCGCGCAAACGTAGTTCTTTTTTCTGATTATAAACCGGCAAATAAAGTAAAAACCCGAACACCAGGATAAGCACAAATGCTTCGAAAAATGGCACTACCGCGCCATCCGCGTAATAGATACCGACGAATAATGGTGGCAGCAAGCTACTGCTGAAAATCATCAACAATAAACCGAGAATGCGCTGTATTACCAACAATTGCATAGTTGACGGACGTCCTGGGAATCAGCTTGATTGTTAAAAATAAGTAAAACCGACCTGAAACAATCGCTCAACATCGGAAATTTTCTTTTTGTCGGTCAAAAAAAGAATGACATGGTCTTCTGATTCGATCACCGTATCATGATGCGCGATAATTACCTGTTCACCCCGCACGATTGCGCTAATCGTGGTGCCAGCTGGTAGCTTGATCTGTTCAATCGTACGCCCAATTACTTTCGACGAATCCTTGTCGCCATGCGCGATAGCTTCGATAGCCTCTGCCGAACCGCGCCGCAACGCGTGCACAGCCACCACATCACCCCGGCGGATATGGGCGAGTAGGGCCCCCATCGTCACCTGATGCGGCGAAATAGCTATGTCAATTAGTCCACTTTCCACCAAATCGACATAAGCTGAGCGGTTAATGAGTGACATTACTTTCTTCGCGCCCATGCGTTTCGCCAGCATCGACGATAATATGTTGGCTTCATCATCATTGGTTAGCGCGCAAAATACGTCCATGCATTCGATGTTTTCCTCGATTAACAGGTCAGGGTTTGCAGCATCGCCTAGCAACACGATCGAGGAATCCAGTATTCCGGACAATTGCCTGGCTCTGGCAGGGTTAGTCTCGATAATTTTAACCTGGTAATCTTTTTCCAGCAGCGATGCTAATTCCCCACCAATATTACCGCCGCCAGCCAGCATCACACGTTTGATCGGTTTGTCGAGTTTTCGCAATTCACCAATTACCGTTGGAATATGTTTTCGGGCAGCAATAAAAAACACTTCGTCATCCGCTTTGACAATACATTCCGCCGTACAGGAAATCGGTTCCCCCTCGCGGAAGATGGCGGCAACTCTCATATCCACACCGGGTACATGCTGTCTCATCGTTTTTAGCGCATGTCCAACCAGAGGACCGTTGTCGTAGGCTTTCACGGCGACCAACTGAACTTTGCCACCCGCAAAATCAAGAACTTGCAAAGCACTAGGGTGTTCAATTAAATGATAGAGATATTCGGTGACGAGCGATTCGGGGCTGATCATCACGTCAACCGGAATCGATTCCGGTGCAAACAATCCAGGTCTGCGCAAATATTCTACCGAGCGAATACGTGCAATTTTGGTGGGTGTATGGAATAGCGATGATGCGATCTGGCAGGCTATCATGTTAATTTCGTCGCTATTGGTGAGCGCGATCAACATATCCGCGTCATCAGCCCCGGCTGACTCGAGCATATTCGGATAAGACCCATTACCGCAAATGGTACGCAAATCGAGACGATCCTGTAGATCCGATAAAATTCCCTGATCGATATCGATGACCGTTATTTCGTTGCTTTCTTCCCTGGCAAGCTCAGTCGCAACACTCGAACCGACCTGGCCGGCGCCTAAAATAATAATGTTCATTTATGTGATGTCTAGCCCGGAAATTTCATAAATCTGCGCGAAGATCGCGCAGTATATTGATTTCACAAGGAAATATCCGAAGAAGTCTCGTATCAATGATTCCGAGCGACTGAGGAACTATTTCTTGTGGAATCAATAGGCCAGTGAGATTGTGCATAATTTATGAATTTTCCGGGCTAGGTTTGTTTCTTGTTATGCAGACCGAGCGCTTTCAGCTTGCGATATAAATTGGTTCGTTCCTGGCCTACGCGTTTCGCCAGCTCAGTTATATTATTTCCACTTAAGGCAAGCTGCCTGGAAAGAAATTCACGCTCAAATGCTTCTCTCGCTTCGCGTAAATCCATATCGAGATCAATCGTCAATTGCATTGTATTTCTACTACCTGGATGATAGGCACTATCACTCTTTTGCAAAAATTGTCTTATTTCAGTGAGATCGATTCTCTCGCTATCACTATGGCCCAGCACCGTTTTTACAAACTCCTTTAATTGCGATATTTCACCGTCCCAGTGGTGATTGCGTAATAGATTCTGGGCCGCAACACCAAAATGCCGGTAAGGTAACTGTTCTTGTTCACTATACCAGTTAACATAGTATTCAAGTAGTTCAGGAATATCTTCCAGATGCTCATCTAAAGACGGTATGTGAATCGCTTCCTGCCAAAATTCCGCAAGCGCCGGTAACATCTGCTCATGATTAACCAGCCCCGAATAATCGAAACGACTGGATATAATAAATCGATAAGCTGAGTCATTTTCACCATGACGGATGGCATCACATAGCCCCATTTGCTGATCCCTATCCAGCTCAGTTATTTCGTTAATATACAGATTTGTGCTTAAAGGTATGGAGTGCGAGATTAGGGATAATGGTTCCAGCGATTGCATCGCCACATTGGGATTGGAAAGCGCACTTAGATAGGCTGCCCAGATTTTACGGCCGCTACCATTAGCACCAGTAAGGAACAGGGCGGAACTAGTATTTTTAAGCGCCTGGATCTTCTGTTTTAGCTGCCGCACCAACTGGCTGGCCCCCACCGGCTCTTCAATTTTTCGCGGTAATTCGTTCTGTGATGAGCGACCTGTGCTGGTTAGTGCCGCCTTAACAGTACTCAACAGCTTGGCCATGGATAGCGGTTTTTCGACAAAATCGTATGCACCAAACCGTGTCGCTTCGACCGCCGTTTCTACCGTACCATGTCCAGACATCATCACTACCGGACAATGATCATTAGCCGAGGATTTCCATTCCTTGAGTAGTGTCACACCATCAATTTCCGGCATCCAGATATCAAGCAATACAAGGTCGGGATTGACGGTTTTGCGAATTTCATTAGCCGCCCTGGCGTGTTCAGCAATGTCAACAATATAGCCTTCGTCCTCAAGAATATCTTTTAGCAGGAACCTGATGTCTGGTTCGTCGTCAACCACCAGTATTCTTGCACTCATCGAATTGCCTCGACGCTGTTTTTAGTTTTTTGAGTTATTTTCATATTGTCATCTAGCTGCGAAATAGCCGGTAAGCGCAGGATAAAACGGGCCCCTCCCTGCTCAGCTTTTTCGACCCAAACCATACCATTATGCTCGTCTACAATTTTTTTCACGATAGCTAATCCAAGTCCGCTGCCGGAGTTTTTGGTGGTGACATAGGGCTCGAACAAATTTTCGGCAACTTCATCCGCGATACCTTCGCCACTATCTTCCACAATCAATTCGATATACTCAATTCCATACTCTCGCAAGCAACGTGTTTGTAGCTTAATCCAGCCCTTGTCATTGATGGTTTCGAGACTGTTTTTAATCAAGTTATGTAATAATTGGCGCAATCGAACCCCATCGGCCATTATCATTGTCACTCGCTGGTCAAGCTCAAGCTGAATAGATACTTCGCTATGGTTTTCATCATAGAGGGTGGTGACCTGCTCTATCATTTCGTTCAAATTTAACGACTCGGGCTTTTGCGAAGGCGACCGGGCGTAGTCTGTAAATGCGTTTACCATCGATTTCATCGCCTCGACCTGTTGCACTATAGTATGGGTGTAACGATCCAGCATCTGCTGTTTATCAACTGCGACCTCGCCACTTAATTTACGCTGTAACCGCTCTGCTGATAACTGGATAGGGGTCAATGGGTTTTTAATTTCGTGCGCCATACGGCGCGCCATTTCACTCCAGGCCGAATCTTTCTGCGCTTGGATCAGCTCGGTTAGATCATCAACCACGACGACCTGTTCTTTACGGTTTTCGGATTCAGTTTGCGACTGAAGGGTAGCCCCGCGAACGCGCAGGATTTTTCTCCCGCTGTGTCCAAACACAACGACTTCTTCCTGCCAGTCATTCTCACTTTGTATATGACTTTGAACCGCTTCATAGAATTGTTGCATCATCGGATATTCGCGTACCACATCGTCAATATAAAGCTCGCTGAAAAAATAAGGTTCGATGCCAAAAATCGTACAGGCCGCAGGATTTCCGCTTTTGATAAATCCGGTCTCATCAATGGTTAACACACCCGAAGTGATATGCTCCATCACCGATTCCAGGTAATTTTTTTGCATCGCCTCGGCCAATTGACTTTGCTCGGCAATTGCACGCGTACGCGAAATCTTTCGTGTCATAGTATTGAAAGAACGCAGCAAAAAACCAAGTTCATCATCGCCTGAAACTTCGAGTTGCTTTTCGTAATCGCCTGCAGCTACGGATTTGGTGCCTTCCACCAGATCGTTTATCGGCGAAACCAGCTTACGCGCCGCAACAAACGCAATCCAGATGGCAGATAACACGCTGAGTAACCAGATCAGCGACAATGCCAGGGTGAAACTGGTTTTTAGCGGGTTGCGTAGCACGGCCAGTTCTTTATATTTATCAAAGGCGGTCTGCACACTAACGGTTAGTTCGTTTAAATGATCAGTAAACGGAAATAATGCCTGTAGCGTTTTAGACCTCTCAGTAGCATCGGAGCTTTGCACTAGCACAGCAATACGAATCGAAAGCCCGTAGATCGAATTTTCCTCCAGTCTCAGATAGTGTTTTTCAGCGTCGAGTTCACCAACGTCGGTCAGTGATAGTGCGCTAGGCAACTCGGTCGAATCGATACCACTTGAGGCAATGATAGACTGGTCGTGATCAATCAGGGTTAATTCATTTGCACCATGCTGATCGCGCGCGTTATCGAGATAAACAAATATAATTTCATCGTCTAACTCAGAAACTTCAATAGCAATCTGGCGAGTCTTATTCAGCGCTTCGCGTTTTCTTAAATCAATCGCGCTGCGCCCAAGCTGCAACGAGCCCTCCAGTGCCGTTTCGATGCCGACGTCGAACCAGCTGTCAATACTTCGGTGCAGGAAACTGAGCGAAAAGTAATAAACAATACTAACCGGGATAATGGTCAATAACACAAAAACACCGATCATACGGGCGGTCAAACGCGAACCAATGGTCTTCAGACGATACTGGACAATTAGCTTGAAAAGGTTGTATATGATCAATGCCAATAGACCGATCAAGCCGATCACGTTGAAAAAGATCAGCCAGTTGTAATATTTGCCGAAGGTTGCCGAGTTTGAGGTTGCGTCGCTAATCGAATAGAGAGAAACCACCAGTAGGATTACCAGTGCCAAAATAGAAGCCGAATTACGAATCGTACTATTCATAACTCGATTTATCGATTTCCCATAGGTACCAGTCACTCCTCAGACCCCAGTCATTGTCCCATAAAGAACTTGATTTCAGGGGGATGGGCAATTCATCGTTATCGATACCCACGCGTATACGGGCGTAAAAACTGCGATCATCACTGATATTATTGATATCCAGCATAGGATAATTATAAACCACCTGCAAATAATGCACTGCTTCGCTGAGACTGTCGAAATAGTATCGCTGACCCGCGTTTAAATCAAAAATCGCGTAAGAACTGAGCATCGGTAAAAAATGCAGCTGGTACTGTTGTTTGAGCGTGATGATCTTCTTATCCAGCCAGTATTTCCTGTCGACAAGTATTTCAACCTGAAACATTAACGGCACCGCAAAACCCTGCTCAATAGCAATGCTAATGTATGAAGGAAGATTTATTGAAATCTCAGCATTAAGCTCCAACAGGGTTTCGTGTAACAAGAAATTGGCACTTTTCACCCGAAAGGCATCGCCATCCTCTGCGGCAGAGAGTGGCATCAACAAGATCAATATTGTCAGGCTACTAATTTGCACTATGCGGGCGCTATAGCCAAACACAATCGGAATTGCACTATATAAAAAAACTTTCATTTACGATCAGGTATCGTCGGTCGTTACTTTTTGTAAACAGGCGTAGAAAAATCCGTCCATACTATGTTGTCCAGTCAGTATCTGACGCCCAAATGGGCGTTCTTCGCCCCATTGTACCGATTTGAGTAGTTTCTCCGCACAATTTTCATGGTTTTTGACAAACCATTCAATTTGCCGTTCATTTTCGTCTTTAAAAATCGAGCAGGTGCTGTATAGCAACAAGCCACCGGAATTAAGCAAATCCCATAATGCACTGAGAATATTCCTCTGCTGCTCTACTAGCTGCTTAATATCACTAGCCCGGCGTAATAATTTAATGTCTGGATGGCGCCTGATTACACCGCTGCCCGAACAGGGAACATCTGCCAGTATGCGATCAAACTTTTTGCCTTCGAACCAGTCTGCCGGACACTGCGCATCACCACAAACAATCTGTACGGACCGCCCAATGCGAGTTAAATTCTGTTCGATCCTTTGCAGTCGGTGGGCGTCAATATCCAGCGCGACTAAATCAAGATCATCACTATATTGTAGCAAGTGCGCCGTTTTTCCTCCCGGGGCAGCACAGGCGTCCAGCACTCGCATGCCCGGTTTACAACTTAGTATAGGCGCGGCTAACTGCGCGGCAGCATCCTGTACGCTAACCAGTCCGGAATTAAAAACATCGAGATCGGTTACGTCGCGGGGCTTTTCGAGGCTAACCGCCGATTCGACTACATCGTGCTGGCTAGCTTTAATGCCCTGTTCCAGTAAGTGCTGCAAAATAACCCCCGTTGAGCTTCTTCGCAAGTCCACCCGCAGGGTTAAAGCTGCCCGATTATTTCCAGCTTGCGCAATATCCTGATAGTTTTGCGGCCAGTCCTCGGTGATTTTTTGCTGCATCCATTGCGGATAGGAAATCATATGGTGAGTAGCAGTAATATCGACACCATCCCTGATCACCTGCCGCAAGACTGCATTGACAAGACCTTTCGCCCAATCTTTTTTAACCCTTCGAACCAGCTTAACGGATTCATTCACCGCCGCATGATCGTCGATACGCATGAATAGAATTTGATACAGGCCCAGGCTTAGAATTATTTCAAGATCCAGATCTTTTGCTTTGAATGGTTTACGCAGATATGGCTTTATTATCGCCTGCAGCGCCAAAAACCATCGACAACAACCCCTGACTAACTCCTGGTACAGCGACAAGTCACGTTGGTCGCCATTCTGGTTATTAGATAATACGACTTCGCTCGCCGTATCGAGTGATTTGCCATCAGATAAGACCATTAATAAAGTTTTAACAGCAAACCATCGGGGGCAGGAAGGTCTATCCTTGGTCAAAATGCATGCCAGTCAAATTTTTTGCATTTAAAGCCTCTGCCGCGGTCAGGCGCTTTTTACCCGCAAACTGTAATTCACTGATTCGTAGCACTGAATCCCTGCAGCTCACGTAAACTCCATCTCGATTATGTTCAATAATACGTCCGGGTATATCGTATTGGTGGGTGAGATCAATTTCAGCCCGCCACACTCTGAGCATTTTTTCATCCAGATGAGTAAAACTGACCGGCCAGGGAACAAAGGCTCTGGTTTCCTGCCGTATTGTCACAGCATTCTTATCCCAGTCAATTTGCGCTTCCGCCTTCTCGAGTCGATGCGCGTAAGTTGCCCCTGCATCATCCTGAGGTTGACCGCTCAGTTGGCTCGATTCAATTTGAGTCAGTGTTTGCATTAACAATTCAGCACCGAACTGTTTCAAGTGATCGTGCAAGTCGGCTGATGTCCATTCAGGGGAAATTGGCAATCTTATAGCAGCCAGCATATCACCCGTATCGAGCCCTTCATCCATTTGCATAATGGTAATTCCCGATGTTTTATCGGCGGCCAAAATGGCTCGCTGTATCGGTGCAGCACCCCGCCATCTGGGTAGCAAAGAAGCATGAATATTGACACATCCAAAGCGTGGTGTATCGAGGACCGGGACGGGCAGTAACAGTCCGTAGGCTGCAACCACCATTAAATCAGGTTTGAAAGCTGCAAGGCGCGTCTGCTCTGAAGTGTCTTTTAAAGACTGCGGTTGAATGACCAGGATATCATTCGCCAGCGCACAATCCTTAACTGGGCTTTGCATTAGCTTACGGCCACGGCCAGCAGGTCGGTCGGGCTGGGTATAAACCGCGACCACTTCGTGCTCAGATCGCAATAGCATCTCGAGGGCCGGAACTGCAAATTCCGGAGTGCCCGCAAAAATAATTTTTAACATTGTGTCTGGGGGATTCCTTATGGGTTAGCTCAATGTTCCTTGTTTTTTTTGTTTTACCAGTTTTTTACGAATCCGGTCTCGCTTCAAGGTGGATATATAATCAACAAACAACTTTCCCTCTAAATGATCCATTTCATGCTGGATACAGACGGCTTCAATTCCTTCCGAATCGAATTCAATGAATTGTCCATCTGTGTCCTGGGCTTTAACACGAATATGTTCCGCGCGGATCACTGCTTCGTAAAATCCGGGTACCGAGAGACAGCCTTCATCGGACTCTTCCTCACCATCGGCCTCTAATATCTCCGGGTTAATCAGGCATCTCGGCTGATTACGTTGCTCCGACACATCCATTACTAATAGACGTAAATGCTGGTCAACCTGGGTTGCCGCCAATCCTATGCCCGGCGCCTCGTACATTGTTTCAAACATATCACTGACCAGTTTTTTCAGTTTAGCGTCGAATTCTGAGACCGGCCCTGCAACCGTGCGAAGTTTTGGGTCTGGAAAATGTAAAATATTTAATAAAGCCATGTTTTAGAACTTCAAGAAGTTTATAAATAGTTGTTCCAAGTTAATGATTATATTAGAATCTTAGTTATTAAAAAGGTTGTAGTCGACTAATTTTCAGCTACAATCCAGTTACTAATACCGCATAATTTAGAGTTATTTATGTCTAACAACACAAATAGACAGCTAATGAAAGGAATGATTCTGTTCTCAGGTTTGTTGCTATTAAGCGCCTGTGCTAGTTCTGACCAGCCATTTGCAGTCGTGGAAGAACCTGTATCAGCTGCCGATATCCAAACCGTAGAGGCAGTAATCCCTGAGCCGGTATCTCCTGAGTCAATTACCTACGAACCAGAGTACCCACAAACCTATATTGTACAAAAAGGTGACACATTATGGGATATTTCCTCGGTATTTTTACGTGATCCATGGCATTGGCCTGAAATCTGGTTCAAAAACCCGCAGGTTGAGAACCCCCACCTGATTTATCCAGGTGACGTCCTGGCCATTATCTATATTGGTGGGCAGAAATTCGTACAAATAGTACGACGTGGCGACGATGGTCAAGTTCTGTCTACTGGCGGTAGCTCAGGCTCAGGTATGAAGATAATAAAACTTTCGCCCAGAGTTCGCTCCCAATCTATCGACGCGAGTATACCATCGATTCCGATCGACTCGATACGGCATCTATTATCTCGCCCGTTAATCATCGATGAAGATGAACTGAATAAAGCGGCCTACGTTTTATCCAGTCAGGACTCGCATTTGATTAACAGCGTAGACGATAAGCTCTATGTGAGAAAACTCGATACTACTTCGGGTAATGGTCGTTATCAGATTTTCCGGCCTAATAAACCACTTTATGACCCTCTGACCGAAGAATTACTTGGATACGAAGCCATTTATGTGGGTGATACCAAGTTATTACTAGGCGGCGATCCGGCGACCGTGCGTGTTACTGATTCTGTGCGCGAAATTTTGCGCGACGACCGTGTTTTGCCGATAGACAACACCAATTTTGCGCGTGACTTTTTTCCAAAACCACCGACCATAGAAGTCAGAGGTGAAGTTATCTCGCTACTCGATGCGATTTCCATGATAGGTAAGTTTCAAACCATCGCGATCAACCTGGGTTCACGCGATGGTGTCGAAACGGGTAATTTGCTGGAAATAAGACGCCTGGGTGAAGTCATACCGGATAATTCCGAAGAGGATCCTACTTTCCGGGTGAAATTGCCCGACGAACGAGTTGGTATGGCTATGATAATCCGCTCATTCGAAAAAATGAGCTATGCGCTGGTAATGGAAGCCGACCGCCCCGTGGTCGTTACCGACTACCTCCAAACTCCCTAGGAGTCTGTCGGACTTAGGAAAATTCTCTAAAGTTGGGCGTAACTGCATTGGTAATGCTATGATCTAGCTGTATTCCTGACAGCCTTACTGGATTTGACATGCAAAAGGATCAGCTTGCCAGTTTTCTCACTCTTCATCATATATTCGGTCTTGGTCGAGTTTCACTTATCAAGCTATGCGAACGCTTCGAAGGGGATTTTAATTATATATTAAACACCAGTCGTAGCGACTTGCTGGCGGCGGGACTGAAACAAACACAAATTGAACAGATATCTAATCCCGACCGGGATTTAATTGATCGGGAGCTCGATTGGGCCGAGCAGTCCGATAACCATCTTATCTGCTTTGACGAGGATGCCTACCCTTCTTTGTTGAAACAGACCGTCGATTTTCCACCATTACTTTACTGCAGCGGCAATACCGAATTACTCAAGCACCCGCAAATTGCGATTGTAGGAAGCCGTAATTGCACAGCTGGTGGTGCCAAAACTGCGATGGAATTCGCCAGTTTTCTGGCCAATTCCGGGCTAACCATCACTAGCGGTATGGCGACCGGTATCGATACTCAGGCACACAAAGGAGCTCTGTCCTGCGGCGGCAATACTATAGCAGTTGCCGGTACCGGGCTTGATCGTATTTACCCGTCGAGTAATCGGCAAATGGCATACGATATTCACGAAAAGGGTTTGTTAGTCACAGAGTTCCCGCTCGGCACCGGCCCACGGAGCGAAAACTTCCCGCGACGTAATCGCATCATTAGCGGATTATCTGTAGCCACGCTGGTAGTGGAGGCTACACATCGCAGCGGTTCACTGATTACAGCCCATCAAGCGCTAGAGCAGGGGCGCGAAGTGTTTGCCATTCCCGGGTCTATTCACAACCCGCAGGCCAGAGGATGCCATCAGTTGATCCGGGAAGGCGCCAAACTAGTCGACCAGGCTGCGGATATTATTGACGAACTTGGCAGTTTGCTGGGGTTTATAGCAGAACCACAGCAGCCACCAGTCCATAGTAATGATAGCCAGCTAGACCCCGAGACTATTCATTTACTCGATGCAATTGGTTACGATCCGGTGTCTCCCGACACACTGGTTGAACGTAGTGGCTTGACCATCGACAAGCTTTCATCCATGCTATTATTACTTGAACTAAACAATCGAATTCAAACGGCACCTGGCGGCTGCTTCGTCAGGACTTAAATGAGGCATACATGAAAGAAGGCGTAATAGACGTTTTGATGTACATATTCTCCAGCTATGCAGATCACGATGACAGCCTGCCTGAAGATCGCGATGGCATCGATGAAGACTTGCGTGCAGCGGGTTTCGATAGACTCGAGATCGATAAGGCTTTCGACTGGCTGGACGGACTTGCGCTGGCTGATGATATCCCGGAAATCAATCAGTCGTCCAGGGCAACGAGAATATTTGCACCCCAGGAGACGCAGCGTCTGGCTGATAACGCACAGGGATTTTTGCTATTTCTGGAGCAGTCGGGCGTGTTAACGCCACAATTACGTGAACTCGTAATTAACCGGGTTATGGCGTTAGAATCAGAATCCGAAGTCGATATTGAAGAACTCAAATGGGTAGTCATGATGGTATTGTTTAACAGTGCCGAGGAACACGATGAAAACACGTTGATGCATTATGAAGATATCGTATTTGCCGATCAGCCAGCGATTTTTCATTGAATACACCCGCTTCTTTATTGTCACCTGATAATTCCAATTCCTAGACCGTAGTAATTAATGGCCAGCCACCTCGTCATCGTAGAATCGCCTGCTAAAGCGAAAACTATCGAAAAATACCTCGGTAAGGACTTCAAGGTACTTGCCTCTTATGGTCACGTGCGTGATCTGATACCGAAAGAAGGCGCTGTCGAAACTGACAATAACTTTAAGATGAACTACAGCGTTGTCGAACGCAACGAAAAGCACATTAACAATATCAAAAAAGAGCTGAAAAAGGCCGACTCGCTATACCTTGCGACTGACCCGGATCGGGAAGGTGAAGCGATTTCCTGGCATCTTTACGAGCTGTTGAAAGAAAAAAACCTGATGAAAAACAAGCGCGCCTATCGCGTCGCGTTTCATGAGATCACGCGTCAGGCTGTTTCCGATGCTGTCAGTAATCCGCGCGAAATTACGATGGATTTAGTGAATGCTCAGCAGGCCCGACGAGCGCTTGACTATCTGGTCGGATTTAATCTATCTCCCTTATTATGGCGCAAGATTCGGCGTGGCCTGTCCGCCGGTCGCGTGCAAAGTCCGGCACTGCGGATGATTGTCGAGCGTGAGTTTGAAATAGAAGCCTTCCAGGCACAGGAATACTGGACTATCGAATCGGATAACAAATTTGAAAATCAACAGTTCGCAGCCAGGCTTACCCAGTTGCAGGGTGAAAAAATCAAGCAATTCACTATTACCAACGACCAACAGGCGCAAGATGCCCATCGTATCCTGAGTACAGCAGCGCAGGGAAAATTGCTAGTACATCAGGTCGAGAAAAAACAACGCAAGCGCAATCCATCACCACCCTTTACGACTTCAACACTGCAACAGGAAGCCTCCCGCAAGCTCGGATTTGGTGCACAGAAAACCATGCGAACTGCGCAACGCCTTTACGAAGGCATCGATATTGGCTCGGGACAGGAGGGGTTAATTAGCTATATGCGTACCGATTCGGTGACCCTGTCGAATGACGCATTAAACGATATTAGATCCCTGATTGCACAGAAATTTGGCGAATCCAATCTTCCTGAAGAGCCCCGTTTTTATAAAACCAAAGCGAAAAATGCACAGGAAGCGCACGAGGCAATTCGACCGACTAGCGCGATGAACGAACCTGAACGGATAAAATCTCATCTCGGTGACGACGAATATCGGTTATACAGCCTGATCTGGAAGCGAACCATTGCCTGCCAGATGATCCATGCGACCCTCGATACCGTCAGTGTCGACCTTGCCTGTGGTGGCAGCGACAATATATTCCGCGCTACCGGATCAACGATTCGCGATCCCGGTTTCATGCGCGTATACACCGAGGGACTGGATGATAATAAAACCGATGACACCAAAGAAAATATTCTGCCTCCGCTGAAACAGGGTGACAATGTAGATTTAAAGGAAATCCGGCTAGAGCAGCATTTTACCGAACCACCGCCACGTTATAGCGAGGCAACGCTGGTGAAGACTCTGGAAGAATATGGCATCGGACGGCCCTCGACCTACGCCTCTATTATTACGACCCTGCTTGATCGCGAGTACGTGGAGCTGGAAAGTAAACGTTTCCACCCGACCGATGTGGGACGCGTAGTCGCGCGTTTCCTGATTGAGCATTTCACTCAGTATGTGGATTACGATTTCACCGCACAACTCGAAGATACCCTGGACGAAGTTTCTCGCGGCGAGAAGGACTGGCTACCGTTGATGCAGGAGTTCTGGAGTACATTCAAGAGCCTGGTTGACGATAAAATGGAAACCGTCAGTCGTGATGAGGCGATTCAATCGCGCCAGCTCGGAGTCGATGAAAAGTCTGGAAAACCAATCTCGGTGCGCATGGGACGTTACGGTCCATTTGTACAAATAGGAACCCGGGAAGACGAAGATAAGCCAAAATTTGCTGGCCTCAGGCCTGGGCAAAAAATGGACAAAATTACGCTTGAAGAAGCGCTGGAGCTATTCAAATTACCCAGGGAATTAGGCGTGTCACCGGAAGGTGAGGCGATCTCCACCAACATAGGACGTTTCGGTCCCTATGTGAAATACGACAGCAAGTATGTTTCGCTGAATGTTAAGGAAGGAGACGATCCTTTCACCTTAACCCTGGAACGTGCCCTGGAGCTGGTACGCGACAAGAAAGAATTTGATGCCAATCGCGAAATTAAGGTATTCGCAGATACTGATATTAAAATTCTACGCGGTAGATACGGTCCTTATATAACCGATGGTGTGAAGAATGCTCGCATACCCAAAGATGTAGAAGATCCGGAAACCCTGACACTTGAAGTCTGCCAGGAATTAATTGAAAAAGCACCGCTTCCCAAGTCACGCCGCAAAAAAGCAGCCAAAAAGAAGACAGTCGCAAAGAAAAAGACAGTGAAAAAATCGACTAAAAAGAATGCTGCCAAAAAGATAACTACGGCCAATAAAGTAGCTAAAGAATCATCCTGATTCGAAATTCGCAGCATGTCTCCCTGGTCAATCAAACGACTGAGTAAAGCAGTTGAGAACGGGGCAGTCATTGCCTATCCCACAGACACCATCTGGGGTTTCGGTTGCCACCCCATGCTAGTTCCCAGCATAATTAAAATCCTCGACATTAAACGCAGGCCGGTAGGCAAAGGGTTAATTTTGTTGTCCTCTCGGTTGGAGTATTGCGATCCCTATATCGACCCGAGCTTACCAAAAGAGCAGATCGACTTAATCAAACGGGAAGGCCAGCATCCAGTTACCTGGCTGGTACCAGCCGCCACAAACTGCCCGGTTTGGCTAAGAGGTGAGTTCCCGACCGTGGCAGTACGTGTTTCTAACCATCCTTTTATTAAAGCGATATGCGATGAAATGCATTCACCGATTGTATCGACTAGTGCAAACCGTACTGGTGGCTCGACTATTCACAACGCGCTACAGGCGCAGCGTCAGTTCGGCGAGGAGCTAGACTATATAGTCACCGGCTACGACACGGGCACAAATCGAGCGAGTGAGATAAAATCACTTATTACCGGCAATATCATTAGAGCCAACAATGAGTAATCAAATCGATCAGGTCAGATCCTATCTCCAGAATCTACAGAACAAGATTACCGATGACCTCCAGACTGCTGATGGGACAGCTAAATTTATCAGCGACGAATGGTCGCGTGAAACCGGTGGCGGTGGTGGTCGTACCATGGTATTGAATAGTGGCCAGGTTTTCGAACAGGCCGGGGTTAATTTTTCTGAGGTGAGCGGAGATAGCCTGCCAGCATCGGCAACTGCTCATCGACCCGAACTGGCGGGGCGCAATTTTCAGGCTATGGGTGTTTCACTGGTGGTGCATCCATACAACCCCTACGTGCCGACGTCACACGCCAATGTACGATTTTTTATTGCTGAAAAACCCGGTGAAGATTCGATCTGGTGGTTCGGTGGAGGATTCGATTTAACCCCCTACTATGCCTACCAGGAAGACTGCGAGCACTGGCATCAAATTGCCAGACAAGCCTGCGAAAAATTTGGCGATGACGTCTACTCGAAATACAAACAGTGGTGCGATGACTATTTTTATCTGAAACACCGTCAGGAAGCGCGGGGTATCGGTGGCCTGTTTTTCGATGATCTTAACCAGCCCGACTTCGATACCACATTCGAATTCATGCGCAGTGTCGGCGACCACTACCTGCCTGCCTATTTGCCGATTGTTGAGAAGCGCAGGAATACCGAATTTGCCGAAAAAGAAAAAAAATTCCAGTTGTATAGACGCGGTCGCTATGTCGAATTCAATCTGGTTTATGATCGCGGGACGCTTTTCGGTCTGCAATCGGGTGGGCGCACCGAATCGATTCTGATGTCCCTGCCACCCGTAGTGAACTGGCAATATAATTTCCAGCCCGAGACAGGCAGTGCTGAAGCCGAGCTGACCGATTATTACCTGCAACCAAGAAACTGGCTGGGAGATTCAGCATGAATGATCCCAATTTCCCCAGTATCGAGATCAGCGCCGATATTAAAGCCAGTAACAAATGCGACCTTTGTACCAATTCGACCTGTTGCACCTATGTCACCCAACAGCTAGACACGCCACGTTCGAAGTACGATTTTGAAATCCTGCTGTGGCAAGTCTCACACCGTGGGGTGGGAGTCTACAAAGATGATGATGGCTGGTTTGTGATGTTTGATGCGCCCTGTAGCCACCTCGAAATGGATGGACGCTGCGGCATTTACGAAGACCGCCCAACCATATGCCGCACCCACGAAAATGATTTCTGCGAATACGACGCCCCGGCTGAAGACGGCTTCGAACTTTATTTTCCCGACTATCCTACGCTACTGGCTTATTGCAAAAAACGATTCAAAAAATGGTCTAGCGGAAATCCTGCCCCCGCCTGATCTTATTCACGACTGGGGTAATGTTTGTTTTTTAAGGTTTTTTAGCGGATTATAAATATACCAACACAATTCTGGGAGGTAATTATGTCCAAAGTCATCGTTAGGTATAAAGTAAAAAGCGACAGGGCCGAGGAAAATATTGGCTATATAAATCGCGTTTTTGAAGCGCTGAAACAGGCGAGTCCCGCGGGATTGCGCTATGCATCCTTTGTGCTTGAGGATGGCCTCAGTTTTGTTCATATCGCATCGATAGAAACCGATGACGGTAGTAATCCACTGACCGAGTTAGCCGAATTTCAGGCATTTGTTGCTGACATAACATCGCGTTGCGATGAACCACCGCAACCGACTCCGGTTGACCTGCTTGGCTCTTATAGAGTATTTGACTAAAAGGCTTGTAACGATTAAGGCAAAAGCTATAACCGTCGAGAGTTATCTTGATCGTATTGCCTATACGGGCGGTCTCACCCCTAACCTGCTCAATCTAAATCAGCTGCATCTGGCGCATTTACAAAAAGTGCCATTTGAAAACCTCGATATCTCGCTGGGTCGTCGAATTAATCTCAAACTACCGGCAATTCTGGACAAAATCGTCAATCAAAGACGTGGTGGTTTTTGCTATGAACTAAACAGTAGCTTTGCCTGGTTGTTGAGTGAAATAGGCTTTAACGTGAATTTGCTCTCGGCCCGCACTTACGATGGCATAAAACTTGGTCCTGAGTTCGATCACATGCTTATACTGGTCACCACCGAGCAAGCGGTCATCGCTGATGTGGGCTTCGGCGATTCCTTTCTATTGCCAATAGTGACCGGTAGCCCCGAATGTTTTCAATTTGATCGACATTATCGACTAACCAATAATAAAGATAGATGGGTATTACAACAAAAATTTGAGGCGGGCGACTGGAAATCACAGTACATTTTTAGCATCAGGTCGCATCCGTTGAATCACTTCGATGCCATGTGCCATCATCATCAAACCAGCCAGACGTCTATTTTTACCCGTAAAACAGTGTGTTCACGCGCGACCGAACAAGGACGCATTACCTATGCTAACGGCCGTTATATCGAAAATAATGGAGTTGAAAAACTGGAAAAATCAATAGAAAGTGAAGCTGAACTTAATAAAATATTGACCAATAAGTTAGGTATCCAATTGGCCGATAAAGATCTAAGTCGACTTATATCGCGCCATCGCAATCACCGCTCAGGCACCCTGTGACCGCAAATACTAAAATCATAATACTGGGGCTTATTTCTGGACTTATTATGGTCGCAGTTACTTTCATCGACCCTGTCGCACAAGACTTGCAATATCACCAGTTCGCCGATCAGTCGACTTATTTCAAGATTCCAAATACATTAAATGTTGTCTCTAACCTGTTTTTTGCTTTTGTTGGACTTAGCGGCTTATTTTGTCTCTGTATTCGGCGATCACTGGTTGTCATCGATGCCATCTTTCCAGTTTATGCCACGTTTTTCGCCGCGTTAGTGCTTATCGCCCCTGGCTCGGCTTATTACCACTGGATGCCGGATAACCAAAGCCTGGTCTGGGATCGTTTGCCAATTACACTCGCCTTTATGTCTTTTTTTAGCATTATCCTGGCTGAACGAATGTCACTAAGGTTTGCAAAAATAATGTTCCTGCCATTATTAATTACCGGAGTCCTGTCAATTGCCTACTGGCATTACAGTGAGCTGGCAGGCGTAGGCGATTTACGCCTCTACGGCATTGTGCAATTTTTGCCGATGTTATTAATACCCATTATTTTGCTAATGTTTGATGCAAAATTCACTCACGACCGTGCACTCTGGTGGTTCCTCGGCTGCTATCTGATCGCCAAAGGATTCGAAGCCGTCGACGACCAGATATTTGAATTTTTAACTCTAATCAGCGGCCACAGCCTGAAACACCTGGTCGCCAGTATCGGCTGCCTGATTTATCTCAGATATCTGCAATTTCGGTCGCCGACTGAATTGGCTATCGCTAAACCATGAAATCGACGGTTCGTATTAGTCATCATACTGGTCGTGACGACGAAGCCAGGCCATAGTGAAATCCAGATCATCTTCATCGCGCCCTTTTGGTAGTAAATCCATGTAGTGGTAGGCACCGTTTAGCATATCCAGTCCGCGCGCATAACAGGAATAGCTGTGAAACACTTCACCCTGGGAGTCCTGATAAAACACACTAATCCCCGGCGATTCATTGGCTGGAAAACTGCCGGTGTTAAAGTTGTAGAACATCTCACCTTTTTCCATTTCCTCAACACTGAATGACGCCTGATAGTCGTAATTAAAGTTATTGCCGAATGAGGAAACCCACTTGAAATCCCAACCCATTTTGTTTTTATAGGATTGCAGCTGATCAAAACCAGCTCTGGAAACAACCACCAGATTCGCGTCGCGATGTTTTAGGTGAATATCAATGCCATTGAAATTATCGGCCCAGAAACTACAACTCGGACAACCCTCTTCCCAGTCAGGTCCGTACATGAAATGATAAATAATCAATTGCGACCGACCTTCAAACAGGTCTGACAATGATTGTTTGCCATCCGCTGTATCGAAAATATAATCATTTTCCACTCGCACCCAGGGTAATTCGCGTCGGCGTTGGCTCAATTGATCACGTATCCGAGTAAAATCTTTTTCTTCCTGTAATAATTTTCGGCGTGCATCAAGCCACTTCTGTCTGGAAACTATAGTGTGATTTTGCATATCAAACCTCCTTCCTGTTAAAAAGCATCATTTAAGGCAGTGAGAATATTTCCCCATCCAGCTTCATGATTACTACGTGTTTCTTCGTCAATAAATCTTACATGGGTCAAATCGATTCTGGTGCCGCCCGAATCTATTTCAGCAAACTCTAGCGTCACGTTACTTCCATCGGTTGAAAACGGCGACTCCCAGGAAAACACCAGTCGGTTGGGGCGATCGAACTCCAGATAAGTCCCACTATGCGGGATGACTTGATCCCCTACATCCATATAAATGGTGAATCGCCCACCTTCAACTCCGTCGGCTTCAGTTTTTGGCTGTGGCATACCCGGCATCGGAATCATAAAACGTGACAGCATTTCTGGATTAAGCCAGGCATCAAATACTTTTTCGATCGGCGCATTAATCACCTTAGTCTGGTTACAAATTAATTCAGTCATTCTTACTTCCTCCTTCGTTCATTAGTTCATCGAGGCTATCCAGACGGAGCGCCCAGATAGATTTTAGCGACTTAAACCATTCTTCAATTTCAGCGGTTTGAGTCATATCAGCGGCTATCCAGTGGGTTCGACCGATAGTTTCGCGCCGTACCAAACCAGCTTTTTCGAGCACCTTGATGTGCTTGGAAACCGCATTCAACGACATATCGTAAGCTCGCGCCAGATCAGTTACCCGGGTCTTACCCTGCTGACAAAGTAGTGTTAACAACGACCGCCGCGTGGCGTCGCTGACTGCCTTGAACAGGATGGATAGTCTATTATCTATATATTCAACCATTTGGATGAATATATAGATTAATTTACAATTAGTCAACTCTTTGGTTGAATATATTTGATTAACACATTGGCGCAGTTCACCTGGCGAGCGTTAGCGTGCTAAGCTTGAGCTTCTTTATCAGGCTATTTATCAATAATCGCGACCACGTAATCGTGCCGATGAATATCAAACCAAAACTGGTCAGCTTCAAGCTCTGTCCTTTTGTACAAAAAGCAGTCATCGTGCTGAAGCAGAAACAGGTCAATTACGATATCGAATATATTGATCTGGCAGACCCTCCAGACTGGTTTCTGAAAATTTCACCATTTGGCAAGGTTCCGGTGCTGAAAATGGACGGCGACGTCATCTTCGAATCGTCAGTCATCATTGAGTTCCTGGAAGAAGCCTTCCCCAACAAATTACACCCTGCTGATTTAATCCTTAAAGCAAAGAACCGTAGCTGGATTGAATTCTCAGGCCCCTGCCTGGTTGCCTCCTTTAACCTCAGCATTGCCGGCAGCCAGCAGGAATTCGAAGACACACTGGACGATTTGAATAAGCGATTCGATCAACTCGAAGCCATTCTGCAAGCCCAACCCTACTTCAATGGCGACAGATTCTCCATGGTCGATGCCTCTTTTGCGCCACTGTTCCTTCGCTTACACTGTATGAACGAACTTCGTTCAGGTATGTTTCAGCCTGACAGGCACCCCGATATTACTCGCTGGAAAGATCAATTATTGCAGGAAGACTCGGTAGTACGCTCTACAGTGGGTAATTTTACCGAGCTATATCGTGAATTACTGTGGACCCGCCACGGTTATATTTCGACTTTTCTGGATGCCACACAATACAAACCGGTAGAAGGTAAAAGTTTTTACTGATTAACGCGCGGCCAGTTCGATAATCCAGCTCGCCACTATCGCACTCGCGCGTCGGCCTGTAGAGGGTGGCGCCTGCCTCAGGTAGTAATCAGCAAAGAGATGGAATGGCTTGGTAAAAACCTCAACCAGTTCTCCAGACTGTAAATGGCGATCGATGAATGGACGCCTTCCCAGCATAATACCATCGCCACGCTGTGCGGCCTCAATCGCGATCAGCGAGCCATCAACCGACAGTCCACGCGGCACCTCAACCTCATTCAGTCGATGTTTGCGAAACCACCGGTGCCAGTCATCGTCATAACCAAGCACATGAATCAGATCATGTTCAAGTACATCGGCCGGCACTTTTGGTCGCTGCCGGTGAGAAAACAGTTTTGCTGAGCATACCGGGGTTATCGTTGCGGTTAAAAGTTTACTCACACTGGAATCATTGGTTCCTCCCCCCTGTATGAATATTTCCAGATCGGCCCTGGGTGAATTGTGATATTCGAAATTCTGGTCAAGGGTCATAATACGCAGGTCGATGTTGGTATGGAGTTCTTGCAGAGACTTGAGTTGTGGCACTAACCAGAGCGTCGCTACACCCGACGTACAGCGCAGGGTCACGGTCTGGTTCTGTCTATCCGGAAATAACTGATCGGTAACCGAATCGAGACGATCCAGCGCCTCATGTACCGCTTCGAGGTAAGCCTGTCCCGTACTGGTCAGCGATAAGCGACGGTGATGCCTGACAAACAAAGTTGTGTCCAGATAGGCTTCCAACTGGCGCATCTGCTGGCTGACCGCTGCCTGTGAGATTTTGAGATCGTCGGCAGCCACCGAAAAACTCAAACGGCGACCAGCCGCTTCGAAGGTTCGTAGAATATTGAGTCGTGGACGTCTCAAGAGCTCATTTTCGTATAAGATTTACTTATAAATATTGACAGTAATTATTGTTTGACGCAAGTCTCGATGCTACTTAGAGTCGGTGCATAAATTACAGCTCTGGATGCAGACGCAATGAACTTTTTTTCCTACCTGACAAGCGACGATATCCAATACGTACACCAGGCATCTCTGGAGATCCTCGAAGAAGTTGGCCTGCTGGTTCGTAATGAGAAAGCAAGGAAGCGATTCGCCGAACACGGTGCGATTGTCGACCATAAAACAGAGATGGTGCGCATCCCATCGGCGGTCGTCGAGAAGTACCGCATGCTGGTGCCACCGTCTATCACTCTGCGCGGCCGCGACCCGGCTTTCGACGTCACATTCCCGCGCAAACTGCCGGTAATCGCAACGGCCAGTTCGGCGCCGGATATCGTCGACCCGGTGAGTGGCGTGACACGCCGTTCGAGATCCGATGATATTGCCCGCATTGCTCAATTGATTAACGAGCTTCCAGGCTACGATGTATTCTCGATATCGACGCTCGCCGATGATGCGCCCAAAGATCAGTTCAGTCTGACTCGATTTTACGCCGCGCTGAAAAATTGTGTCAAACCCTGTCGGACATCGGTTTACAATATTCGTGAAGCCGAGCAGGTAATCAAACTCGGTGAACTAATCGCAGGGTCGAAACCGGCCTACTGGGAACGTCCTTTCATCAACTTCGGTTATTGCGCGATTGTTTCGCCTTTGACGATGGACTTCGATAGCACCGAAACGCTGATGTACTTTGCCGAGAAAGGTATCACGGCTTACGGCACGATCGCCCCGATGGGTGGCTTGAGCACACCACTATCGCTACCGGGCATGCTGGTGATTATGAACGCAGAATGGCTTGCAGCAGCCACATTGGCACAAATGTCGAAGGCTGGAACCGCTCAAATTTATAACTTTCTGCCCGTGTTTGCCGATATGCGCGATGGTGCCTATGCACCAGGTGCAATAGAAGTCGGGATGATGAATTCGGCCGTATGTCAGATGGCACGATTTTACAACGTGCCTGCCGGTGGATATCTTGGCCTGACTAACTCCAAAGTCGCCGACGCTCAATCGGGCTTCGAAAAAGGTATGTCACCACTGATGGGGGCAATGTCCGGTGCCGATTTCATCGTCATGGGCGGGCTGCAGGATGCGCTGATGTCGTTTGATTTCGGTCAGGCCACAATCGACAATGAGATCGCCCTGATGATCAAACGAGTTCGCCAGGGCTTCGGGTTTTCGAAACAAAATGCCTCGTTACAGGAGATCAAGGATACTGGAGCCGCAGGCATGTTCGCGGCAAATCCGGCAACCCTGGAGCGCATGCACAGCGCAACCATGATGCCGGAGCTTGCCGACAGAAAACTGCGTGAGCATTGGGAACTGGAAGGCAGCTCGACTATACATCAGCGAGCGCTGAACAAGGCGTTCGACATTCTTTCGGCCCCAAATTCGGCCGCATTTGATGCCGATGTGGATGCTCGAATCCGCGCCGAATTCGGAGGAATGGTCGCAGGTGACGCGATGCTTCAGGATGGATGGAAGCGTTTTGATATCGGTAGTAACGTTCCTGTGCGCGAAAGACGTCCCAATCGTCGTCGTCAGCGACAACACTAAAAAAGCAATAATTAAGATAATCTCAGTAGGACTAGTACTCCTTCAATGATATATCTTAGGATTCAGCCAGTCAGGAAGCGGTTAGCTGCTAGGCGTGCGACTGTAGGACTAGCCGTAGCTAATTCAAGGGAGCACACCAAAAGTAGGCGCTTTAGGCGACAACCAGATGACCGCTTCCTGGCTGGCCCGGAGGGAGCGCCCCAACATATATCATGGAAGGAGTACTAACATGGCGGCATCACTTCCAACCAGCGCGCGCATTGCCATCATTGGCGGAGGCGTGATAGGTACCGCCATTGCGTATCACCTGACCCGGTCCGGCGAAAAGGATGTCGTGTTGCTTGAAAAGTCACGTCTAACCGAGGGCGCTACCTGGCACGCGGCCGGGCTGGTCGGCCAATTTCGTTCGCAGCAAAACCTGATGAGCCTGATGAACGACAGCGTCAAATTGTTCGACATTCTGGCCGAAGAAACCGGCCAGGAAATCGACTGGCACAAATTTGGCAGTCTCAGACTGGCGCAAACCGAAGACCGCTGGAAGGAACTCCTCAAATCTCATTCCGCGGCACAGGCGGTTGGCTTTGAGATGAATTTGTTAACACCAAACGAAGCGCGTGACTTATACCCGCTAATTGAAACCGATGATTTAGTCGGTGCGGCCTTCATTCCGGCAGACGGGTACATCGACCCGAACAGTCTGACTCAGGCCTATGCAAAGGGAGCCAGGGCCAACGGTGGTAGAATTTTCGAGGGCGTGATGGTCAATAATCTGTTACGTGATGGTGATCGCATCACTCACCTGGTCACCGAACAAGGTAACATTGAAGTCGAAACAGTGATTAATGCTGCGGGACTCTGGGCGCGTCAGGTCGGCTGGATGGCAGGGGTGGAAATCCCTGCAGGCGTGGTCGAGCATCAATACCTGGTAACCGAGAAATCCGATCTAATCCCCGCTGGCTTACCGGCGTTGCGCGATCCGGATGGGGGATTTTATGCAAAGCCGGAACCCGGTGCGCTAGCCATCGGTGGATGGGAAAAGCAAACCAACAGCGTTAACCCTAAGGAGGGTTTTCCGTGGCAAAACGAGCGCCATCTGTTTGATGGCGATATGGATCGCCTGTCAGAGTTCTTCGAACCAGCGATACGACGTATTCCTGTCCTCGGCGAACTCGGCATGCGCACTATCGTCAATGGACCGATACCCATCTCACCCGATGGCGAACCCATCATAGGACCTGTTCCCGGATTGAGCAATTTCTTTGCCGCCTGCGCATTCACCTCCGGCATAGCCGCATCGGGCGGAGCCGGTAAAGCTGTCGCTAACTGGATTCTGGAAGGTGATCCGGGACTCGATCTGTGGCCATTCGACATTCGACGCTTCGGGCCCCTGCACGCCGGTCAGAAATTCCTGCATGACCGCGCGGTTGAAAGCTATAGTAAGTACTATGCGATCCACTGGCCGGGGGAGGAACTGGAGTCAGCCCGAGGCGTGCGGCGCAGTCCTCTTTATCAAACACTGAAAGATCAGGGCGCGGTGTTCGGATCGAAGTTCGGCTGGGAGCGAGCAAACTGGTTCGCACACGGTGATATCCCGCAGCAGGAAGTCTACGGATTCGACCGGCCACAACAGGCGCTTACGGTCGGTCGCGAGCATTTGGCAGCACGTGAGGGCGTAGTACTGATCGATATGTCCTCATTTACCAAATTTGAAATCAGTGGGAGCCAGGCCTGTCAGTTCCTGAATTACCTGGCGGTCGCTAATGTCGATAAGGAATCAGGGGGAGCAACCTATACGCAGTTATGCAACGAGCGAGGTGGGATCGAAGCCGACGTCACCATCATCCGGCGTTCGGAGGATTGCTTCTGGCTGATCACCGGGTCCGGCCTCGGCGTGCGCGACAGGCACTGGATCGAAAGCCACCTGCACGGTATTTTGGATCGACATATCAATCCGGATCGCTTCAGTAACGAGCAATGGACTCGATCAGGTGAGCGATCGATTCGGCCAAACGCCCCCGGTTTCGATAAAGTAGAGCTGCGCGATATTACCTCGGCCTATGGTGTGATTAATCTTGCCGGCCCATTAGCACGCAAGGTATTACAGAAGGTTTGCGACGAAGACCTGAGCCACGAGGCCTTCCCTTTCATGGCCGCAAGAGACATCAGAATCGGATATGCGCCTGCCCTGGCCTACCGAGTTACCTATATCGGCGAACTAGGATGGGAACTCTATATTCCATCTGAATACCTTCAGTATGTATACGAAGAGCTACAGCAAGCTGGCGAGGAATTCGGTATCACCAATATAGGCTACCGGGCGATCGACAGTCTGCGCCTTGAAAAGCGTTATCTCGCCTGGGGCGTCGACATCACCCCCGACTACAACCCTTTCGAAGCCGGATTACAGTTTCTTATCGACTGGGATAAGGGCGATTTTATCGGTGCCGAGGCCCTCGCCGAGATCAGGCAACAAGGGGTTCGGCAAAAACTGGTATGCCTTGCTCTGCATAATCCTTTGCCGGTATTCGGTGGTGAAGCTATTTTTTGCGATGACAAGGTAGTTGCGCAAACCACCAGCGGCAACTTCGGCTACTCTATTGGCAAGAGCCTGGTGCTCGGGTACCTGCCGGTTGATGTGCTCGACCGCAGTGATTTCGGAGTCGAGGCATTTGGTGAGCGGACCCCGGCATCTATAGTGAAAGGCGCGATCTACGATCCGAAGCGGGAAAAAATTCTCTGCTAGTGATTAGTGTCTAGTCAATTTAAAATTAGCCATGTACCCAGCATCGAGAAGAGAAAATAATGCCATTTGAAGAACTGAATTTTCCTGCGGGCATTCATTTACTGGCTCGCTGGCAGGCCAATGACCCAATGGCGGTACGGCGCCTGAAGGATATTTTTGATGCCACGATAAAAGGGCGGTATGACAAAGTTTTCAAGAGGCCAGTACCACAGGATTCGGTGCATGTTGCAGGCCCCGTAGATCTGATGACGCTAACCATTATGCACCGCCTTTATGGTCTGACATCGGCTGAGTTTTACAAGCAAGACCCGGAACGTTTTGTACGCACCTCGTTAATGACGCAAAAATTACTGGGCATGCCCAAGCTTTATATAAGCTGGCCAGTCTATGGGTTTACCGCAGAAACCCTGGGGCAAGAAATGATTTACTCGGATCAATACTCCCCCGGCACGGATCCGGATAAACCGTTAGCCAATTCTGACAACTGGCAAGATATTGGGACACCTGCGATGAATACAGGCATCCCCAAATTACTCGATCAGATCCTGGCCTGTTATCAGCACTTAACTGGACTCAACCCTGTTTTGCACTTAACCGCAGCTTATAGCCTGGCAGCAGATATCTATGGACAGGAACAAATAATCACCGCCCTGACCCATGAACCCGAATTTGTGAATAAATTCCTCGACCACCTGGCAGACACCGTTTTGAAACCCTGGATGGATCATTTTTTCAACCAGTACCCCAACGGATGGGTCGAACTAAGCGATGCTTCAGGATCGCCTTTTTTTATCGGCCCGCAAAACTGTAAAAACGTCGCTATTCGGTCGACTCAGCGGCTAATCGCTGCAAATCCATGGGGGAAACGCGTCTATGATGCCAATTACCGTGGCGATTACGTAACCCAGGCAAACAAAAGAAATTCTTCGTCATCGAGGCGTAGGAACCCCAGAAAAACCGACCCTGAGCACCCAAGCCTAGTTGAATTATTTGATATAAAAAATAGCGTTTGCCCTGATTATGTGATTCGTCTCGCCGAAGATCGCACAGCTGTTAGTTTTTATGTGGAGCAGGCAATTAGGTGCAATATCCCACTGTTTATGGGCATTGGCGCTACCCTGATCGACCGTAACAGCATTGCCGATCTGGAAATCGCAAAACAGGAAATCAAGGCCATGGCCTGTGAATATACAGAGGCGATTAAGACGGTTGCCAAATCCATCGAGAAGAATGGTTATAATTTAAGAGTACCCCCCTGGCCAGGCACAATTTATTTTGAAGACATCAGCGCTGAGTCCAACTTTGATTTAATCGAAATTATTATCGACACCGTACTAAAGCAGGGTGCACTGTGAATCGCAGTATCTGTTAATGGACAAGCTATTGGTCAGCGCCTGCCTGCTCGGCGACCCGGTTCGTTACGACGGACGAAGCAAGTCATTCGAAAACACCGAGTTGCAGGAACTGGTAAAGCAGGACCGAGTCATAGCATTCTGCCCCGAAGTGGCGAGTGGATTGCCAACCCCACGGGATTCAGCCGAGATTCAACAGGGCGATGGAGTTGCCGTGATCGATAAGCTAGGCAAGGTCACTACCGTCAATGGCGATGATGTAACTGATTTTTTTCTGGGAGGTGCCAATCTGGCGCTTAAATTATGCCAGCAGCACCAGATATCGGTCGCTATTTTGACTGAATTCAGTCCTTCCTGCGGTAGCAAGCAAATTTACGATGGCAGTTTTAGCAGGACCAAGCGCTGGGGAATTGGCGTAACCACCGCCCTGCTAAAACGACACGGTATCGCTATTTTCAGTCAATACCAGATCGGTGCTGCAATAAACAGTTTAGCCAACAGAAATTAAAAACAGGAACCTTTATGAATAATTATTCTTTGAATCGCGATACTGTAGTTGATTTCATACTCGATCTGTTCAGACGTCGAGGCGCTGAAGAGTACATGGGTGAACCAGTGAGCATGGCGCAACACATGGAACAAACTGCAGCCTGTGCCTTGGCCGATGGCGCTTCCGACGACCTGGTGATCGCCGCTCTGCTACATGACATCGGCCATTTTGTCGGCAATTTTCCAATCGACGCTCTCGAAAACGGCGTCGATAACCTGCACGAAGAGGCTGGCGCCAATTTTCTCCAGGCGTTCTATCCAGTCGCAGTCACTGAACCAATTCGTTTGCACGTGGCTGCAAAGAAATATTTGTGCGCTACCGACGAGCAATACTTTGCCTGTCTTTCAGAGGCTTCAGTTCAATCCTTGCAGGTTCAAGGTGGTCCGATGACAGAAGCCGAAGTCAAAAAGTTTAAATCTAGCCCTTATCATCAGTCTGCTGTTCAGGTAAGACGTTATGATGATGATGGCAAGGTTGCAGGCCTGGATATTAAATCGGTTGAAAACTACAGGCACAAGCTAGAATCGTTATTATTATAAATTATAAGAAGCAAAGCTTTCTATGCTGGTATGTCACCTCGCTTACGACGACCAGACGGACCACCAGGTAAAACACTAAAAGTCATCAAATGATTCAACTAAAAAGGAATCAATCCATCAACGCGAGACAGCATGTCAGTCATTAGTAATGTGTGTAAATTAGCAGCAGATTGTTAATGCAGAAGGCGATGTTTGCCTACCGTTATTTTTAAGCGATGTTCTTGCGCGTAAAAAGAATGTGATGACCCCGGCGGTGATCGGGAATAACTGGGAACTAGATGGTGAAAAAAACGCCGAACGCTGGTGGTTTGCCTGGTAAACTTTACTGTTAACAGAACAGTATTAAAGGGGTAGCAATGCTGCCCTTTTTTTATGTTGTGATGGACTTGTGCCAGGCAGTTAATCTTTCAATTTATGCACTAAAAAAATTCACCCTACAACCTGGAATAAAGTCATTGCGCATTAGCAGTACGCATAGGCCTAACTGGCGTATATTCAAAAGGGTAACGTCCCCTTATTATATTTATATTCGGTAGAGGATACCCTGAGTAATCAAAATTATTGGGGCGCATTCAGAAATTCAGTTCAACCCAATAGGGTCGATGATCCGATCCATCCGCGGCTTGATCAACCCAGGCACGTTCAACCTGTCGGGCCAGGCCCGGGGAGAGGAAGCAGTAGTCCAGGCATAAACCATGGCCGGGTTTACGTTCGGGCGGATCAGGCCACCAACTGGCGCGATCATCCTGTCCCTGCCTGGTGCTAGTCCAACTGTCGACGAAGCCATCAAGATGCGCAACTCGACCATAGCAGGGGTCTAACGCACCCACCATTTTTTCGTATTCAGCGGTATCTGGCAGGCTGTTAAAGTCGCCCATCACGACAGCCTCCCCGGGCATTTGCGGTGGGGTCTCATCATTACTCCAGTTCAGCTCAGCCATATGCCTGGCCTCGACCGGATCAACATTCTCGTCCACCTCACCACCGGTCCAGGCACCGCCGCTCACCTGAGCATTTCGGTGGAACTCTAATATCCTGTCAATCTGCATCAGGCGTTCACGCGAGGAGACTGCAGATAGATGCAGCGAATAAATTCTAAGGGGACCCGACGGTGTATCTATCACGCATTCAATAGCTCCCGTATCCATGTTCAAACTGTCCACCGTACCCAACTTTGGCAAAACAATTAAACGAGACATACTAATGGGCCAGCGAGAAAGCACCATGGGACCAAATTGGCGTCGCCGATTGAGCACGATGCCTTCATCGTTGCGCGTACTGGCATCCACATCGAATGCTGAGCCATATGCCCAATAGAACTCCTGTAAATGTTTTCCAAGAATTTCAGGCTGATCAGTCATGCCGCTGTGCAGCCAGAAACGCTCTACCTCCTGCAAAGAGATAATGTCCGCGTCGCGTACGGTCTCGGCGATGCGCCCAAGATCTATTTGCTGATCGAGCCCCAGGCCGAAGCGAATATTATAAGTAACAAGCTTCATATTTCCCTTCAAACAAATGCGTCTTTGAGTTCGCAACCTGGTAAAAATTGGGGTTCTGATTCCACCCGCACTGATATGATCTTAGCACGAACACAAAATAAAGGAGGCAATATACAAGTGTAAGCGTATGAACTTTTACCCTGGTTATGTGGGTGGCTGGTCTTGCGCACGTTCCTTCAATAACCCGGTTAGCCAGTCAGGATCCATTTCCGGAACTGAAGATAATAATAGCTTGGTATAGTCAGGATAAGGGGGCGCCAGGATTTCACTTTTCATCCCCTGTTCGACGACTCTTCCTTCCAGCATTACCACAATTTGATCGGAGATAGCTTTCACCGTAGCGATGTCGTGGGTGATGAAAATATAGGTCAGACCCAGTTCTCTTTGCAGGCGTAGTAATAATTCCAGAATGCCTTTCTGTACGATCTGGTCGAGCGCTGATGTGACTTCGTCACATATAATTAATTCAGGATTAGCAGCCAGGGCACGCGCAATACAAATACGTTGTTTCTGGCCACCGGAAAGTTCGGCTGGCAGTCTGTTGATAAAGCTTTCATCGAGTTCGATCATTTCCATTAATTCCAACAATCGCTGATCACGTTCCCTGCCTTTCAAACCTAGATAAAACTCGAGTGGTCTGCCGATGATGTCACGGATTGTTTGTCGCGGATTCATCGCCGTATCGGCCATTTGATAAATCATCTGAATCTTTTGCAGTTGATCGACACTACGCTCTTTTAATGCCGGCGGCAGGGGTTTACCGTTATATAAGATCTGCCCCTTGCTCGGTGGTAACAATCCGGTGATAGCGCGGGCAGCCGTCGACTTACCCGAACCGGATTCGCCCACTATCGCCACCGTGTGTCCGCGTGGCACCTCGATCGAAACATCATCCAGTACCTTGGCACTACCCGTGTAACTGGCATCAATGTGGTCAACTCTGAGAATGATATCCTCCGACTCCTCTTCCTGTTTTTCGATAGAGCGAACCGACCATAACGATTTGGTGTATTCTTTTTCCGGATTTGCCAGCATTGTTCGGGTATCGGCGTCTTCGATGGTTTCTCCGTAACGCAAAACTTTGATCACATCGGCCATCTGCGCGACCACCGCTAAATCGTGAGTAATATAAATTGCGGCGGTGTGGTATTGCTCGACAATTTCTCGCATCGAGGCTAATACTTCTACCTGGGTTGTAACATCGAGCGCAGTCGTAGGTTCATCGAAAATAATTAAATCAGGTCGCGGTGACATTGCCATCGCGGTCATCACGCGTTGTAGCTGACCGCCAGAAACCTGGTGCGGATAGCGGTCTCCAATTGAGTCTGGATTCGGCAGTTGCAGATCGCGATATAGAGCTCGAGCATCCGCTTTGGCTTCACTTTCAGACTTTATGCCATGGCGAACAGCCGACTCAACGGTTTGATTGATGAGCCTATGCGAGGGATTGAAAGACGCTGCGGCGGACTGGGCGACATAGGCGATGCGCGAACCGCGTAGCTTGCGCTTATCATCTTCCGAAGCTTTGATTAAATCGATGCCATCGAAGATGATACTGCCGCCATTGATTTTACAGCCTGGTTTTGCAAACCCCATCGCTGCCAAACCCAGAGTTGATTTTCCTGCACCGGATTCACCGATCAGGCCCATGATTTCACCGCGCTTCAATACAACATCAACGCCTTTTATAATCTCATGCCAACGGTCGTCACTATAGCCATCGATTACGATGCCGTGCATTTCCAGCAGGATATCGCCTTTTTGCCCTTTTTTATCGGTACTCATGCTTTAATGCTCATCTTTTAGGCCGCTGGTTTTATGCAGGAACCAGTCGACTACGAAATTGACTGCGACGGTCAACAGTGCAATCGCCGCTGCAGGCAACATCGGTGTCATGGCCGCGGTTAAATCATATTCGGCAAATTGAATCAGACCGGCGGTTTCACGAACCATCGAGCCCCAGTCAGCGGTCGGCGGCTGAATACCAACGCCGAGAAAAGACAATGCCGCAATGGTCAGGAATACGAAGCAAAAGCGTAATCCAAACTCGACGATTAATGGCGGCAGAATATTGGGTAATATTTCTCTGCGCATAACCCAGCTTAAACCTTCACCTCTGAGCCTGGCGGCTTCTACATAATCCATCACCACCACATTGAGCGACACCGCTCGAGTCACACGAAAAACACGGGTGGCGTCGAGTACCGCGATAATCAAGATCAAATTCGTCGCAGTTGCGCCAAACATGGATATCAGGATCAGCGCGAAAATCAGGCTGGGTATGGCCATTAAAACATCGACTGAGCGGCTGATAAGGTCATCCAGCCATCCCCGGCTGAGAGCTGCGGTAATGCCGAGACTTCCGCCGATTAAAAATGCGAGCACGGTGGTCGCAAAGGCGATGCCGACTGTATTTCGAGCGCCGTAAATAAGCCTTGAGAGAACGTCGCGGCCCAATTGATCGGTACCGAACATGAATTCGTCGCTCCAGGGTGCGTAGGACAGATCAAATATTTCGGCCTCGCCATACGGTGCCAGTAGCGGCGCGAATAGCGCGAAGAATACATAAATCAATATAACGACCATGCCGAACAGCGCCGTCGGTGGCGCGGATTTAAGACCACGCCAGATATTTTCTAGCAGTGTTCGACGAGCTTTGAGCATGCTGACTTCGCCCGCTGCTGAATAGCCCTGTTCTCCACCATTGCTCATGAATTAGTTCTCATCTTGGATGTAATAGTCTGGGGTTGGTAACAATCGAAATAATGTCCGCAAACAAGTTGAGTAATATATAAGTCGCTGCAAAAATCATCGCGCACCCCTGCACTACCGGCACGTCTCGAGTGGTTACTGCGTCAACCATTAACTGGCCGACTCCCGGGTAGACAAAGACTACCTCAACCACGACAACACCGACCACCAGATAGGCTAGGTTGAACGCGATGACAGTGACAATCGGAGCCCAGGCATTTGGCAACGCATGCTGCAAAATAACCTGCATTTTCGAAACTCCTTTAAGATTGGCCATTTCAATATAGGGGCTCGCCATCAGGTTGATGATCGCTGCCCGGGTCTGGCGCATCATATGGGCTATTATGACTAGTGTCAGCGTCAGTGCCGGCAAAGCGGATAAATAAACCTGTTCCCAGAATGTCGCATCCGAGCTGATGTTAGCCAGTGACGGAAAAACTTTGGTAAACGAAGATAAAAATAGTATTAACATGTATGCGACGAAAAATTCGGGAAACGAAATTGTGGTCAAGGTCAGCGCGTTGACCACTCGATCATAGATTGAATTTCGATAGAGTGCGGCTGTTATGCCGAGAAACAACGCGAGTGGAACTGAAATGATTGCAGCCATAGACGCCAGAAATAAGGTGTTAGCCAGGCGCGGCGCTATTAAATCGATAACAGCCCGCGAACGATCTGCGCCACCCGAAGATCCTCTTCCGGAAAATGAATTACCCATATCCCCGGTCAGTATGCCACCCAACCAGTCTAGATAGCGTTCATGCATCGGCAGATCCAATCCGAGCTCAGTTCGAAATGCCTGGACGGTTTCGGGTAATGCCGCCTGACCCAGGACCGCCTGGCCAAAGTCGCCCGGCAAAAATTCGATCGAGCTGAATATAATCAACGAGACCACAAACAACGTGACTAAGCCCAGGCCAAGTCTTTGCAGTATGGTGCGAACTATCGGATGCACAATGCTCCCCTCCTCAAACCAGCAGGCCTATTCGATTCCCGCTAAATAGCAGCCAGAGTAATAATAATTATAGAGAGGTAATGGACCGCAGCCCATTACCTCAGTCCTTCAGTTTAAGCAAACCACCAACGTTCGATGGCCTTGTTGCCATCCTTATCCCAGTTGCCCGCAACCTGGCCATGCGCGACTTTCTTGTTAAGCGCCATGATGTAGTTGGCAAACATCGGGGCCAACGTGCCGCCGTCGTCACTAATCAGCACCTGGCACTCGTAGTACATCTCGCGACGTTTACTGGTATCGAGTTCGGACCGCGCCGCAATGACTAGCTTGTTGAAGCGATCGGCCGCCGGACCTTTGGTCCAGGCCGTGTCGTTCCATTTACTTTCAGCCACATAGGCCGCAGTAAACATCCAGTCCTCGGTCGGACGGCCACCCCAGTAGCAGGCGGCCCAGGGTTTTTTGTTCCAGACGTTTGACCAGTAGCCATCCTTGGGCTCACGTATCACGTTGATATTGACGCCAGCCTTAGCCGCAGAATCCTTTATCAACAGCGCCGCGTCGACCGCGCCGGAAAATGCCGCTTCCGAAGTGCCGAGATCGATGGGTGTATTCTCCATGCCAGCTTTTTTGATATGGTAGCGGGCCTTGTCCGGATCGTATTTGCGTTGCGGCATTTCACCGTTATGATACGGATTCGCTGTCGAAATCGGGTGATCGTTGCCGATTGCGCCGTGTCCGAGCAGGATTTTCTTCAACAGCTGTTCACGATCAACCGACAGCTTGAGCGCCATGCGCACATCATAGTTATCAAACGGTGCTGCATTGACGCGCATCGGGAAGGTGTAGTGTAAGGTACCCGTAGTCTCCAGGATTTTAAGATTCGGATTACGACTAATCAAGTGCACGGTTTTTGGATCGACCCGGTCGATCATGTCTACTTCCTGATTCATGGCCGCACTTTGCCGCGATGTGACATCGACTAGCGATAACAGTTCGATTTCATCGAAATGCGCTCGCCCGGCCTTCCAGTAGTTCGGATTACGTTTGAAGGTGGCGCGAACGCCCGGCTCGAATTTCTCGATCATGTAACCACCGGTGCCAAAACCCGCCTGCCAATCCATGCTGCCACCTTTTTCCGGCATAATTGCAAAGTGATAATCGCTGAGGATGAATGGGAAGTCGGCGTTACCGCCGCTGAGCGTGAAGGTAACCTCGTGGCTGCCATTCTTTTTCATGCTCACTAGCGGATCCAGCAGCGATTTGCCGGCCGATTTGGAATCTTCGCCTCGATGATGATTGATCGACGCGATGACATCATCTGCGGTCATCGACTTGCCGTTGTGAAATTCGACCCCCTTGCGTAGTTTGATCACCCAGGTTTTGGCGTCCTTGCTGGCCTCGAAGCTCTCCGCCAGTTCGGGTATCAGTTGCCCGGTATTGGCAACCTCGAACAGATGATTGGAATAAGCAAAAACGGTGTCGTTCATAAAACCGTTTTCATGCGTTCCGGGATCCAGCGTGTCAGTCGTCGAACCATGCCCAACACCCAGTCTAAACTTGCCACCCTTTTTGGGTGTGGCCGCATGCACGGATTGCGAAAGCAGGGTAGTAGCGAACGGCGCCGCCAGGCCCAGTGCGCCCGCACGCTTGATGAATTCACGGCGATCTAGCTTACCTTCTATTGCTAATTTTTCTAACGCTTTGATATCGGTCATTGGAATTTCCTCGATTTATAATATTTAGGTTGTCCGTAGATAATTTCCTTTGCAATTTGTTTACTTATTATTTTTGAAAACTAATTATTAAAACAACGCAGTAGTACTGATATAACACGAAACAGCCTGAAAGATCAATCTTAAGGATGGGCTAATTAATTCCCGTTGCCAGATTATGCTGTCGGCTCGTAGCACGTTTGGTTGAAAGGCCACAAAAAGGCAAAATGGGACGTTACCCTTTACGATTTTTCTAAGCCTCGATTCATACGGGCACGGAGACTAAATTGGAGGATCTAAAAGGGTAGTGTCCCCAATGTGAGACAATGGGCTTTAGCCCATTGTCTCACATTGCCTCAAGTTGACTGATTAGGCGAACCACCACCTTTCAGCCGCCTTGTAACCGTCATAGTCAAAATTTCCTGCCATTTTGTCGTGCATTACACTTTTATCTAGCGCCATTATATAATTAGCAAACATCGGTACCAGTGCGCCGCCATGTTCGTTCACGATTACCTGACATTCATAGTACAGTTCACGGCGCTTGTTGGTATCTAATTCAGCACGCGCTTGTACAACCAACTTATTAAATTGGTCTGCAGCAGCACCCGTGTGCCAGGCTGTGTCGTTCCATTTGCCTCCGGCCGTGTAGGCAGCAGAGAACATCCAGTCTTCCGTAGGGCGACCACTCCAGTAGCAGGCACTCCAGGGTTTTTTGTTCCAGACATTGGACCAGTATCCGTCTTTCGGCTCACGAACCACGTTGATGTCGATTCCTACCCTGGCTGCTGAATCTTTAATCAACAAGGCTGCGTCAACAGCACCGGCAAATGCGGCGTCTGACGAACTCAAATCGAGCGTAATGCCCTCCATACCTGCTTTCTTCAGGTGATGACGAGCCTTGTCCGGATCGTAGCTGCGTTGAGGCATTTCGGCATTATGATAGGGATTAGCAGTTGAGATCGGATGATCGTTACCGAGTGCACCATGGTCCAGCAGAATCTTTTTAACCAGTTGCTCACGATCAACTGACAGCTTGACCGCCATGCGTAAATCATAATTGTCGAATGGTGCGACATCTACCCGCATCGGAAAGGTGTAATGCAAGGTGCCGGTTGCTTCGATGATTTTTAGCCTGCTGACCCGGCTCATCAAGTGCACTGTTTTTGGGTCGACGCGACTAATTGAATGTACGTCACCATTCATGGCCGCATTTTGTCGAGCCGTGGTATCCAGCAACGAAAGCAGCTCGACTTCATCGAAATGGGCACGGTCTGATTTAAAGTAATTGGGAGCTCGTTTGAGTGAAGCACGTACGCCCGGTTCGAATTTCTCAACCGTGTATCCGCCAGTTCCCACATATGATTGCCAATCCAGCTCTCCATCTTTTGCCGGCACAATCGGAAATTGGCCACTGCTGACAATCGACGGGAAATCAGCATTGCCTTCTGCGAGTTTGAATTCGACCTCGTACTTGCCTTTCTTGGTGATACTTGATACCGCAGTCAGAAAAGCCTTTCCGGCAGATTTCGTATCTTCCCCACGATGGAAATTGAACGAGGGTATAACATCATCGGCAGTCATGGTTTTGCCATTATGGAATTCGACGCCCCGGCGTAACTTGAATGTCCAAGTTTTGGCATCGGCGCTGGCTTCGTAACTTTCAGCCAGTTCCGGTATCGTGCGTCCATTGTTATCAATTTCCGTCAACTGGTTTCGAAAGCTCCACGACAGGGATGACACAAAGCCATTCTCATCCTGGCCGGGGACCAGTGTATCGGTGGTCGAGCCATATCCTAATCCCATCACAAATCTGCCACCTTTTTTCGGCGTCGCGGCTTGAACAGATTGTGAAAGCAGACTGGTTGCGAAAGGCGCGGCAAGGCCCAGTGCGCCTGCGCGCTTGATAAATTCACGGCGATCTAGCTTACCTTCAATTGCTAATTTTTCTAACGCTTTGATATCGGTCATTGGAATGTCCTCGATTTATAATATTTAGGTTGTCCGTAGATAGTTTCCTCTGCAGCATGTTTTCTTTTATTTTGGAAAATTAATTATTAAAACATTGCAGTAGCACCGATATAACACGAAACAACCTGAAAGATCAATCTTAAGGAAAATACAACTAATATCCGTAGGCAGATTATAGTGTCGGCTCGCAGGCTGTTTGGCTGAAGATATTCACTAATTAGCAGGAACCACTAACCCAGGTGGGGTATCTCAATTAGGTGAAAATATGATCTATCCTGGTCATCCGATGCCGGTTTGCGCCGCGTTTCTCTGGGATGACGGACTCAAGCCTATTATCGAAATAACCGCCCCCCGGCACTAATACTACTACAATCGATTCCCAGTCTTTTCAGGCATACATACATCAGTGCAGAATTACTCGTGACAACTGGTTTATCCAGCACCTGCTCCAACGCTGGCACTGCTTCAAGCGCGCGGTAATCGGTACAGGATATAACAATCAAGTCTGCTTCGGGATGATCGGCTTTGAGGCCCATGTGATAGGCATCTTCGGGTGTCAATGCATTTTTCTCAACACTGCTTAACTCTGTTTCGTAACCCAGCTGGTTTACCACTTTTATCCTCGGCCTGTCACTTGTCTTGGAACTGAATTATAGTGAGGAGCAATTTAAAAAGTTCGTTTACCATCTAAATCTATTAGCCACGTATTACAGACAGGAAGTAACTGATGTCCTATAAAGGTATCGTCTTCGATAAAGACGGAACCCTGATCGACTTTAACTCAACCTGGCTGCCGGTATATCACTACGCCGCACTCGAATTTGCGAACCATGACCAGAAACTCGCGGATGAATTACTGGGGTGTCACGGTTTTGATCATAGTAGCGGTCGTTTTACCGGTGGATCGCTACTCGCCGCGGGCAATAATCATCAAATTGCTATCGCATGGTCGTCACAATTGCCGAATTCAGACGACGATGAAAAACTGCAAGCAATGAGTACACGGTTAAATCAGATATTCCAGCAACAGGGCGCACTACACGCGACACCAGTCAATAATTTGCAATCGACTCTACGCACACTGAAACAGGCTGGTATAAAACTGGGCGTCGCTACCAGTGATAGTTATCAGGGAATTCATAACACCTTACAATCTTTTGACGTGTTATCCGAGTTTGAGTTTCTATGCGGTTACGACAGTGGCCACGGCACTAAACCCGAACCGGGCATGGTGCTCGCATTTTGTGAAGCAACCTCGTTAGCGCCATCCGAAGTCATTGTAGTCGGCGATAATAGCCACGATATGGAAATGGGCAAGAGTGCGGCGGCGGGTCTTTGTGTTGGTGTGCTAACCGGCACCAGCACGCGAGCGGAACTTGAAGCGCTGGCCGACGAAGTTTTCGAAGATATCGGTGGATTAATTACCCTCTTCGACGGGTAACTCTCCGGGCAACCCCCATTCGCACCAGGAGCCGTCGTAGACCGTCATATCGCTGTGACCGACCAGGTGCGCGGCAAACGCAATCACGCATGCAGTCACACCCGAGCCACAACTACAAATAGAAGAATTGCCCGGGGGTATCTTCTGATTAAATATCTGCTTTAATTCAGATTTAGATTTCATTAAACCCTGATCGAATAATTCAACAAAAGGCAAATTGACAGCACCCGGCATATGGCCTCTGCGCAGCCCGGCGCGTGGCTCATCGACTTCACCCCGAAAACGCTCTGCTGGCCTGGCATCTAAAATTGTTATTGATGGGTCATCGATCGCATTGAGTACCGTAGCGGCGTCACAAAATCCACCGACCACCGGACTGGCGACAAAATTACCTCGATCACAAACAATCGAAGTGGCATCACCGCTGGTAACAAATCCCGCCTTTTGCCAGGAAGGTAAACCACCATCAAGAATGGCACAGGCTGTATATCCCATCGACTTCAACATCCACCAGACCCGGGGGCTGGAAAACATACCGAGCGAATCATAAACCACCACCACGCTATCCTGATTTAACCCGAGCTCCTGTGCCTTATCGGTAAAGCGATCTGCTCTCGGCATCATGTGCGGTAACTCAGAATCGGGCTCGCACACTGTCTGGTCAAAATCGAAAAAACGCGCATTTTTAACTCGCTCTTTCTGCCACTCCTCAAAACCACTTCGGCCTGTAACAGGCATATGCCAACTGGCATCAAAAATCACCAGTTTCGGGTGGTCGATATTCTGCTGTAACCATTCGGCGCTAACCAGAGAGTCGGGTAATATTAATTCACTCATATAATTAATCAGACTGAAACAATTGACATGACATTATAGATTCAGAATAGGTCTTTCAGAAAGAATAAATATCTACGCAAGTATCAAATTGCTTTAAAGTAATATTGTATGAATTCACTCAAACCAGTACATGCAGGAATTTTCTTCGCTTTGGTCACAGCAATCGGCCTCGGTTCGATCACAACACAGGCAAAGGTTTTTTATGCGGCTGACGGAAATGCCATGACACTGATGTTGACCCGATTTCTGATGTCAACATTAGTCTTTGGCCTGTTGATTGTCGGCAAACGCCGAACATTTAATATTGACCGTCGCCAGTATGGGCCTGTATTTAAACTCGGCTTTATCTGGTCCGGGTCAATGATATGTTACCTGTTATCGGTGGAATTAATCTCGGTAAGTCTCGCGGTACTGATACTCTATACCTACCCTTTATTAGTATTGATCTACTCAGCATTTCGCCGACAAGTCTCTCCTTCACCGACACTAATTACGGTTTTTTTCCTCGCCTTTGTAGGACTTTTTCTGGCGTTATCAAGTGGATCGGTAAAGCTTAATACTACCGGACTGCTGTTTGCTGCGCTGGCCGGGTTAGGTGCAGCTTATACCTTTATCAGCGGTGCTCGAGTCGCACCAAAAATTAATCCGCTAGTGATGACATTCTGGGTTAACGCAGTTGGTCTGGCAATGATACTCCCCCTGATAGTAACTCAGTTTTCGCTACCGACAGCTACCACTGCTATGACCGCGCTTGCTGCAGCTACGCTATTTTACCTGATAGCGATACTTTGCCAGTTTGAAGCCCTGGCGAGATTACCGGCCACTACGGCGGCTTTCATATTGAATCTGGAACCGGTGGTTTCAATTCTATTGGCGGTGATTATTTTGCAGGAACAATTGTTGGCATCGCAATGGTTTGGTGTTGCGCTTGTGGTTTCGGTATTGTTTTTTTCAATCCGCATCACGGCAAATGGGGCACCAGACAATAAATAAAAATTTGATTAGAACCGTAAACGCCTGTGGGTTTAAACTTGTAACACAAATATTAGTTTGCATAATGGCTGGTCCATTAATTTTTCCTCAGCAATCCTCAAATCACGGAAATCACAATGACTAAAGCGATCAGAATTCACCAGACAGGCGGCCCCGAAGTATTAATATGGGAAGACATTGACGTTGGCGAACCCGGAAAGGGCCAGGTACGACTCAGACAAACCGCCTGTGGATTGAACTATATCGATGTTTATGGACGTACCGGGTTATATCCTGTAGAGGAACTCCCTGCTATTCTGGGAATGGAGGCCGTAGGTGTTGTCGATGCAGTAGGTGAAGGCGTGAGCACATTGAGCGTAGGTGACCGTGTAGCCTATGCAATGCAAATTGGCGCTTATGCCGAAGCACGCCTAATCGACGCAAAGCATATGGTTAAAATACCAGACAGTATCGACGACCGGACCGCGGCCGCAATGATGCTCAAGGGAATTACTGCTTATTACCTGCTACATAGAACCTACCCGGTACAACCGGGTGATACGATCTTGATGTACGCAGCCGCTGGCGGGGTCGGGTTAATCTTGTGCCAGTGGGCTAAACAACTTGGAGTTAGCGTGATCGGCTGTGTCGGTTCGGAACAAAAGGCTGAACTGGCAAAGGCAAATGGATGCGAACACACTATTCTTTATCGTGACGAAGATATCGCAAAACGCGTGCGCGACATTACCGATGGAGTCGGCGTAGCTGTGGTGTACGATTCAATCGGCAAGGCGACATTCGAATCTTCTCTAGATTCACTAAGACCGTTCGGAGTATTTGCGACCTACGGTAATGCCAGTGGCCCGGTGGAACCATTTAGTCCTGCCATTCTTGCGCCTAAAGGATCGCTTTATGTCACTCGACCGACAATAGCAACACATATCTCAACGCGGGAACTACTGGAAGAAGCTGCGAATAGTCTGTTTAAAGTTGTCGCAAATAGCACCGTTAAAATTCACGTTAATCAGAGTTTCGCATTGGCCGATTGTGCCGATGCTCACCGGAACCTGGAGGCCCGAAACACCACTGGATCAACTGTACTTGAAATTTAAGTCACGTTTTTTTGATTGATATTTTACTTTAATTAAAGCAATTGAAAATCAATATTTCACAAAATATCCACCCATTATGCGGCTCTAGTTAAGCCAGTTTTTGTAATTTCCAACACATAGCTACCTGTTTGTATAATATTGTTATTAATCAATAAGTTATATTAAATAAATTGGCTCCCCTAAGGGCCGGATTACAATTCAGGAGCAGTAGTTCACAGCAATCATGTGAAGCACATCACAAAAATTTCAAACAGTTTAACTGTTATGGTTATCTGTTATGCATACATTTCTTTATTACTGTATCTGTTACTATAACAGTCGAAGGCTATAATAATCTCCATTAACTAACACAGCAATCAGGTCTCGTCCACCTGGCGGCATTTATCAGGAGAATGAACATGACTACTATCAGATTATACAATTTCATCGAAGGCCTCGAAATCAGCTCAGCTCTGTACGCTCTGGTTCAACGTATCGAAGCGGCAGCAACTACAGTCCAAAAGACTATGGCAATCTGGGTGTCACGCGCCACAGATCGTCGCCAGCTGGCAGAAATGAGTGATCGTATGCTGACAGACATCGGCCTGACTCGCGTCGAAGTCGAAACCGAAGCCAGCAAGAATTTTTGGCAGCGTTAAGCGACACCGCTTAAATTTACCCTTATTGTCGAGAACGGCAATAAACAGCGAAGAATCTCCTCCTCCTCTTTCTTCGTTATATTGTGGCCAGGGACGGCCAATTTTTTTATCTTAAAATAGCTAATCATCCTAGAAAACCCAGTTGGATCACGAAAGTCCACGCAAGCTCTTGACGCGCCTAGCAAAATAAAAAAACCTCTAATCACCAATAAGGTGCCTACGAATTTTTTGATTTCACTATGCACGCCAATATCTTACGCGTCTTTTTCGCGCCCAACTGGGTTTTCTAGGATCATTGTTTGAGCCGATACCCCGTCTTAAACATCCACCACACCAGCACCAAACAAGATAGTAAAAATAACGTAATCATCGTCAGGCTAATGCCTACTCCGACATCAGCTACTTCAAAGAAACTCCAGCGAAAGCCACTAATTAAATAAAGAACCGGGTTAAACAGCGTCACCGTTTGCCAGGCTGGAGGCAACATACTCACCGAATAAAAGCTGCCACCGAGAAACACCAACGGTGTAATAACCAGCATCGGTATAAGTTGCAACTTTTCGAAATTAGACGCCCACAGGCCGATAATAAATCCGAATAAACTGAATGAAACGCAGGTTAATATCAGAAAAGCCACCATCCACACCGGATGAGCAATATTCAGATCGACGAAAAGATTGGCTGTAGCCAGGATTATCAGCCCCAGAATCATAGATTTCGTCGCGGCGGCGCCGACATAACCAATAATAATTTCGAAAAACGAAATTGGAGCGGACATCACTTCGTAAATAGCACCGGTAAATTTAGGGAAGAAAATACTGAACGAGGCATTTGCGATACTTTGCGTCAGTAATGACAACATTACCAGGCCGGGAACGATAAAAACGCCATAAGATACGCCGTCAATTTCTTCGATGCGGGAACCAATTGCAGCGCCAAACACGACGAAGTAGAGTGACGTAGAAATAACTGGTGAGGCGAGAGACTGTAAAAGAGTATTCCACGCGCGTAGCATTTCATTTTTATAAATCACTCGAATAGCCTGATAATTCATGATTGCGCCCTGACCAGCTTGACAAAAATATCTTCCAGCGAAGTCTGGCTGGTTTTCAGGTCTTTCATTGCGAGGCCAGCTTCATTCAGACTTTGCAATAACGCAGTGATTCCAGTGCGACTGGCATGCGTGTCGTAGGTATAGGTCAACTGGTTACCATCGACGGATTTTTCGAGATTAAATCTGGCTAGTGATTCCGGAACAGAATCGACTGCTTGCTTCATTTCAAGCACCAGTTGTTTCCTGCCAAAATCCTGCATCAAGGACTGCTTCTGATCTACTAATAATAGTTCTCCATTGTTGATCACGCCGACCCGATCAGCAATTTCCTCGGCCTCTTCTATGTAATGGGTAGTAAGAATAATTGTTACACCCGATTTACGAAGGCCTCGCACCAGTTCCCACATATCCCTTCGCAGTTCAACGTCCACCCCGGCGGTCGGTTCGTCTAAAAATAATATTCTGGGTTCGTGCGAAAGCGCTTTGGCTATCAGTACGCGGCGCTTCATACCACCAGACAATTCTCTCAATTCATTATCTTTTTTGTCGTACAGCGACAAATCTTTTAGCAATTGTTCGATATAAGCAGAGTTGGGTTTCTTGCCGAACAAACCGCGACTGAAATTGACAGAGGCCCAGACCGTGTCAAATGCACCGAGGGTAAGTTCCTGCGGCACCAGACCGATCATCTCGCGTGTAATGCGATAACCGTCGACGATATCATGGCCGGCTACAGTTACCGATCCCGTGCTAGCCGAAACAATACCGCATATAATCGAAATCAGGGTCGTTTTACCAGCACCGTTGGGTCCGAGCAGCGCGAGAATTTCTCCCTCGTAGATGTCAAGATTAATATTTTTGAGTGCGTGAAAGCCCGAATCGTAAGTTTTCGAGAGCTGAGATATGTTAATGATAGTTTGCATCGCGCGATTCTACTATCAGTGAATGCGCATGCATATCGATTATTGAAGGTTCAGATGGCTTGCTAGCCCTATTATTTGCTTTTAACGATGCGATGAAAAAATTATACTGCAAGTAACCTCTTGCAGTAATCACGAGCCTGCCAATGACTAGTTTCAACTTCCATTCCGAGCCACTACAGGATAGCTGGCTTGATGCCTATGGGCACTTAAACGAGGCCTATTATCTGCTGCCGTTTACCAATACAACCTGGAAATTTCAGCATAATTTCGGTATTGGTGTCGATTATTTCGAGCGCACTGGCTGTGCCATTTATACCGTGGAAACCCACCTGCGCTATCTGAACGATGTACGATCACCGTCGGTAATGGACATCGAAACAATCGTGCTTGGGTCGGATGCAAAAAAAATCTGGTTCGCCCACAAAATGCTGGTCGAAGGTGATCTATGCGCCACCGGTGAGTTTATGGTTTTGCATTATGGCACTCGTGAATCACGCACTATCGAAATGCCCGAATCGGTTCAGGCTGCACTAAAGCAGGCGGAGGTATCCGAAAAACCAGACTGGACAGGACGCCATATTAGCCTGCAAAAACGCTAGAAGTTCTCCTTCCAGGGACGTAGATCAACCTCCAGACTCCAGGCACTGCGGTGCTGGTTTAATACCGACAAATACACTTCGGCAATCGCATCCGGTTCCAACATCCCATCGTCGGCATTTGACGACGGTTTATCGATACTCAAATCTCGTCCCGGGGATGCAATTGAACCATCGATAATAAAATGGGCAATGTGGATATTTTGCGGTCCAAGTTCACGCGCCAGACTTTGGGTTAAACCTCGCAAGGCGAATTTTCCCATTGCGAATGGTGCAAACTGAGGAAATCCTTTAACACTGGCCGTAGCACCGGTAAAAAAAATCGCGCCACTTCCGGCTGATTGCATGCGTTTAGCTGCCTGCTGCGCCACTAGAAATCCGCCATACCCGGTTAACATTAATGATTTATGAACTGCCTCGGGATCAAGCTCGGCTACAGGTCCAGCGGTATAGGCACTCGCGTTATACAAAACCACATCGGGTGTGCCGATAACTTGATCAACCTGCTCAAATAAACTTCTCACCTGATCAACTTCGGTTGCATCGCAGGCGAATGCCAACCCATCGATTTCCTGTTTTAAACCGTCCAGTTTATCGACGTTTCGCGCCGCTAACCCGACCCGATATCCCTGTTTAGCTAAAATTCGGGCAAATGAAGCACTGGTGCCACTACCAGCACCTACGATTAAGGCTTTTAAAGTCATAACTCCTCCAGATTGGCATTGAGTAACCGAAGGATATCATCAACTAAGACTATTCAGGAACCTGCGTGATTTTAATAGTTATCGAGAGAAAAAAGGTCACGTCCGACCAATGACTGCAAAATTATGCAGAACTACCGATCTGGCAACGCCTGGCCGTGATAAAAAAACCTGCTATAGGGATTTTCTCAGATAAGCGAGGGAGAAAATAATGGTAATGATTAGGATCCAGGTGGAGGGGGCCATAGCGCTAATCACCGATTGCAGCATTGCGTTGAACGATTGCATGATAATCCTATGTTCTATAAATAAGATTAGTTAACGAACGCAACTATATGTTATTTAACTATAAAGTCAATAATTAAATTATTTAATATATTTCCACAGCGAAGCTAGCCAGGTAACGACAGAAACCCCCATAACGATGAGCTGGAAACTATCGGTAAGAGAGAAACAGCCAACGGGTTAAAACAAACTGATATCATTAGGCATTTAACGTCACTATGGCATTGTTGCTAATTGCCTCCATAATGCCAGTGGTTATCGAGTTGATTAGACAGGCAGTGGGGTAATTTTGATCCGGATAAAAAGTTATTCTGTATTACCAGGTCACTGGGTACAGCATTATTATACCGGCTATTTATCAAGCGTGTGAATACTGCACTGGCTACCGCCCACTGAAACTACCACTAAAACTTTTCTCCGTTTTTATAGTTACTTTTTCATACTAGCTGAGCGGGTACCGAATAGACGATCACCAGCGTCGCCCAGCCCTGGTAGTATATAACCTTTTTCGTTGCATTCCCGATCCATTGCAGCCGTGTAGATAGTGACATCCGGATGCTCGTCTTTCAGGGTTTGTATTCCGTCCGGTGCGGCTAAAAGGCAGATAAAGCGAATGTTTTTTGCGCCTGCTTCCTTAACCCGGGTCAGCGCTGCCGATGCAGAATGACCGGTAGCCAACATTGGATCGACAACAATACAGAGCCTGTGCTCAAGATCTAACGGTGCTTTAAAATAATACTCTACGGCCTCTAAGGTTTTAGGATCACGGTATAGCCCTACATGCCCAATTCTGGCCGAAGGCACAAGTTCCTCCAGGCCGGACAATAGCCCTTCACCCGCTCGTAGAATAGAAAAGAAGCACAACTTTTTGCCTGCCAGAATTGGCGCATCCATGTGTTCGAGTGGTGTTTCAATGGACTTGCTAGTCATCGACAGGTCGCGAGTTGCCTCATACCCCATGAGTAAACTGATTTCCTTTAACCTCGAAATTCCAGCTTCGCATTTAAGCAACAGCTCAAAGACCTGGGTGAAATTTCCAGAGAACTCAAGGTTGGCTATTTGGTTGAAGGCAGTATCCGTAAATCAACTGATCGAATAAGAATCACAGTACAACTCATCGAGACTGCTACGGGTAATCAGCTGTGGGGAAAGCGCTATGATGCCGAGATTAAAAATCTGTTTGAGCTTGAGGAAGATCTCAGTCGAACTATCGCAGCCACGGTGACTGGGCAAATCGACTCCGACTTACAGCGGATCGCCATCGCTAAAGGTGCGGCGAATCAGGATTCCTACGACTTGCTACTCGGTGGAATCTATCACTGCTATAAATTCACCCAGTCAGATACGATTATTGCCATTAAGAAATTGAATCAGTGTCTTGAAAACGAACCAGGCAATGTTCGCGCCCATACTACGCTTTTCATATGCCATTTATTGAACTACCTGGAACGTTGGGTAGTTGATCCCCATGCATCATTTGAGCGGGCAGATGTTCATATCAGCAAGTCCTTATCGTTGGATCCGAACATCGGAACCGTACAATCTTTTTACGGGGAGTATCTGATTTTTTGTAAACAACCTGGTAAAGCCCTGGGGCATATTAATAAAGCATTACAAATAAACCCGAACGACCCCGACGCTATTACGATGAAAGCTTTCGCGCTGGAAATGATGGGCGAGTTTGAACAGGCGTTGGAATTGGCCGAACTAGGACATCGCCTGGATCCCTATATTCCCTGGGCTGACTGGAATCTGGCCGAATGCCAGATTTTTTCCGGGCAATATGAAAAAGCGCTGGAGACTATATCTAATTCAAAGAATGACCCAGAGCTTTTAAAGATGTATTACATCGTTGCCAATATAAAATTGAACCGAAAGGAACCGGCCAGGCGGGCATTAAAGGAATTTATGCAGGAATGCCGAAATAGTATGGCGACAATGCCGACGACTCTGGCCGAGTGGTTGCAATACTCGATGTCTTATACACCATTTGAGGACGCTAGTTTAAACGAAGACATCATCGACTGCCTGGTTCAGGCGGGGCTTGAGGATGAACTGGATGCTCGCCAGCAACTTAACGAGCCTGATGACCTGCCTTCAATCGCCGTATTACCATTCGAAAACATGAGCGGCGACCCGGAGCAGGAATTTTTTAGCGATGGGATTACCACCGATATCATTTCAACCCTGTCACGATTCAGGCACATGCGTGTCGTTTCGAGATACTCGACGATTCAATATAAAAATCAAAAAGCATCCATATCAGAAATAGCGGATCAGCAGAGTGTTCGATATATCCTCGAAGGTAGCGTACGTAAAAGCGGAGATCACATCCGGGTCAACGCCAATCTGATCGATTCCAGCAATGAAGAAATCTGCTGGCGCGAGCGTTACGATCGTGATCTTGACGATATTTTTGCGGTACAGGACGAGATTACAAAAAATATAACCGTAGCGATGAAGGTCCATTTTGAAGATGGTGACAAGGCGTTGCAACTGGTATCAGGCACGGCAAATATCAAAGCATGGGAACTGGTGCTTACCGCTGTAGATTTACAGGATACCTATATCCAACAAAACATCCTCGATGCTCGCACAATGATTAAACAGGCTCTGAAATTAGACCCTGATTATGTCAATGCCTGGGTAATGCTTGGATGGACTCACTGGCAGGAAGCCTATAGCGGCTGGTGTAATTCCTTCCAGAACGCCATGCATCATGCTGAGAACGCGGTAAAAAAAGCGTTTGATCTCGACCCAGAAAATGCTGAAGCCTGGGCCTTAAAAGGAACAATTCACCTGATGAATCATGAGCCGGAGGCAAGCCTCAATTGTTGCAGGAAAGCCGTTGAACTCGCACCGGGTAACACCGAGATGCAGGCACTGATGGCATTCACGTTTTGTTTTATTGGCAATTTTGAGGAGGCCACGGAATACTATGAAACCACGTTGAAACTATGCCCAGTACCTCCAAACTGGTATTCACTCATCGGGGCGCATATTAAACAACACTCGGGAGACCCGGGCGGAGCGATTGAAATACTCCAACAGGCTATAGCTGTGGAGCCGGATTCACCGTTATGCCGGTTCTACCTGATGGATGCGATGCTTGAAAAAGCCGACGAGACAGGCGCCAGGAGGCTTGCAGAAGAAATTAGGGCACTCGATAAATCGGTTACCGGAAAGGGACTCGTTCGGTGTTATAGTCAGGATAAATCCAGACGTGACCGATTCCAGTCTAATCTAGCAAAAATGGGTTTTTCGGATTAATGGATTTTCATGATTTTGCCCTGATTACAGTACCAATGATTGCCTTATTGTAAAACGCTTTGTATCTGATTGAAGGCTCTCAACAGTGTTTCATTATTGTTCAAATCTTCTTCGGGTAGTGACCTGACGGTTGCAGCAATTAGACGTGCAGCAATATATCCTCGAATTGCCTCCGGAGTCGGCAAATAACCGTAACGCTTTCGAAATCTGGCCGATAAAGAACCGCCATTCATCGACTTCAGCGAATCTGGAGCGATAAGTGCGATTTCCCACATGGCGGTCTCTACAGGGTCAAAGAAAACGGTATTTTTAGACTTTAGTGATTTCGCAATTAACTCAGTGGTTTCAGCGGTAAACAAACCGGTCACGAAAATCGGTTGCCGTGTTTGCATCATATCATCGAGGGTTTTAAGCATCACAGTCGAATCGGCCCGACTATCGACTTTGAGTACATGAGAATCCAGACCGCCAAGGTGTCCATCCGATGTTTCATCGGCATGCGCGTCTTCCTCAGTGGTCGCGAGTAAAAAACCGTTCAACGCCTGTTGACCCGATTCCTTTTGCGGGCCCGACATCGGCATGACAAATACGAGGCTAAAGCTATGCGCCCAGGCCGAACCGAGACTCGTGATAAGCAGGATTCCAATCAAGATTTTCAATGTAATTTCAACCGTTGGTGTAAATTCTGGATAAATTTGATATAGATTCTATTGTCACACCGCAGTATCACAAGTATGTTTAGCATCATTATATTGACTAGGAGTCTGTCGGACTTAGGTAATCGTAGCGAGGGAAAGCCATTATGAGTCAGATTTTTCTATCGATTGAGGCGAATAGTCATTCATATTTAACGAAATGGATAGGAAAATTTGGCCAAAATGGTTTTTCCGCAGTAGATTTATCCTAAATCCGACAGACTCCTAGAGCGCAGATTACTCAAATCTGCAACAAAAACCTACCTGGACGAAATTAACTATGGCATCAGGCTCAAAAAAAGTCATCCTCGCGGCACTCGCAGGCAATGCGCTGATATCTATCACCAAATTTGGCGCCGCCGCTTATACCGGCAGTTCGGCAATGCTGTCGGAAGGCATCCACTCTCTGGTTGATACCGGTAATCAGTTTTTATTGTTGTATGGCATTAAACGTGCCTCGAAGCCCGCTGACGACGATTTTCCGTTCGGCTATGGCAAGGAGATTTATTTCTGGAGCTTTATCGTCGCGATTTTGATATTTGCTCTAGGTGGTGGCATTTCTATTTATGAAGGCATTTCCAACCTCCAACACCCCGAACCGATTAGCAACCCTATGGTTAACTACGTGGTATTAGGTTTGGCACTGGTATTCGAAGGTGCAGCCTGGTTATTCGCTTTCAGAGAGTTCAATAAAGTAAGAGGTAAATGGGGTTATATAGAAGCGATCCAGCGCGCTAAAGACCCCTCTATTTTTGTCGTGCTATTCGAAGACTCCGCTGCGATGCTGGGCCTAGTGGTGGCTTTTGCGGGGGTCGCACTGAGCCAATATACCGGCATTCTAATATTCGATTCAATAGCGTCCATTGTCATTGGATTGATTTTAATCGGCACCTCTATCTGGCTAGCCTACGAAACCAAGGGCTTGCTCATCGGCGAAAGCGCAAACCGATCAACTATCAAGGATATCCGCGATATATTAGAGGCGGCTGACAGCATCGAGCATGTCAACGAAGTATTGACCATGCACATGGGGCCGGATTTCATTCTGGCTAATATCAGCGTTGATTTCGCGGACAGCAAAACTGCCGATGAAATCGAAATTGTAATCGCCGACATCGATAAATCGATTAAGTCACAAAATCCTCAAATTAAGCGTATTTTTATCGAGGCGGAGAAGCGTAGTCAAACCACCGACCAGTAACAATAGGCACTGATCGGCCTTTTTTGAAAATAAACAGGCGAAAAGGAACTGTTTTTAAGTTTCATTTAATCTAGCCGGATTAATCTATCACCATTATTTCAACTATTGGTGATAGATAATGCCTTACCAGGCTAACACTACTGACACAATCAAAGTATGGGACCCGTTACTGAGAACATTTCACTGGTCGCTGGTCTTATTTTTTTCTATTGCCTATATCACCGAAGATGACTGGACAAGCCTGCATGTAGTATCCGGGTATACGGTTACGATGTTGATCGCATTTCGCCTTTTATGGGGGCTGATTGGTCCTCGTTACGCTCGATTTTCCCAGTTCATTAAGTCTCCCGCCGAGGTTCTCACTTATATCTGGAAGATGCTGAGTCTTAAGGTGCCACATTACCTAGGTCATAACCCGGCCGCGGCAGCGATGATTCTCAGTTTATTACTCAGCATTATTATAGTTTGTTTCACTGGCATGATAATTATTGCTGCAGAGGGTCAGGGGCCGTTGGCAAATACTTTTTTCTCCGCAATGAACGCAGAATGGATGGAAGAAATCCACGAGTTTTTCGCCAATTTCACATTATTGCTCGTCATCCTGCATGTAATCGGAGTGCTATTCAGCAGCATTCTGGAACGCCAGAATCTGGCGAGAGCAATGATTACCGGGCTTAAAAAGCGCGTTAACAATGCTGTCGACCAATAAAGAGGGCTCCCATCATGAAGAACACACCCGTATTTATAACCATCCTGATTAGCGCACTGATTTGTGTTAGCGGTCATGCCAGCACCATTGTTGAGAATCAATTGCAGCTTTACCAGCAACAGGGCGCTTCAGTATCCGACCCCGATCACGGGGAGCAATTATGGCGATCTAAACGGGGTGAACGCAGCTGTACCAGCTGTCATGGCGACTCACCAACCCAGATGGGGAAACATCAAAAAACCGGTAAGGTAATTCAACCGATGGCAGTTTCGGCCAACCCTGACCGATACCGCGATGCGAAAAAAATTCAAAAATGGATCTTGCGTAACTGCAAGTGGACTTTCGCACGTGAGTGCAGCGCGCAGGAAAAAAGCGATATTTTGACCTGGCTTATTCAACAGTAATCTTAGGAGAGCAATTATGAGCAACCGGAAAATCATGACATTAGGTTCGGTCCTAATGGGAGGAATCCTGATATTTAGCTTATACGGCATCGGCAACACTATCGCTTCTGGCGATATTGATCGAGAATGGGAGGGCAGAGGTAGTGACATCAATAAGAGTTTAACTGTAAACAATGCCGTCTATATCGAAGAATGTGGCAGCTGCCATATGGCATATCCAGCCCGGATGCTACCCCCCGAAAGCTGGCGCAAGATTATGAACGGGCTGGAAGACCATTTTGACGAAAATGCCGAGCTTGATAACGAGACTAAAAATATCATTGAGAAATATCTAACGGGATCATCTAAATATAGCAACGGAAAATACCGTAAAATGTTTAGAAACCTGGGAGGCCAGTCACCGTTGAGAATTACTGAACTACCCTATTTCAGGCATGAGCATGATGAAATTCCTTCGCGGTTCTTCAAGGACAATGATAAATTGAATTCCCTGAGTCAGTGCGATGCCTGCCATCGGAACGCAGAGAAAGGTTGGTTTGATGAAGATGATGTATTTATTCCTGGGGTTGGTCGTTGGGACGATTAGCTTTAATGTCCTTGGCGATGATGATGACTTCAATGCACAACAAATCCGGCAAATGGTGGAGCAGGGCCAGATACTCTCACTGGAAGCCATACTGGAGATACACAAGCCACTGATAGAGGGAAAACTGCTGGATTTATCGGTGGAAACTGAGCATGGAAAGATCATCTATGAATTGGAGTTTCTCAAGCAAAACGGTAACGTGGTCGAACTTGTGATCGACGCCAGGACTGGGGACTTACTCGAACTGGAAATCGAGCAATGAGGCTGCTGCTCGCAGAGGATGACACCCAACTGGTGGCCATGTTAAAACCCCGGTTACAAAAGGCAGGCTATGCGGTGGAATGCTCTGATAACGGAATTGATGCAGAATTTCAGGCTATCGAGAACGATTTTGATGGCATCATCCTGGATCTGGGTTTACCAGAGAAATCGGGGCTAGAGGTCTTAAAAGTCTGGCGTCTTAAAAAGCTGGACACCCCTGTTTTAATTCTTACCGCACGTGATTCCTGGCAGGAACGGGTCAATGGATTGAAGGCTGGGGCCGATGACTATATAGGCAAGCCTTTTCATTTTGAGGAACTGCTGGCTAGACTTGAGGCTATTTTGAGGCGAGGTTTCGGGCAGCTGGAAAATAGCCTGCATTATCATGGCATGACGCTCGATCTTGATCGGCAGACAATTGCTAAAGGGGATGGCAATACTACTCAGTTGACCGCCATCGAATTCAGGCTACTACGCTATTTTATGTCTCACCCGGGAAAAATCATATCCAAGTCGGAATTGAGCGAACATATTTACGAGGAAGATCATCTCAAGGATAGTAACGTGATTGAAGTCTATATTAATCGCATGCGCCAACTATTCGGCAAGCCATTTATAAAAACTTATCGCGGCCAGGGCTACCAGCTACCCGAATAAATAAATGTGTATTCGTTAAAAAACAAGTTAAACAAAGGCCTGATATTAAATATGATCCTGGTCATGTTGCTATTGCTGGTCGGGCTCAATATTACCATTCAGAACCTGGTTAAAGAGCATGTGCTAACACGCCTGCAACACGACGCAGAAAGCCTGATCAGTGTCATCCAGCAAAATACCGATGGCATCTGGGCAGTCAATCCAATACATATCTCCACAGTCTATAATCGAGTTCGTTCGGGCCATTACTACCGTATAGCAACACCAAAACAAACCATTCGATCACGGTCGTTGTTCGATTTCGAGTTTTCATCGCCGTCGATCAATGTGGGCCAATCGACCACCTACAAGATGAAAGGGCCGGGAGATGAAAGCTGGATTGTCTGGCAGCAGATGATTAACAAAAACGACCAGCCCCTACAGATTTGGGCTGCTGAAGACATCGCTCCATTTAATCAAAGCCTGTTACGATATTCTCTCTATTCACTCGTAATAGTCGTTCTAGCGTTATTAATCTCGCTTTATTCCCAGCAAAGAATCCTGAGTCGCGCATTCGCAGTATTTGATGAGCTCCGCAACAACCTGCAATCAATTCGACAACGAGAAACCGAAAGTGCTGATATACAGGTGCCGATTGAGGTACTACCACTTGTTGAGGAAATAAAAAAACTGGTTGAACAATTGAGTCATCGTATCCAGCGCACCCGTCGCGCGATAGGCAACCTCTCGCATGAAATTAAAAGACCACTGCAAATACTGTCACTGCATGTTGATACCGATGAAGATAGGGAATCGGTGCGCCAGTCTATCCATGATATTCGTGCCATAGTGGATCGAGAACTGCGGCGCGCGAAAGTTTCCGGATCGAGCAGTGTTGGTATTGTATTTCGCTTGAAGGATGAAATGCCTTACCTGTTAGAGGTCATGCGAAAAATTTATCCAGCGATAGCAATAGAGTTAGATACAACGGATGAATTAAACGAGATAAACCTGGACAAGGATGACATGCTCGAATTGCTCGGAAATTTGATAGATAACGCCTGCAAATTTGCCATAAAAAAAGTCAGCATCAAAATAAGTTCAGGTCAGCAACGGCTTTATCTGTCTATTGAAGACGACGGACATGGCGTAGTGCGGGAACAACTGGAAAAATTAGGTGGGAAAGGAATAAGGCTGGATGAGACCGTAGAGGGACATGGGCTCGGTTTAGGCATTTGTTCAGATATTATAGAAAGCTATCAAGGGCAGCTAAATTTTTCCTCATCGGATATGGGAGGATTAAAAGTAAAAATCGAAATACCTTTAAGTACTTAAAGGAACATCTGAACAAGCCTTATGGCTCATGGAAAACCAGCCTTTTTAAGCAATGTTTCAGAGTTTCGAAAAGCGATATTTTCAGCAACCTCCCTCGGCAGGGTTTGTAGCCACTCGCGCGACCACTCAGCGTTCTCGACCACATAAAACCAGCGATCTGGTGTATAAGTATCGGTACCGAGTACAAATCGATTTGGAAACTCTATAAAAAGTTTACTCCATTTCGGGTCGACCTGATTATGCACAACGTGTTCCTCGCGAAAAGCCAGGTCACTCCACAAATTCGGGTATTTTTCCAACATGGTGCGAATCTCGTCGGGATCATCAAAGCCGGAATGCGCCCACAAAACCAGCGCATCCGGATTGTGTTTAAAAATTCTATGGATCGCATCGCTGTCCACATGCGCATGAAGAAAAATGCCGTATTGTCTTGCGAGTGCGATCACCTGCTGTAACACCGGCAATTCAATGTCCTCGCCGGCGGCATGAAATTCACCAATGCCGGCGTAGTGATTTTGCTTCAATCGTTCACTGAGCATGGCAACAACGCTTTCGTCATGCTTCCAGCTACTGGTTTCGCCACGTTTTCGGTAGGGGCGCAAAACCGGCACCACCAGATCAGGCGCTATGGCATACAGCGTTTGCGTACCTTCATCACTGGAACTCGATACAAACGCTTTTTTCAGCCCGGCCTCGCGTAAAATTTCTATTGCCTTTTGCGGCGGCACAACTTCCCATGCATCATGGCTATAATGAATATGGGCGTCGATGACAGGGGACTTAGCTGATACCGATCCCATCGGTATCAGACAGGCAATAAATAAAATACCGCTGCGGGCCAGGCGACCTGCTGATTTATGTGTCGCTGCTTTCATCAAAAACTCCTTTAAAGATTACAACTATATAAATTCACCTGTTCATCATCGTCCGGCAGGTTAATGCATCGATCAAATGACATGCCAAGTTTTTCCAGCAGTCTTATCGAGCGCCGATTGTCGATGGCGGTAAATGCAACAATTTTTGTCATTTGAAAACGATTCCGTGCCAATTCCACTGTAGCCTGGGCAGATTCAAAAGCATAACCTTTACCACAGTACTGTGGTAATAAGGCGAAACCAAGATCAGAATACTGAAGAAAATCACGCTTGATCAGGCCACAAATCCCAATCGGTACTTTGCTCTCTAATAACTCAACTAGATAAAGTCCATAACCAAAGGTTTGATAACTCGCAACCGGACCAGCAAGGATATAGGCTTGCGCCGATTTCAGGTCACGGATTTTTTTATCGCCGATATAATGCAAAAAAGCCGGATCGTTGAGCAATTCCAATATGAACGCGGCATCTTTAACATCTATCTCACGCAGATTCAAACGACTGGTTGGAGCGATATTTATCATGACGGAGTTTCGCAATCGAAAGTGGGGTATTTCATTTCGCTGCCGCATACCTGGCACGAATGCCGAGCCCCATCACCAGCAAAAGGTATACCACGGCACAGAATAACGGCAATCCATGCGGGCCAAAACTACTCATCGACCAGCCACCCGAAACCGAACCAAACAGCGCACCCATACCCCAGACTACCGCAAACGCGGCCGAGCCGTTGATCAGCTCCTGACCATGAAAGCGTTCCCCTAGCGAGGTCAGAGCAACGGTATAGACGCCATAACCAGTGGAACCAATAATCACCAGCACCGGCCACATCCACGCGGTCGCCATCACCAACGGCAATATCAGCAACATAATCACTGTTACCAGGGCACAACCGGCCAGCAGAAGGCGATGTGAAATTTTGTCGGCCAGCCAACCGAGTGGAAGCTGAAACACGATATTACCAATAATTAATACACTGAGCGCAGTGGCCGCGGTAGTTAGACTAAGCCCCGTCTGAAGCCCGTAAACCGGAATAAACGACAGTGTTGCAGCATCAAAAATAGCAAAGGCTCCGACAGCAACTAGCAGCATCGGTGCTTTGGGCAAAAACTCGAACAAACCGGATGTCCGGGTCTCCTCAGGTTTCCCGGAACGATCTTCCTGCACCAGACTAAGCGGGATTACCCCCACCAGGATGACAACCGTACCTATAATAAATGGCGCCCAGCCATCGATTCCAATCCACGCGACTATCGCCGGACCAGCGCCAAAACTAGCGGATAACACGCTCGAGTAAATGGCGACAATTTTGCCCCGATGCGCGCTACCGGCGAAAGTGACAATCCAGGCTTCGCTGAGAACAAACATCGTCGATATCGACATGCCCTGCAACAGCCGAATAATAAACCAGGCTTCGAGCGTGTCAAAAACCTTGTAACCCAGGATTAATATCCCAGTTATTAACGCAGCGACCATCGCGACATTGCGAGCACCAAAACGCTTCGATGCAACTGGAATAACCGAGGAAAACAGCAGGATACCAACTGGCATCATCGCTGAATTTATGCCAATCATTTCCGTCGACACCCCGCGTTGTTCAAGAATCAGCGATAACAACGGATAGGTCATACCAAAAGCAAGACCAAAAACTGAAATCGCCGAACAGGCGGCGATCAAATTACGAATGTTGGGGGGCGAATGCGCTTGCATACCTGCTTATCTATTTTCAATCAAATACAGCCGTCACTTTAGCATCCACCCGGCACCTGGCAAACAAATCCTCAGCCTTCTACAGGAATTCGGTGGTTTGATAAATCCACCCGATGGTTTAAGCTTTTATCGACTCCATTAAGCCAAATTTAGCCCGGAAATTTCATAAATCTGCGCGAGGATCGCGCAGCATGTTGATTTCACAAGGAAATATCCGAAGAAGTCTCGTATCAATGATTCCGAGCGACTGAGGAACTATTTCTTGTGGAATCAATAGGCAAGTGAGGTTGTGCATGATTTATGAATTTTCCGGGTTAGATAGGCAGAGAAAATATGAATACGCAAAACGGCTACAATGACGCAACCGTCGACTGGCAGGGTAATGTTGTCTCAATTGACGCCAGCAAAATTCCACAATTTGACGCGGATCAGGCCGATATCGATCAATTTCAACAGGATGGCGTGGTGTTACTGAAAAGTGTATTTGCCGACTGGGTTGAGACTCTTCGTAATGGACTGCAAAGAAACCTCGACAACCCGCAGCAGTTTGCCTTCCCCTGCGACAGTAATCCAGAGGGTAAACCCGGCAGTTTTTTTGACAGTTACTGCAACTGGCAACTCATCCCGGAGTATTTTGATTTCGTATCGCATTCCTGTGCCGCCTCGATGGCAGGCCTGTTTATGGGTGGCACTCGCGCACAGTTTTTTCACGAGCATGCCTTTATCAAAACAGCGGGCACACAACACGCTACCCCCTGGCACCAGGACCTGCCCTACTACTGCGTCGACGGAACCCGCACCGCCAGCATTTACCTGTCACTGGATCATGCCGACGCCGATGTCGCGGTGCGATTTGTCAAAGGCTCACATCGCTGGAATAAACTCTTTTATCCGCGTGTTTTTCTCGATGGTGACGACTTTGAAAACAGCAGGCTTGATCCAGGCATGGAAAGCGTCCCTGACATTGATGCAAACCCCGATGACTACGATATCGCCAACTGGTCGCTGCAACCGGGCGATGCGATTATTTTCGATTTTCGCACCCTGCATGGCACTGGCGATGCCGAAATCAAATCGCAGCGACGCGCTTTTTCAACACGCTGGATCGGCGACGATGTGCGTTATTGCGAAAGAATTGGAGAAACTTCACCGCCCTATACTAATCATGGCATGCAGCCCGGTGATCGCTTGCGCGAAGACTGGTTTCCGCTACTTTGGCAGGATAAAAGCATCGCCTAAAATCAGTTATCTTAAACCTGAATCCGTAGGTTCATGACGGCGCATAGCGTAAGCTCTTGATTCCACAGCGGTTCAAAAAATGCCCGCTTAACCTATGGGTGAAACTAAGATTTTTTGATTCCACTGTGAAATCAATATCTTACACTCTACATCCGCCCTGAACCTACGGTTTCAGGTTAAACCCAATGCACCTGGCTATTGACCTGACCGTCGGGCATTAAATCCAGCACGCGAAAGCCGTGCGATGAACCATCCATGGTATGCGACGACCAAAAATCACCCTCGTCCAAATTTGATGCGAGACCATGATCAACCTGGGCAAAGGTTGAAGGGGTTGTGTACTGGATATGGCTAGCGATAATATTTTCAGCAGCAACATGCGTATGCCCGGCAATCACCGCTTTAACACTGCGGAAGCTTTGCATCAGTTGATTAAATTCAGTTACATTTTGTAGCTGGCAGTTAGCGCGCGGGCAAATTGGCATCGGCGTATGATGCAGCGCGACCACCACAGGTGCATCGCCAGCAGCCTCAAGATTAGCTTTCAGCAGCGCCATTTCGTCGCTTGAAATAAAACCGTATGACTCACCAACCTGCTGCGTGTTAACAAACATAAAAATCCAGTCGTCGATGCTGGTCCTGTCGACAAATTTAATATTCCCACCTATCAGGGAGCCACTCATTTCATCGATGTCATCATGATTACCCGCCAGCACATAGACCGGAATATTGGTTAATGCCAAAATGCCACGCAGCCGATTATAAGTTTTTTTTGTAGGTTCCTCAGCCAGGTCACCAGTGGCAATGATCAGATCGGCAGGCGGTGAAAGATTGACGATGGCATCTATTACTTTTTGCAGTGAGATAGCAGTATCGACACCGTAAAGCTTTGCTCCGGGCTCGGATAACAAATGAATATCGGTAATCTGTACGGCTCTAATCTGTACGGTCCTAGGGGTTTTCATTTTCAACCTTCGTTTATCAATTTACTCAGCCGGTAAAATTCCTATTACGCGAGAATCGTATATTCTTACGTCCAGGAGTCTGTCGGACTTAGGTAATCGTAGCGAGGAAAATCCATTTTGAGCCAGATTTTTCTATCGATTGAGGCGAATAGTTATTCATATTTAACGAAATGGATAGGAAAATCTGGCCAAAATGGCTTTCCCGCAGTAGATTTATCCTAAGTCCGACAGACTCCTAGTCCCAACAACACACACTGAGGGCATTAAGCCATGATCGCAGTCATTTTTGAAGTCTGGATTAATCCCGAACACAAACAGGATTATTTACAACAGGCCGGCAAACTCAGAGAGTTGCTCGAAGCTATCGACGGTTTCATATCTGTTGAGCGTTTCCAAAGTTTAATCGAGCCCGATAAGATACTGTCACTCAGTTTTTTCCGCGACGAGAAAGCAGTCGAAACCTGGCGCAATACGATTGAACATCGTAAAGCTCAGGCACTGGGAAGAAATGAGTATTTTCTCGACTACCATCTACGCATCACCCAGGTAATACGCGATTACACTATGACTGATCGAGAGCAGGTGCCGATTGATAGTAAACAGGTACATTCCGCTTAGTGTTTCGGCCCCATTGGTTCCAGGCGAACGCCTCTTCTTAGATTATGATAAGGTAAATCCACCAGCCTGCAAGGGTGCACGCCCGGTGCTGCAACTACCAGCGTTTCAGCCGCAATCGGGTCAAAATCGGCACGAAAATGCACACTGCTTTTTACCACCAGTATCGACTGCGCGGACGGCTCGATCCCAAGGTGGCGAAAAATAGCCTGATCAAGACACTGTGCCCGTAAGCAACCGACAACCACCCTGACGTCGCATTCAGGATCATCCACCCGCAGCAAAGCCATTGGGCCTAGCTCGGCTTTTGAATCTTTATTCATCGCGCCGGTAAACACGAATCTGCCATCACCCAGGGTTTCGACCTCGAACCGACCGGTTATCGGCAGTACGCCATCTGGCCCCGATTTACCACCCAGAGACACCTCAATAGTCGAACCCACTCCGCTGTGATGTGCTTGTTGAGCGACTTCCGGGTCGTATAGAATTGCGAGAACCGCACCCCTGGCGTGATTATTGATCAGGGCTTCGAGCAAACCAGTAGTATCTGAAGTACCACCTGCACCCGGATTATCCTGTGCATCGGCAAGCACCACCGGTTTTGAGCTGGTATTTTTCATCGCT
>CAXMRQ010000036.1:0-60970 GCA_964196115.1 uncultured Gammaproteobacteria bacterium
CTGATATTCTAGACCTATCTCAAGAGTTGCAATAATATTTTGCAACTTGGCTGCGGCGGCTATTAAACGAAGTTTCTGATCATCTTCAAGCATGATTTATCTCTTAAAAAAACTTTGTTATATATGATGGACATGACACTAAATATTTCTTAGATGCCAACCTACAATTCCATCGATAATTCAGATTACCTTGGCGTTCGTGAAAATTTCGTGAAAAATTGTAAAAAATGTCTGCAATGTGCCGTTCCCTGTCGTAGAAATTATTCCTCCAGTTTAAAGATCACTTTGAGTTGTAGCCTTTGACAATTCAATCCTGAGCGGTTGCTTCTGGGAAAATGTCTTCCAAATATTACACCTGCGACATAGAACGGTCAGGATATAAGGTTCAATTATTTAGGTAAGATGTAAATCGAATTCAATTCCTTTTTATTTGGCTCGATATTTGACTCTATGAATTATCCTTCTTCGCAAATCTAATGATCTGTTTAACGCAGGGAACCGGTTAATCGATCTAACCCCGGATGCAAATAATAGATTCTGAGACTAATACCTCAGCTCTTGATCCAGATCATGGCCCTTTTTCGCCAATAACGATATCTTCATCGCCTTCCAGCCAAATAAATAAAGGGGTTAAATGGCTAATGATGAAGATAAGTCTGCCGTAATCCAGATTGGAATTATCATACTGGTATTCGTATTAATCGGAGTCGCTTTAGTAATTCTCGCCAATATGATCGCTTAGGAATCTTCGCAAAAACAGAGATATTGCGAAACCCAGCCTTACTTCTGTTAAGGTCGATTCATGAACGTGAAACCCGATCTATGCCCCTGTGACTCTGGCCAGAAATATATCTCCTGTTGCGGCGAGTTTCTGCTAGGCAAGCCAGCAGATACAGCTGAGCAATTGATGCGTTCGCGTTATACCGCCTATGTACTCAACGATGAATCATACCTACTCGAAACCTGGCATAAAAAAACCCGCCCCCAAACATTAAATCTATCACAGCAGGAACCGCTAAAATGGATTGGGTTAAAGGTTCTTAGCCATACCGTAGACATCGATAACCCGCACGCGGCTAGCGTTGAATTTGTGGCACGCTACAGGGTAAATGGTAAGGCCGAAAAAATACGCGAGCTGAGTCGTTTTTTAAAAGAGGATGGGCATTGGTTTTATATCGATGGTGACTTAAGGGCATTTCTATAAATGCCCTTAAGTTAATTTCACCATATTGTTTCCATTAACAGAGGAATAATTTATGCAACGTGAATATCAGCATCGGCTGGAAATCGCACGACAGGTAGCTCGATCGGCAGGCGCGCTGGCATTGAGTTACTTTGAAAAACGCGACGAACTTACCATTAACAGCAAAGGCTTACAGGATCGTGTAACTAAAGCCGATCAGGAAGTTGAACGACACATCTATCAAAACATAATCGCAGCCTTTCCGGACGATGGTTTCCTAGGAGAGGAAATGGCTTCGGGTGAAGCATTTAACCTGGTTGAAGAAGGTACCTGGGTTGTCGACCCGATTGACGGTACAGACTGTTTTATCTACGGTATCCCCTGCTGGTGTATTTCAATCGCATGGCTGCAACAGGGTGAAGCCAGGATTGGCGTCATTTATGACCCGTTACATGATGAAATGTATTCGGCCGCAGTCGGACTCGGAGCGGATATGAATGGTAAACAATTGCAAATTTCCGACGCTACCGAATTGTCTGATGGCATTACTGGCATGGGATACTCTACCCGGGTTGCGCCTATTGCTTCGCTTGAACCCCTACAACGACTGCTGGAGGCCGGAGGGATGTTTAATCGCTGCGGCTCGGGCGCCCTGTCCCTCGCCTGGGTAGCTGCAGGGCGGTTCATTGCTTATTATGAACCTCATATTAATTCGTGGGACTGTCTGGCTGGTATTGTGCTGGTTCGCGAGGCCGGTGGCTGGGTTAATGATTTTTTAGCTAACGATGGCCTGACCCAGGGCAATCCGATAATTGCCGCGGCCCCCGGCCTTATTGAAAAAATTAAAATGGTCAGTGGGCATAAATCTTGAAGGATTAGCTATCGGAACCAGTTTATATATTTAAGAGGCTCATAAGGCATGAAAAAAACTTTGGTGTTTGATCTCGGTGGTGTACTTATAAATTGGGATCCCAGGCATTTGTACCGAAAATTAATCGACGACGAAGATGGCATCGATATTTTTCTGGCAGAAATATGCAACTCGGAATGGAATGTAAAACAGGATGCCGGACGACCTCTGGCTGAGGCCACGGCAGAACGTGTAGCCCTGTTCCCCGAAAAAAAATCACTGATTGAAGCCTTTTATGATCGTTGGGAAGAAATGCTGGGCGGAGAAATTACCGAAACGGTGGAAATACTGCGTGAGCTAAAAACCAGAGGAGAACCACTCTACGCCCTGACAAACTGGTCGGGTGAGACATTTCCAATAGCGCTGCAACGCTACGATTTTTTGCAATGGTTTGAAGGAACCCTTGTTTCAGGTGACGAAAAAATGGCCAAACCAGACCCGGCGATATTCCATTTATTGCTTAATCGTTATGGTCTACAGGCGCAAGACTGTTTATTCATTGACGATTCAAAAATCAATATTGAAGCAGCAATAAAGATAGGGTTCGATACCCATCACTTCACCTCTGCGAACCAACTTCGGCAATATTTGACGCAGGGAAACTTGCTGTAGCGGGTATCACCTGTTTTTTTAGGGAGAAACTGGAATAAATAAGCCCAATTAAAAATTTAGAATAAATGCAAAGTTTGCCTTCATCGTGATATATTCCGAGTGTAGTATAAAAAATAATAAATCGAAGAGCCGAAGCATAAAGAGCTTATAACCTGGCGCGACACAAAAACTGTGTTAAACGCTAAATAACAAAGGAGAATATAACAATGATATTTAAAAAACTTTTATTTTCGATGGCACTCGGAACCGTTGTTTTGATGGGTTTCGGGCCCGGAGAGGCTATCGCCAAAGGCAAGGTCAATTTTTATTGTAGTGCGCAGGAAGACTGGTGTCAGCTGATGGCAAAGGGCTTTACCAAGGAAAGCGGCATCAAGGTTAACATGAGCCGGGCAAGTTCCGGCGAAACCTTTGCCAAGGTCAAGGCTGAAGCCAAAAACCCGAAAGGGGATGTATGGTGGGGCGGAACCGGCGATCCGCATTTGCAGGCCGCAGAGGAAGGTTTGAGTGTTGCTTATGACTCGCCCATGCGTTCACAGCTTCAGGATTGGTCAATCCGCCAATCTAAATCTGCCAGTAATAAGACTATCGGCATTTATTCTGGTGCGCTGGGCTACGGCTATAATGAAGAGGTTCTAAAAAAGAATAATCTTCCCGTACCCGCCTGCTGGAAAGATTTGCTCAAGCCGGTGTATAAAGGTCATGTGCAAATGGCTAACCCGAATTCGTCGGGTACGGCTTACACAACTCTGGCAACAATGGTTCAGTTATTTGGTGAAAAAGGCGGTTTTGATTTTATGAAAGGACTTCATAAGAATATCAATCAGTACACCAAATCAGGTTCTGCGCCAATCAAAGCGGCAGCCCGTGGTGAAAACACAATCGGTATCGTGTTCATCCATGATGCGGTCAAACAGGCGGTAAAAGGTTTCCCGATTAAGTCGGTTGCTCCCTGCGAAGGCACCGGGTTTGAGATTGGATCGATGAGCCTGATCAAGGGTGCGCGGAACATGGAGGAAGCCAAGAAGTTCTATGACTGGGCACTGTCGGCCGATGTTCAATCACGAGCTATCGAAGTGAAAGCCTATCAGGTTCCTTCGAACAAAAATGCCAAGGTTTCGCCAAAGGCGCCCAAGTTATCGAGTATTAAGTTGATTGACTACAACTTCACCAAGTATGGCAGCTCTACGGAGCGCAAGCGCCTGCTTAAGAAGTGGGACGACGAAGTAAAGTCGTTACCGCAATAAGTTAAATCATTAACCAGGCCCGGACGAAAGTCATCAATAGAATTATTACATTATGGCTGGCGGTCGGCCTGGTTGGTTTTTTCATCCTTCCCTGGTATGCCATCGAAGACGGCTTCTGGGGACTAGACTGGATTTTCGACGGATATCCGTTCGATACCGATTATGCGCCCGCAATCATTCAGATTTTTGCGGGAGAGAAGACCTGGCTTGCGCCTCTACTTTTATTCCTGCTATTGCCATTTGCGACCTGGGGTCGGATTAAATCAGACCCGTTTTACAGTAATGTCCTGATATTTTCTGGTCTTGGTGGGCTTGGCTATTTGCTTGCCCAGGGGTTTGCGATTGGCATTTCCGGCTGGGAAATTACAGCGCTTGAGTCAGTTTTTGGCCCTATGGATGACAGGCAATATGGCCTGGGGTACGGGGCGTTATTTGTTTCTACCTCTTTCCTGTTTGCCTTAACCCAGGGTATCGCCGCGCGTGGGGCTGTGAATGGCGATGTTTTTGTAGTCAGCTCGATCGGTCTGGTGATTGCGGTTGTTGCGGCTTTTGTTTTTTTTCCGGTATTGCAAATTCTCACCAGCGCACTTCGCGATAATGAGGGCATCTACTCCCTCACAACCTTTCTGACAAAATTCTCCAGCCATAAAATATGGGGGCTGGGTTGTCTGAGCGCTAATGTCAGTTGCGGTGCGGCATGGAATTCGCTATTTCTGGCGAGCCTTATCGGCGCAGGCAGCACAGGCCTGGGGCTGGCATTTGCGTTAGTGGCCACGCGTTCGGGCTGGAAGTATCGACGTTTGCTCCGGGCTTTAACTGTTTTACCAATTATCACCCCTCCGTTCGTAATAGGACTCGCGATTATTTTACTGTTTGGCCTCTCCGGCGTGGTAACAACCTTTGTTGCCGACCTGCTAGGCGTTACTGCTACCCGTTGGGTTTATGGATTACCCGGCATCTGGATAGCGCAGATGCTGGCCTTTACGCCTATCGCCTTTCTGGTATTAATCGGTGTGGTTGAAGGCATCAGCCCGTCAATGGAAGAGGCGGCGCAAACATTACGCGCGGATAACTGGAAGACGTTTACCACGGTTTCCCTGCCGTTAATGCGCCCGGGATTGGCCAATGCTTTTTTGTTGGGCTTTATTGAGAGCATGGCTGATTTTGGTAACCCGTTGGTGTTAGGGGGGAATTTTGAAGTGCTCTCGACAGAAATTTTCTTTGCCATTGTCGGCGCGCAAAATGACCAGGGCATGGCCGCCGTATTGGCAATCGTATTATTATCTTTTACCCTGAGCGCGTTTTTCCTCCAGCGTAAATGGCTAGGACGCAAGTCTTACACCACTGTGACCGGAAAAGGCGATTCTGGCGTTCCAGCGGTTATGCCGCGACGTGTACGTTACCCTGTTTTTTCCATTACCCTGGCATGGACAGCGATGACACTGGTGATTTACTTCATGATCCTGTTTGGAGGCTTTGTTGAAATATGGGGACTCGATCATAGCCTGACTTTCAAACACTACATCACCGCTTTTTCGTTCAGCTTTACCGAAGATGGGATATTATGGACTGGCGCCGCGTGGAACTCATTTTGGACAACGATTACGATTGCCCTTACTGCAGCTCCACTTACAGCAATGGTTGGTTTGTTAACCGCTTATTTACTGGTGCGGCAAACGTTCACCGGCAAACAGGTGTTTGAGTTCGGCACCATGCTTAGTTTCGCCATCCCGGGAACCGTCATTGGCGTTAGTTACATTATTGCCTTTAACGTGCCTCCGTTTGAGCTTACCGGCACGGCTGTTATTCTGGTTATATGTTTTGTGTTTAGAAATATGCCTGTTGGTGTTCGCGCCGGTATTGCTGCAATGTCGCAACTCGACAAGAGTCTCGACGAAGCATCTCTGACCCTGGGCGCTAATAGCTGGTACACCTTGCGTAAGGTGGTTTTGCCGCTGCTGCGTCCTGCTATTATCGCTGCCCTGGTTTATAGTTTTGTGCGAGCGATGACAGCGATCAGCGCGGTAATATTCCTCGTCAGTGCAGAACATAATATGGCAACGGCCTACATTATTGGCCGTGTTGAAAACAACGATTACGGTTTGGCGATTGCCTATAGCACGGTGCTGATTTTTGTCATGCTAATTGCCGTTGTCTCATTTCAGCTGGTAGTGGGTGAGCGAAATCTGGGACGGCGTGTTGAACGCGGTGAAGCCGAGTCAGTCATTAAAGCCGAGTCAGTCACTAAAGAAGGAGATCCTGCATGAGTATTAAGAGCAAGGCGGCCACGGTAACATTCGACAATGTCAGCAAGATTTATGGCGGCAGTGTCATCGCCGTCGACAATGTAGCCTTTAAAATTGAAGCTGGAAAGCTGGTTACGCTTTTGGGGCCGTCCGGTTGTGGCAAGACAACCACCTTGAGGATGATTGCCGGGCTGGACATGGCAACAAAGGGACGAATTTTAATCGGCGATGAAGACGTCACCAAACTGCCTGCCACCGACCGCGATGTGTCGATGGTATTTCAATCATACGCATTATTTCCGCATATGACAGTGAGCGAGAATGTCGCCTATGGCCTCAACGTCAGCGGCATGGATAAGTCAGAAGCGCGTGAGCGGTCCGAAGACGGCCTGAAGCTGGTCGGACTTACAGGATATGGCACGCGCTTGCCGAGCGAACTGTCGGGCGGTCAACAGCAACGCGTCGCGGTGGCGCGTGCGCTTGTTCTGGAGCCGCAGGTGTTATTGTTTGATGAGCCGTTGTCTAATCTGGATGCAAAATTGCGCCGCCAGGTACGTGAAGAAATTAGAGACATTCAGACTAATCTTGGCCTCACCGTAGTCTATGTAACTCACGATCAGGAAGAAGCCCTGGCGGTATCCGACCGCATTATTGTGATGAAAAATGCCGGCATCGCCCAGGAAGGAACGCCGCGCGAATTATATGAAGAACCGGCTAATTTGTTTGTCGCAGACTTTATCGGTGATGCTAACGTCGTACCCGCTGAAATACGCTCAATCGACGGCGAATGGGCGAATGTCCAGGTCGGCAATGCCGAAACCAGGTTGCCAGGTCGCGGAATGAAACCGGGCAAGACCCTAGTGGCCATTCGCCCCGAATCTCTTCAAATTAGCGACAGTAAACTATCAGGCGCTATAGAGGCCGAGGTTGTTAAGGCGACTTATCTGGGTAGCCACATGGAATATACACTCAGCAGTGCGGTGGGAGAACTTTTTGTTGTCGAGCCCGATATTAGCCACCCGGTTAGCATCGGCTCAGCCATCTCTGTGCGCCTGCGTGACCATGGCATTGCACTGGTCGAATAACACTGAATACGGATAATTATACAAAGCTGTCATTCCGACATCAATTTGACGACCCAACATGGATGCTTGCCTGTGAAACTTCAGGCCTAGATCAAAATTGCCACTATCGACTCAGATCACCTTTTGCCTGGCTGATACAGATGTATTTCGCAATTGTCCATCATGCGCCCCATCAGCGCCATGAACAGGTTGCCATGGCCGACAACAGCGAGTGGTCTGTCCTCGATCTGAGCCAGGTCGCGCTCGAATGCGGCGACGCGCTGCAGAAAAATGTCTTTCGGTTCAACCGGAACTCCATCGTCGTTTTGCGGGCCGTCATGCCACCAGTGGTCCGGCAGATGGGTAAAAGATAAAGTTGGAAAATCTCGTTGCAATTCTCCGGGAGGACGACCCACATCCCCACTGTATACCAGCAATTCGCGATGTCGGGCGGCAACCGTGATCGGCGCGATGTTTTCGAACAGGCATAAGGAAGTCTGTATCGCCCTCGTCAATGGCGACGTTATGACCTGTTTAATACCCAGCTCCGCGACTATTGCTTTCGTTTCTTCAGCCTGCCTGCGGCCCCTGGCGGTTAGCGGTGCGTCAAAAATCATTGGGTCTCTGCCGCCATCTTTATGGGTGGCGTTGAATTCCGACTGACCGTGACGAATGAAATAAACTGGCATTAGATTTTTATTGTCCTAATAGTTCAATCATCTGGCTAGCTTCGTCGCTTAGCTCAGGCATCACTTTTTGCATGATAGTAAGGCGATCAAACAGCTTTTCATCGGAGGCCAGAGTGGCTCGCAATGCACTTCCAAAACGCTGCCGCAGGCAGGTACCGATATTGAACTTGCAGACATTGCGCCGCGCCAGATGACGAATGTCTTCGGGTTTGATACCGCTGGTGCCATGGATAACGAGTGGTATTTCTACTGCTTGCTCCAGGGCCGCGAAATTCTCGAAATCAATGTCTACATAACTGTCTTCGATACGGTGTACATTACCGATGGATATGGCGAGCACATCAGGTTGGCCCTGTTGAACCATGGCTACGGCCTCGGCAACACTGGTTGGTGCTGATTTGATATGGTCGCGACCCTTAGCATAGGGCACCGAGCCGACTTCGGCCTCTACTGATACGCCCTGTTTATGGGCGTGCTCGACCACCGCCTGAATGCCAGCGATATTGTCGGCGATGGGTTTTTGTGAACCGTCGTACATTACCGAGGAAAAACCACAATCGATGGCGTGTTTCACCGTATCAATTTCGTAGTTGTGATCCAGATGAATACAGACAGGAACCCCGGCCGATTCCGCTAATGGACGTAGCATCCCTGTTATGTGTTGAAGTGGCATGAATTCGGTCATGTCGAGGTTGACCGCGAGGATTACGCTGGCGTTACGCGCCTCTGCCGCGTCGACTACCGCGCGAGCGTCTTCGTAGCCGAATACGTTAAAGCAGGCTACCGCGTATCCTCCCTTGAGCGCAGGGCCGGTGAGATCGGTCAGGTTGGCTAGCATACTAGTACTCCTTTAATGAGTACAAAGTTACTTGAACTTGCTAATCATGTCTTTGATGCCTGGAATGGTTTCCAACTGGTAGGCGTTTTCCGGTTCAAAGTTCTGATGCAAGGGTCGCTGCGACAGCCCCCCGAGAATTGTAAAATAGTACATTTCATAACCTGGTGCAGCCACACAGGGGTGATATCCCTTTTCGATCTGAATCGTGGAGCCATTGCGAATGTGGTAAACATCGCCATAGTCTTCTCCTGCAGGAGTCAGGAACTGGGCGCCAAAGCCATTGGGTGGGTTAAAACGAAAGTTATAAACCTCGTCATGGCGAGTTTCGTCGGGCAGGTTATCGGTATCGTGTTTGTGTGGCGGGAAACCCGACCAGCCACCGGCGCCGACCGTAAACAATTCGCTCACCAGCAGTTTGCCGACTTTACCGGCCGGGCTCTTGCCCAGAATATGTTTGATCTTGCGGTGGGTTTTAGTGTCATCGGAACCATACTGTATCGGGTCGATGTCGCTCTCTCGCACCACGAATGCCTCGTATACTTCGTCGTGCTGTGCCCCGGCGATGAACACTTCTACCGCATCACTGACGCAGGTAATACTGGCTTCGAGGCCAACCGGGACATAAACACCTTCCGGCTCGCCTTCCCAGATATTCATACGCTTGCCAACCTGTTCGAAAGTCTCACCCTGTACGCTAACGTCGATGCTGCCAGTGACGGGTACCACACAGGTTTCATAACCTTCAACCTGCGAGTCGAAGCTTTCGCCCCGTTGCAACTTGACAATATTGAAGTAGCACAAAGGGGTCTTGCTGTCATTGCGGTCAACGATAGCCTGGTTGTGGTTGTCGTGGTGGGGAATATGCATGGTTAGCTCCAGTTGGCAGCAGGAATCATCGTGTGTTTTTGCTGCAGGGATTTAAGTTGATCGGGTGTGGGCATCGCGCTGGCGCAACCGCGTTGCGATACCACCAGGGCTGCTGCTGCGCTACCGGCGTCCACGGCTTGCAACCAGTCGCCGTTATTCATGTATTCGACCAGCAGGTTACCGAGAAAAGCATCACCCGAACCGTAGGGTTTGAGTGGGTCGAGTGGGTAAATACCCGAATTTAGCCGCTCCCTGCCTGCGTAAAGGCTAGCGCCATCGGCACCGCGCTTGAGTATCATTATCTGATTGTAGCGCTGGCATTGCTCTATCTGGATTTCAATGTCGTCGCATAAAACCGCAAATTCCTCATCGTTACCGATTAATACCTGGGCCATTGCTGCCGCTTCCATATAGGCAGCACGGGTGATTTCGAGGCCAGGCCAGTTCCAGGCGCGGTAATCGAGATCCAGCCACACCATGCAACCGAGATGATTGGCGTGGGCCATAATCTCGAGCGTTTGTTGGCGAGAGTCAGAGTCAATCAAACTGGTGCCGGTTACAACCAGATTACTGGAATCTTCGAGTGCCTGCTTAATTGCATCGCTACATTGAACTTTCAGGTCGGCTGCGTTATTGCGATAAATAACAACCTCGCAGTCGTCGGTGCGAACTTCAGCCAGTGCCAGGCTGGTACGTTCGTGACCGGTGGTGTTAGTCGTCAATGACACATCAACACCAAACTCTAACAAACGCTTCCGCACAAACTCACCGACTGCGTCATCCGAAACAGCCGAAATTAATCCGACTTTAGCCCCTGCTTTTGCCATCGCCACCGCTATGTTGCCACCGGAACCGCCGACATCACTTGAAAACGACATCGCCTGGTGAATTTTGCAGCCATCCGGCTCGGGGTATAAGTCCATGCCTGCACGACCCAACACTAGCGCATGCCAGTTTCTGGGAGAGTCATAGTTAAGCTGCAAGGCGTTAGAATTAGACATCCAACCATTGGCCCGACATTGCGGAGCGATCTATCGCATCCATGACGCGCTCAATTTTGATACCGTCTTCAAAATTGGGCCAGGCTGGTTCACCTGTGGAAATTGCAGTCAGTAATTTATGTAGTTCGCATACTTTGACATCGATAAAACCGAGTGTGTGACCCGCGTTTGGCAGGAATGCATCATAAGGTGGATGGTAAGGTCCGGATAAGATGGTCCTGAAACCCTGCTGACGCGGGTCATCACTACGGGTATAGAGTTTGATTTCGTTAAGACGTTCCTGATCGAAACAAATCATCCCCTGAGAACCGTGAATCTCCCAACGCAAACCGCACTTACGGCCCCAGGCGACGCGGCTAACGCGCAGAGTTCCTTTGATGCCACTGGCAAAATGGGCCAGTGCTGTGCAGACGTCGTCATTATCAACCGTTAGTGTTTGTCCTGGATTATTAAGATCGCTGCGTTGTTTGTGTACAGTATCGTAGTCACCCACCAACCGTGTTACTTCGCTGCCCGTCATTAAGTGCGCAATGCTAAGCAGATGGCACATGACGTCGGCGTTAGCGCCCGAACCGGAAGCCTCGCGACTCATTCTCCAGCTATGTGGCCGGTCCGGATCGGCTTCATTGTCTATATCGTAAATACCATGGAAGCCGGTAACTCGTCCTATCGCGCCTTCCTCAATCAACTGGCGTGCCGATTGCACCAGAGGATTTTGAGCGTAGTTATAACCAAGCATAGTCTGGCATTTTGAAGCTCGCGCCGCGGCCAGCATTTCTTCGGCCTCGGCCACGCCAGTCGCCATCGGTTTTTCACACCAGACATGTTTACCGGCCTTGAGTGCTGCTATAGAAATTTCTTTGTGGACGGCGTTAGGCACGCATATAGAAATGAGTTCTATTTCAGGATCATTTACCACGTCCATGTAGTTACTGGTAGAACGTGCATAGCCCATTTCGGCCTGTTTAATTTTGGCCCTTTCCGGATTAATATCGCACAGCATTTCCAGTCGAGGTCGTAGACCATCGCCAAATGCGGTGCCTGCGGCAGCATAAGCAATTGAATGGGCCTTACCCATAAATGCCGTTCCGATGACTCCGACACCTATTTCTTTCATGTGAATATCTCTTTTAATAAATTTGTTTAAAATGTAAGCGCAATTCTACGAGTCTGTCGGACTTAGGTAGTCGTCACGAGGGAAAGACCGGTTTGAGTCAGATTTTGAGTTCTTTTAAGGAACACGTCATTCTATTTGACGAAAAAGAACTCAAAATATGGCCAAATCCGGCATTTCCGTAGTAGACCTGCCTAAGTCCGACAGACTCCTGGAAGGCTGCATTGAAGGTAGCTGCGGAGATTGCAAGGCCAGGGAATTACCCGGCCAGCGAGTCATAAGCCCTAAACTGTACCGCCTAGCGAACCTTCGAGCGTCGCCAGTTCCTGGCCACCAGCCATCAAGTTCTGCAACTCCTCGGGTGTGATATCACCGCGTTTCGCGGTACCTAAGGTCTTGCCCCGGTCGAGTACCGTGAAACGGTCGCCCACGGCCATCGCATGTCGTACGTTGTGGGTGATAAACACCACGCCGATACCCTGCTTTCGCACCCTGTCGACCGTAGCCAGAACATTGGCGGTCTGACGTACGCCGAGTGCCGAGGTCGGCTCGTCCAAAATCAGTATTTTGGCACCGAAATGGACTGCACGGGCAATTGCTACCGTCTGACGTTCGCCACCCGAGAGCGTGCCGACCGCCTGATCTGGAGAGCGTAGATTGATACCCATCTTCTTCATTTCGGTCATCGTTATTTCGTTGGCGTGTTCGTGGTCGAAGAAACTAATGCCTGCGATTTTTTTCGTCGGCTCGTTGCCCATAAAAAAGTTACGAGTCACCGACATCAGCGGGATCATCGCGAGGTCTTGATACACGGTGGCGATCCCTGCAGAAATCGCATCGCGCGGCCGTTGGAAGTTCATCGGCTTGCCCTCGAAATAAATCTCGCCTGCCGAGGGTTTATGTACACCAGACATGGTTTTAATGAAGGTCGATTTGCCTGCTCCGTTGTCCCCCAGCAAACAATGACATTCACCAGGGAGCACATCGAGTGATACCCCGGAAAGTGCAATCACCGAGCCGAAATGCTTCTCGATGCCCTTCATTTTAATAATTGCATCGTCAGTCGTCTCGACGTTCTTCATTTCAATTAATGGTTCGGTCATGTTATTTCTCCCCGGTAATCATGCGGCGGATATAAGTGTTGAGGATCACCGCGAGTAATAGAATCACACCAAGGAAAACTCTAAATAGTGAGCTTTCGACGCCTGCAAAAAACAATCCCTGCTGTACGACGCCAAAGACAATCGCTCCCAGTGCCGCGCCGATCACCGATCCGTAACCGCCGGTTAGCAAAGCACCGCCGATGACAACGGAGATAATCGCCTCGAATTCCTTCAACAGTCCGCGATCAGCGCCGGCTGAACCAAACTCCATTACCTGGGCGGTCGCAAATACACAGGCGCAAAATGCAGTAAACATGAACATCGTGATTTTGACCCGGTTTACCGGCACGCCCACATAACGGGCCGCCTGTGCGTCGCCACCGGAAGCAAATATCCAGTTACCGAACTTAGTTTTAGTTAACAACCAGTGACCAAAAATGACCAGAACCAAAGCCCAGACCATTAACATCGGGATGCCTTCGACTACCGGTTGGCCTTCTCTGGTGCCGCGTGTAAAGGTTTCGATCCAGCCATTTTCTCCCATCCACTGAAAAAATCCGGTCAGTACCTTGCCGCCGAAAATAGGTGCCAGCCAATCGCCTTCAGCCGCGTCCTTGACACCACCGATAATGGTTTTGCGGGTGGTAGCGATAGCGGCAAATATGGTCAAGCCGCGTAAAATAAACAGGAATGCCAACGTCACGATGAAGCTCGGCAGTCCAGTCTTGATTACCAACCAACCATTTAACCCACCTATTGCCATGCATAGGATAAAAGTGACGATAATCGCTAGCCATACGGGCCAGCCAAAGCTGACCGACAGCAGCGCAATTGACATGCCGGAAAATCCGATCATCGAGCCGACCGACAGGTCGAATTCACCGGCGATCATCAACAGGCAGGCACCGACGGCGATAATAATGAACTGCGCCGATACGATTGACCAGTTCATCACACCAGCAGGCGAAAACATGCCTGAGTCTCGGGCGGTGAGGAAAAAGAATACAAATACCAGGATGACGCCGCAGATGCTTCCCAGTTCGGGTCGGATCAGCGCTTTGTGAAAGTCCGACGTTTCTTTGACGCGCTCGTCCGTTGCTATCGGTGTTTGTTCGGTCTGTGACATCTAGGATTCCTCAGCGGTGTTGGAAGTCAAAAAGGCGACTGCGATCCGCACAGTCGCCCAATCACTTTATTGTTTAGCGGTATTCGCCAGCGTATTTCTCGACCAGGGTCAAAGCGTCTTTGGTCACGAAACCCGGGCCTGAATTGATGTTGTTGCCGGGCAGTACACCATAACGGTCGTAGTTAGTCAGAATAACCACTGGCAGATAGGCTTGCAGGAAGGGCTGTTGATCAATGCCCCATTGGATTACACCAGACTTGATACCTTTGACGATGTTGTCACCCAAATCAAATGTACCGAAGTAGATATCACCGGCCAGGCCGTTTTCTTGCAAGGCCAGAAGAGTCGGATCAGCCGATGTAGGCCCAAGCGTCAATATCGCTTCAGTCTTGGGGTTGGCTGACAAATAAGCCATTACCCGGTTTTTGATTTCGGCAGGATCCTGTCCACTGTCGAGCATGGAGCTACCCAGTTCGATACCAAGACCATCCGCAAAACCACGGCAACGCTCTGCTACGACTGCGTTGGAAATAACATGGTTGACACAAAGGAATGACTTGATGCCATCACCTTTGGCGCGCAAACCGGCTGCAAAACCCGCGTCATATTCCGGTTGGCCGACAAACATTAGTGCACCGACTTCGCGGGTCTGTTCGGGCGTACCGGAATTCATGATGATTACGTTGATGCCCTGATCGACCGCATTTCTGATCGGGCCGCTGAGTACGTCGAAATCAGCCAGGGTGGTGATAATGCCGTTCGGTTTCGAAGCCGTCGCCTGCTCTATGATGCGAGCCATGTCGGCCAGATCGCCTGTGGGCGGGTTACGGTATTCAACTTTAACGCCCATCTGCTTACCGGCCAGGGCAATTCCATTTTTAACGGTATTCCACCAGCTGTCAGAATCCGGTGCGTGGCTGACAAGGATGTATCTTTCGCCATCTGCCGAGGCGGATGTAGCGGTCATCGCAAGTGGTGCAGCGATCGCCACGGACAATGCCATGGCAGTTAGTAAACTAGATTTTTTCATATATCCTCCGAGTAGGATGGTTGGCCTACAAAATAAACAATATTCAGAGCGATGCTCTGTTACCTTACAAAATAAGGTAGCTGGATTAGCCCAGACATAAAATGCCTTGTACGAGCTGCTTTGTTACCACACAGAAAATGATCCGGTGGACCGGAGCCTGCCATTTATTGTCACATTCCATTGCGGATTAGCACATAACTCACAGATATCTAATTTGTACCACTATAGAATATAAATAGCAACTATATTAAAAATAGAATATTTATTCCAAAATTACTTTTCATTGCGTATACTTCGCCGAAACCGTTAAACGACCCTGTTTATTAAATAATCGCGTTAAACTCGAGGCTATGATGTCTACAGCAATAAGCCAGCAACCTCCCAGAGTATTCAGTGCGTTAAAACCCTGGTTGCAGGAGCACTATGTTTCATTGCCCAGACGTTTACAGAGCGTGGCTGAATTTGTATTGGCTAATCCAGATGTTGTCGCATTGAATACCATTGCCGTTATTAGCGATAAAGCCGAAGTCACGCCGTCCACTCTGGTACGCTTTGCCAAGTCTGTCGGCTATCAGGGTTTTTCCGACATGCAGGCAGTATTTCAGCAGAGCATGCGCCACATGCCTCAGCCTTACGATCAACGCATCCATCACCTCGATGAGCAGGATCAGCTCGATCAAACGGTATTACACCGATTTAGCCGGGCGGCTAGCGCCTCTATTGACAAGCTGCAACACCAGGCCGACGAAGCCGCCATATTGCAGGCCAGTGAACAACTGGCTAGTGCGCGTTGCATTTATATCGCGGGTCAGGGGCGCGCCACGCCGGTGACGACTTATTTGCATTATATGTTTGTGAAGATGGGTTTACAGGCCGTATTGCTGGACGGTATAGCCAGCACAATGACTGACAAGGCTAATCTGATTCGACCCGATGAAGTGCTGGTGGCGGTTAGCTTCAGCCCTTATACCGCCAATACGCGGGAACTGGTCGATATCTGCCTGGCGCGGCAGGTTCCAGTAGTAGCTTTGACGGACTCTACCTTAAGTCCTATTGCCAGGGTCGACGACCTGCATCTCGAAGTGCTCGAAGAGGAGGTAGGCGGATTTCGAGGCTTATCAGCCACGATGTGCCTGGCTCTGTGTCTGGCGGTGGAAACCGGTAAGCAGCGTTCACACCATGCCGCATAATTATTCATATTCAACCGGTATCAAAACAGAGTTTTGGAATAAATATTTCGGAATATTAAGATAATGAAACAAAAGCCACTTGATCTCATTTGTATCGGTCGCGCCGGCGTGGATCTCTATGGTGAGCAGGTCGGGGGTCGTCTGGAGGACATGGGCAGCTTCGCCAAGTATGTCGGTGGCAGCCCGTCCAATACAGCTATCGGCACGGCCCGCCTGGGATTGAAATCTGCCCTGCTGGCTCGTGTTGGCAACGAGCATATGGGTCGTTTTATCCGCGAAACTATGGCGGCCGAGGGTGTTGATACACAAAAAATCATTACCGATCCTGAACGACTAACCGCCCTGGTATTACTTGGGATTCAGGACGAAGAACACTTTCCCCTTATCTTTTACCGAGAGAACTGTGCCGACATGGCGCTGTGCGAAGAGGACGTGGATGCGGATTTTATCGCCCAGGCGGGCGCAGTTCTGGTATCCGGCACCCATTTGAGTACCGCCCGTGTAGCAGCAGCTAGCCACAAGGCAATGAAGCTCGCGCGTTCGCAGGGTTCCAGGGTGGCGCTGGATATCGACTATCGACCTAATCTATGGAACCTGGCCGGTCATGGCGATGGTGAATCGCGTTTCATTGCCGACCGGGGTGTAAGCCAACATTTACAGAAATATCTCGCCGACTGTGACCTAATTGTCGGCACCGAGGAAGAATTTCATATTGCAGGTGGTACCGAAGACACATTGGCGGCGCTGCGCAAAGTGCGTGAGCTAAGCGATGCGGTCCTGGTTTGTAAACGCGGCGCTATGGGCTGCAGAGTGTTTGAAGGCATAGTTAATGACTGGGAATCGGGTGTCTCAGGACCAGGGTTTAAGGTAGAGGTTTTTAATGTATTGGGTGCCGGCGACGCTTTTATGGCAGGCCTGCTACGAGGCTGGCTACGTGGAGAAGACTGGACTACCAGCTGTACCTACGCCAACGCCTGTGGCGCCTTCGCGGTGTCACGCCATGGTTGTGCGCCGGCTTATGCTTCGGAATCGGAGCTACTGGATTTCATCAAAAATGGCAGTGAATACGAGGCGTTACGATTAGATCCTCGTCTCAATCATATTCATCGCGCCACTAACCGTCGAAAAAGCTACGACCGCGTCGTGGCTTTCGCATTCGATCATCGGCAGCAATTCGATCGCTGGGCAGACGAGCATGGGCGCGATTCTAAGGATATTGGCGAATTTAAAAAATTAATCTGGCAGGCGGCCGAACAAGAAGCGGGCAGCGATTCCGGTTTCGGTGTACTGGTCGATGATCGACTAGGACGCTCCGCGCTGCAGACGGCAACCTCATCGGGTGCCTGGGTCGGTCGTCCGATCGAAGCCTCCGGCCAGTTCCCAATGGCTTTCGAAGCCGAGGGTGATATCACCGAACACCTGGCCGACTGGCCACTCACTCAGACTGTCAAGGTATTATGCCCGTATCGTCTGGATGACGATCCGGTAATCAAAAGCCGCCACGAAAAAATGATCCAGAACCTGGACCGCGCCTGTCGGCACAGCGGACACGAATGGTTGTTGGAGATAATTACCGCGCGTAATGGTAGCAACCCTGAATTCAACACCATCGAAACCATCATGCAGCATTTCTATGAACTGGGCGTTAAACCGGACTGGTGGAAACTGGAGCCCGGGACTGATACGAACTACTGGAACGCTGTCGGTCAGGTAATCGATAAACATGACCCCTGGTGTCAGGGCGTTATCGTATTGGGCCTGGATGGTTCTATTGAATCCATTGGCGAATCTTTCAAGGTCGCGGCAAACCAGCCGTGGGTCAAAGGATTTGCGGTTGGCAGAACCTTGTTCGCGCAGCCCGCCAGAGACTGGCTTGCCAGAAATATTGATGACGCAACCGCAATAGCAACAATGCGCGCCAATTATCGCAATATGATCGATGCCTGGGACAATGCCCACTGCAAAACACATTAATTGAGAATATCGTTATGAAAACTATCCGACTTACCGCTGGCCAGGCCCTGGTTAAATATTTGACCAGTCAATTCGTCCGTCTTGACGATGGCTCTGAACTGCCATTATTCGCCGGCGTCTGGGCCATCTTCGGCCACGGAAACGTGGCTGGTATTGGCGAGGCGTTATATCAGGTAAAAGACAAGTTACCGACCTACCGCGGACATAATGAGCAAAGCATGGCGCATGCTGCGGTCGCTTTTTCCAAGGCACGTCGGCGACAGCAGATCATGGTGGCTACTTCGTCAATTGGTCCGGGCGCGACCAATATGGTAACCGCTGCAGCAGTGGCGCATGTAAACCGGATTCCGGTGCTATTGATTCCGGGCGATGTCTTCGCGTCGGGCCTGCCCGACCCGGTGTTACAGCAAGCTGAAGATTTCAGTGATGGCAGTACTACGGTTAACGATGCATTTCGCCCGGTAAGTCGATATTTTCATCGTATTACTCGCCCGGAACAACTCGTTCAGGCCTTACCAAAGGCAATGGTAGCTCTGACGGACCCAGCTCAGTGTGGTCCCGCCACCATCAGCATTTGCCAGGATGTGCAATCGCTGGCGTTTGATTTCCCCGAAACTATGTTTGAAAAGCGCGTATGGGGATTACGTCGGCAGGCGCCGGATAGTCACGAACTGGCGCAAACCCTTGCAGCTATCAAAGCCGCAAAAAAACCTGTTATCGTTGCCGGTGGCGGAGTGCGCTATTCCCGGGCCGAAACCGAATTAAAAACTTTTGCCGAGACTCATCAGATTCCAGTAGTCGAAACCCAGGCCGGTAAATCGTCTCTTCAGGCCGATCATCCACTTAATTTTGGCGCGGTTGGTGTAACGGGTGTTACCTGTGCCAATACGGTGGCCAGCGAAGCCGACCTGGTACTCGCAGTGGGTACGCGGTTACAGGATTTCATTTCCGGCTCCAACAGCCTGTTCACGAGCCAGGTGGTGCAATTGAATGTACAGCCGATGGACTCGATCAAATATCGCGCCCTGCCATGCGTAGCTGATGCCAGGATCGGATTGCAGGTATTGTCTGAGGATTTAGCCGATTACAAAGCGGACCCTGACTGGATTACCTATGCCAACCAGTCGAGAAACGAATGGATCGAAATACAACAGGATATCCTCTCGGCCGCCGATGGTGCCACGATTCCGAGTGACGCTCAGGTTGTCGCCGCGGTCAATCAAAGTGTAGCAGCTAACGCGGTTGTCGTGGCGGCTGCCGGTAGTTTGCCTTCCGAACTACACAAGCACTGGAATAGTGCGCAGGTAGGAGGTTATCACCTGGAATATGGTTATTCCTGCATGGGGTATGAAATCGCCGGCGGGGTCGGGGTGAAGCTGGCGGAACCCGATCGCGAGGTAGTGGTGATGGTAGGCGACGGTTCCTACATGATGATGAATTCCGATATCGCGACTGCCGTTAGTCTAGGCCTGAAAATCACTATCGTGGTTCTTGATAATCGGGGTTACAGTTGTATCAACCGCTTACAGATGGCCACGGGTGGTGCCAATTTTAATAACTTGTTACGTGATACCCATCATGAAGGACTTGCCGAAATTGATTTTGCCGCGCATGCCGGAGCGATGGGCGCGAAGGCTGAGCACGTGGCCAATGTAGGCGAACTCAAAGCCTCGGTTAAAGCAGCTTCGAATCACGCCGGCGTCAGCGTTGTGGTGATCGATACTGACCCGATGCACGCTTCGCCTGGTGGTTGTTGGTGGGAAGTGGAAGTGCCGGAAGTATCGGTACGTAACGAAGTGCTTGAGAAACGTGCAGACGCCGTGGCGAGTCGAATGCAGAAGAGAGGGTATTAGTGGCCTCTCAAGCTAGGAATGAAGGATTCAGAGTGCTCCAGATGATCTGGAACAAGGCGCAACCCGCAGGAAATGGCATGTCCTTTTCAAGGGTTGCAACGCAGAGCCAGGTCATCTGGAGCACTCCCTTCGGGCGAGACAAGAAGCGGCCATTCGCTTTGTTGCGCCTTTTGCCAAGGACCAAGCCATTGCCTGCAAGGCGCGTCGCGCGACTAGCCGCTTCACGTCTCGCTGAACCCATCATTCCTAACTTGAGAGGCCACTGACATGAGTAAATTATTGGCGAAGCCTGTTCACGCTCAACAGGTACATCACATCACGCCTGAAAGTGTTGGCTGGGTACACGTGGGGTTCGAGCTCTATGATCTTGAGGCCGGGCAAAGTCTGGTTTTGCAGCAGCCAGGACGTGAACTCTGTCTGGTTGTGCTTTCCGGAACGGTTAGCGTAAAGGTTGGTGAGCACCTTTGGAATGACGTCGGCGGGCGTGCCAGTGTTTTTGAGAATAAGGCGCCCGGGGCTATTTATGTGCCCGGGGGAACCAGTGCCGAGGTATCGGCCAGTTCGTCGGTGGAATTAGCCGTGTGCAGCGCTCCCGGAGAAGGGAAAAGTGGTCCAGCACGAATAATCGACAGTTCGAAAATGTCCCAGGAAGTCCGGGGTAAAGATACCAACACACGTTACGTGCGTAACATTTTGCCGGAATCCGAGCCAGCCGATAATCTGCTCGTCGTCGAGGTCATCACACCTTCCGGAAACTGGTCTTCGTATCCACCCCACAAGCATGACCGGGATGCCTTGCCGCACGAGAGCAAACTTGAGGAAACCTATTATCATCGTCTCAATCCTGCGAGTGGTTACGTGCACCAGCGGGTTTATACGGATGATCGCAGTCTGGATGAAACCCTGAGTGCGGAAGACCGCGACGTCGTGCTGGTGCCCGAAGGTTACCATCCAGTAGGCGTGCCTCACGGGTACACAAGTTATTACTTAAATGTCATGGCGGGACCGATTCGAGAGTGGCATTTTGCCAACGATCCGGCGCATGAATGGATTATTAAAAAAGAGATTTAGAACCGATGAATTTGAAATTTGGCATGTCCCCTATTTCATGGACTAACGACGATCTGCCTCAGTTAGGCGGGGACACCTCGCTCGAAACCTGTTTACGCGAGACCCGTCAGGCCGGATATACCGGCACCGAACTCGGTGGAAAGTTTCCCAAGGACAAAGAGTCGCTGGGAAAGGTACTGGCCGAACACGATCTCAAACTGGTATCGGGGTGGTATTCGGGTCTATTGCTAAATAATAATCTGCAAAACGAGCTCGAGCGAGTTAAACCCCAGCTCGAATTATATGCAGCCCTGGGTGCACCGGTGCTGGTCTATGGCGAAACCTGGAATACCGTACAAAACCGCCAGCATGAGCCATTAGCCAACAAACCGGTGGTGCCGGATTCTGAATTTGCTGCCTATGGTGAACGACTCACAGGACTGGCCGAGTACTGCGCCAGCCAGGGTGTGCCGCTGACTTTTCATCACCATATGGGCACAGGTGTGGAAACTGAACACGAGCTGGATTTAGCCATGGCGAATACCGGAGATGCAGTGGGTTTGTTGATCGATACCGGGCATCTTGTATTTGCTGGCGGTGACCTTCTTGCCGTTATTGAGCGTTACGGACATCGAGTCAACCACGTGCATGCAAAGGATGTTCGTTCAGAGGTGCTGCAAACCATTGATCGAGAAAAGGACTCTTTTCTGGATTGCGTGTTGAAGGGAGTTTTTACCGTACCCGGTGATGGCATGATCGATTACCACACGGTGATGCAGGCGCTCGCCGACAAAAATTACGAAGGTTGGATTATCGTCGAAGCTGAGCAGGATCCCGCCCTGGCTGACCCTTACGAGTACGCCTGCATCGGATACGATGCGCTCAAGCAAGCCGCTTTAGCCGCTAACTACAATATTGTGCCATAGGAGTCTGTCGGACTTAGGAATAATCATGATAAATTTTGCCTTATTGGGTGCCGGTCGCATCGGTTCGATTCACGGTGGTAATGTTGCCAGGCACCCGCATGCACGCTTAGCCGCATTACACGATCCGTTTCAAGCCAATGCAGACCGCCTTGCCACCGAACTCGGATGCGAGCAGATGACACCGCAACAGATTTTTGCCAGCGATGATATTCACGCTGTGCTGATATGTTCAGCAACAGACACCCATGCCGATCTCATTGAACAGGCTGTCGCGGCAGGAAAACATGTGTTTTGCGAAAAGCCGATAGACCTGTCGCTGCAACGAGTGCAACAGTGCCTGCAACGAGTTTCGCAAAGCGACAGTAAAACCATGGTTGCTTTTAATCGACGTTTCGATCCGAATTTTCAAATTCTGCAGCAGCAAATTGAAGCCGGTGACATCGGTGCGGTGGAACTGGTGAGTATCATTTCCAAGGATCCGGCGCCTCCTCCGGTCGAATATATCAAAGTCTCTGGAGGCCTGTTTCGCGACATGACCATCCACGATTTCGATATGGCTCGGTTCCTGTTAGGCGAAGAAGTGATAAGCGTCAACGCCATGGCTTCCTGTCTGGTAGATTCAGCAATTGGCGAAGCGGGCGATGTCGATACTGCCGTAATCACGCTGACCACCGCGAGCGGAAAACTGGCGCAGATTTCAAATAGCCGTCGTGCCAGTTTTGGTTATGACCAACGCATTGAGGTGCATGGCTCGGAAGGCATGCTGGTTGCGCAAAATGTGAATGAAAATACAGTCGTGGCGTATAATCAGGCCGGTGTTAGCAGCGCCAAACCATTACATTTTTTCCTCGAGCGCTATGAATCGGCCTACCGCACAGAACTGGATAGCTTTGTACGATGCTTAATGGGTGAACAGGTAAGTCTGCCAACTATGAAAGATGGCCTACAGGCATTAATGCTGGCTGAAGCAGCTTTGTTGTCGCTACAGCATGGGCGTACTGTGAACCTGTCGGAACTAGACTGATAAGTGCCTGCTGTGTTGAAGGATTTTGTAGCCAGCCTGGAAAACCAATGTGAGTATTCATTTGCCGCACGCATAGAGCAGCAGGTGCCAATTTATGATGGTGACTGGTTACGCCGGTTAGACACTGAGCAGATGCACGCTGTGCGTCGGGAATGGGCCGAGTGTTGGCTGCACGGTGCCGGCATTATCGCTATCTCGGCTTTTTACGCCGAGACTGGTACCGTCGAAGCTATGACCCGGTCAATGTTTCGCCTGCTGGAAATGGAGCAGCGCGATAAGAAGGCCACTGGCGACCATTTCGCCGGGCAAGGTGCTAACAAACGACTGTGGAATGCCCTGGAGAAAACTGCGGTGGAAGATCCACAGGCTTTCATCGACTATTATCAGAATCCTCTGCTAGGCGCCGTCTCAGAAGCCTGGTTGGGCCCGGGTTATCAGGTAACAGCGCAGGTTAACCTGGTGCCTCCCGGAAGCCCGGCACAGGCGCCTCATCGAGATTATCACCTCGGGTTTCAAACCGATACTGAAGTAAAACGATATCCATTACATGTACAGACCATGTCGCCTCTTTTAACCCTGCAGGGTGCAGTGGCACATGCGGATATGCCCGTCGAATCAGGTCCGACCCGCGTATTACCGCATTCCCAGCGATATGAATTGGGCTTTCAGCTTTATCGGCAGGACGATTTTAAGACCTTATTCGAGGCGCAGGCTGTCCAGCTTCCGATGGCTCTGGGTGATGCGGCTTTTTTTAATCCGGCATTAATGCACGGTGCAGGAGCCAATAACAGCGACGATGTTCAGCGTATAGCAAACCTGCTACAGATTTCCTCGCCTTTCGGTATTGCCATGGAGACCATCGACCACGACAGAATCCAGTTGGCCTGTTATGACGCCCTGCAAAAGTCCCCACCGCAAGGTGAAGCACTGGAAGCCCTGACTACAGTCATCAGCGACAGCTACCCATTTCCGACCAATCTGGATCGCGATGTACCGGATAACAGCCTGACACCTACCAGCAGTAAACAATTATTACTCAAAGCGCTTGATCAGAAATTAGATAAAGCTAAATACAATAAGATGCTACAAGATTACCGTTGGTGTCGCCGTAGCGCTTAGGCTTCGTGTTTAATTACTGCCACCGCCTTCTCGGCCAGCGGTCTCACTAGCGCGCCGTATTCGACTGCGATAGCACTGGATGCATTGCCATCAAGCGCGCGCTTTTTCACGCCCTGAAGAATCGCGGCAAAGCGAAAAAAACCGAACGCCAGGTAGAACGGCCAGTTATCGATGCGATCTATCCCGCTGTGCTCGCAATATTGTTCAACGTATTCCGCTTCGGATGGGATTCCCAATGCTACGCGGTCGATTCCATTCAGACCGCACAAATACTCGCCCTGATCCATACGCAACTGCATACACTGGTAAGCCAGGTCAGCGAGCGGATGCCCGAGCGTCGACAGCTCCCAGTCCAGTAGTGCGGCCATGCAAGGTTCGTCTGGTTTGAAAATCATGTTGTCGAGTCGATAATCGCCATGCACCAGCGCAACCTTGCCATCATCGTCAGGCAGGTTGTCGGGTAACCAGTCGATGATATAGTCTATTTCCGTAATGATTTCGGTTTTTGAGGCAATATACTGCTGCGTCCACCGATTGATCTGGCGCGCGAAATAATCTCCTGGCTTGCCGAAATCGGAAAGACCGGCAGCATCAATATCGACCTGATGCAATACAGCGAGCACCCGACACATCTCCATATATATTTCGCGCCGCTCGATTGCTGATAATTCGGGTAAAGCTGGATCCCAGTAGATTGAACCTTTGACATACTCCATAACGAAAAACACGCTGCCGATAATCGACTCGTCACTACACAGGTGTAACATTTTCGCGACCGGCACATCGGTTGCGTATAAAGCCTGCATCACCCTGAATTCACGTTCCACCGCATGCGCCGATTTCAATAGTTGACCCGGGGGCTTGCGGCGTAATACGTATTCAGCGGTGGCGGTTTTGAGCAAATAGGTGGGGTTGGACTGACCGTCGGAGAACTTTTGAGACGTGATTAACCCGTCGAATCCCGGAATCGTATCACCCAGATAAACGGCAAGTGCCGCATCGTCGAGCGCGAGGGAGCCCATAAACCTAGGAAACGCAGCTGGGCGTGAAAAAGACACGTGAGATATTGGTGTGCATAGTGAAATCAAATAATTCGTAGTCACCTTATTGGTGATGAGAAGTTATTTGGTTTTACTAGGTGCGTCAAGAGCTCGCGTGGACTTTCGCGATCCAACTGCGTTTTCTAGGTTTAGACACGATCACTACCGGCATAGCGTTGAATTACCTGTTTACCCAGCGCCATCAGATGAACTTGATCCGGCCCGTCAGCCTGTCGACACCAGCGTGCATAATTGAATGCCTCAGCCATAAAATAATCACTGGTCAACCCGCCCGCACCGTGCATTTGCATGCAGCGGTCGATTATCGTCTGCACCATAAGCGGCACACTGGTTTTGCAGGCAGCGATCATATCGCGTGCGTCCTGCGCGCCGACCCGATCCATCTTGCAACAGGTATTCAGCACCAACAGCCGGGCCATCTCGATTTCCGAAAACGAACGCGCAATACCTTCACGGATCGACTGATGCTGACTCAATTTGCGGCCGAAAGTAGAACGCCTTTCTACGCGCTCACAGGCCAGTTCCAACGCCCTCTGCGCTGCACCCACCAGCCGCATACAATGATGCATACGACCCGGCCCGAGTCGGCCCTGTGCAATTTCGAACCCCCTGCCCTCTCCGAGCAGGACATAATCCAGCGGTACGCGCACATTCTCAAAATTCACCTCGGCGTGACCGACTGGCGCATCATCATATCCGAGTGTGGTCAAGGACCGAACCAGTGTGACACCGGGCGTGTCCCTGGGTACCAGTACCTGGGTTTGCTGTTTATGCCGGTTAGAGTTGTCGGGATCCGATTTACCCATGACGATAAAAATTCGCGTGCGCGAATTCATCGCGCCGGTGATAAACCACTTGCGACCGTTCAACACCCATTGATCACCATCGCGCTCGATTCGCGTCTCGATATTGGTGGCGTCACTGGAAGCCACCTGTGGTTCAGTCATCGCATAAGAGGAGCGAATTTCGCCATTCAATAGCGGCGTCAACCAGGTATTTTGTTGCTCCGGCGTGGCGTATTTCATAAACACCTCCATATTGCCGGTGTCGGGTGCGCTACAGTTGAATACCTCGGCCGACCACAACACCCGCCCCATCATTTCAGCCAATGGTGCATAGGCAAAATTGCTGAGCCCGCCTATATCGCTGAAACTGGCATGTTCAAGCGGGATAAACAGATTCCACAGGCCCTCAGATCGAGCTAGTCCTTTGAGTTCTTCAACTAGAGGCAAGGGCGCGAAGCGCTCGCTTGCGGATTCCAACTGCTGCGCATGAAGCAACTCGCTGGGATAGATATGCCGATCCATAAACGCCTTCAACCGGGTCAGCATATCTAACGATTTTTCACTGTGTTCAAACATCAGCAATTCCAATGAAACGAAGCACTTCCATTTTCTGGATTGGCTCACGCATTGCAAGTCTCTGTTGGATAAATTTCAGTAAAGTCGCGATAATATAAATATTGAACGGTATCAATTAGGATAATCATTGTGAAACACTAGAATGCCGAAAAACTTGAATCTGGGCTAGCATTCATTCGCAATCTTCGAAGAATCGTGAGGTTTTTGGCGGACGAACAACTTTTCACGGATCTGGATTTAGCCCTACAGAACCTGCCACCCGGTAATACTTATGCCACCAGAAACTCCACACAAGCGTGAAGACTACTTTTATTACATGCCGATTCAAACCCGCCGGGGCGATAACGACTCTTATGGCCACGTGAATAATGTTATTTACTATTCCTATTTCGACACCATCGTCAACGCCTTCCTGATCAATGAAGGAAAACTGGATATACACAATGATCCGGTGATTGGTTATATCGTCAACAGCTCGTGTAATTATCTGAAGGGTTTATCATTTCCGGATCAACTCGAAGGTGGATTCAGGATAAACCGCCTCGGTAATAGTTCGGTCGAATATGGTATTGCGATTTTCAAGCAGCGCGAGGACGATCCCTGTGCCTACGGTAGTTTCACTCATGTTTTTGTCGACCGAAACTCAGAAAAATCGCAACCGATCCCAGAAAAACTTAGAATCGCGTTGTCACGAAATCTGCTGCAAGAAAACTAGCTCGAAGATAAAAGGGGCCGCGAAGCGGCCCCTCAGCGAGGCCTACACTCATCTCGTAAGGTGGGTTCGGTTCCGCTGCTTGAATTATACCAGAATCCGTCGATTCAGGGCGAATGTAGAGCGTCGAAAAGAACTCATTATTCCTGCTTATTCGCTTAACTGGGCTTCTAAAGCTTCTCTGATCGCCGGTGGCATCTGGGTCGATTTTCTCGTCTTCGGGTCGAAGAAAACCTCTGCCGTTTCATAGGTAGCGTGCACCGCCATTGTGTCCACATGCAGCATACGTTCGGTGAAGGTACAGCTTTTGCCACCTACCCGCGTCAACAGACTGTCAACAATAATTAAATCACCGGCAACCAGTTCCTGCTGAAACTGTACAGTGGCTGACGCTGTTACCGTATGAACACCCAGTTCATCCAGCATTTTCTGATGGCTACCCCAGTAAAGCGGCCAGAGATGAAATGCGGCATCATCGAAAAAGTGGCTGTACCAGCGCACGTTCATGTGCCCAAAGGCGTCACAGTACCAGGGGTGGATAACACCACGAAGGACTTCAATTGGTTTTGCCATAATTCGCCTTCAATATTTTAAGTGGACGTAATCGTAAGTTGACAATTGATTATAAAATAAAATGACATCTAATTGACAATATACTGGCTTTTCAAAATATTAAATCAAGCTGTGATTCTGTTAAACCTATCCAGTCATAGCGAAATAAAGCGGAAATTAGTAAACTACTTTTGGAATTTAAACAAACCTGGGGGAAAAATCATGGCTGCTGGCTGGTCCCGAGACGGGGCGGTACAGGATCAAATAGATGCGAGCGTGGAAGATGCAGTTCAACTGGCTCGAAGCCGTCTGCCCAGCGGCGAAAGCTTGCCTAACTGCGAAGAATGCGACGCCACAATTCCCCCGGCACGTCGCGAAGCAATCCCCGGTGTGCGTCTTTGTGTTCAGTGCCAGAGCGAACTAGACGAACAGCAGCGTCTTGGCGGCTTTAATCGTCGTGGCAGTAAAGACAGTCAATTGCGATGATCCCATTAATCAAAATGCGCGCCGCAAACCCTGGCCAGGTAACGGGTGAACTGCCAGAGATTTCGTTCTATTGGATGGTAGGTGCCTTCAGGTAAAATAGGTGATCCGCTGCCACGATGCAGTGCTTCGACTAACTCCTTGTCTTCCCCATTAGCAACTTCCATATAGGTTTTAAAATCTTTCACCCAGTCGTCGTAGCCAGCTACCGCTATATCATCCAGCACCTCCGGTGGCACCGCTACACTCCAGGTTGCCTGCATGCGGTCAGTGCCTAGCGGTTGTACCGAAATATACCAGAGATAATCGGGCATTAAGGTCACCAGGTGGCAGGGAAAGATACAGAAATCGACCATCATTCGACGCCATTCACCCTGCAGGCGTTCATTCTTCGGATGCGCGGCGCCGGGCCCGCTATCGTCGGGTTGGGCGGCTCGGTGATAGCCATAATAATCACTGTCCTCACCGCAACTATAATCCTCTAACGGCTTATCGTGCCTGGCGAAGGTTTTACGATGTGCGAACGGGACGTGATAGCTCTCGGTAAAGTTTTCGATCAGATTTTTCCAGTTGGCGGGCCAGACCATGTTTTCACGCATAATGGTTTGGTAGCAACTCATGTCGAAACGGCCGACGATTTGATCGCGAAACGTCGTTAATACTTTATTCAGACTAGTTTCAGGATTATCGGCGAGCGATACATAAATAAACCCCTCCCAGACCTCCGAGTGCAACGCGCGCAGGTGGATCGACGATGGGTCGAAACCCGCTTTCATTTCCATCTTCGGCGCTCGAATCAACTGTCCCATACAATCGTAACTCCAAGCGTGATAGCGACAGGTAAATCGCTTAGCGGAACCTTTTTCATCTGGCATCAAACAGGCAAATCGATGCGCACAGGCATTTACAAAAGTACCGATCTGCCCATCTTTTTGTCGCACAACGAGTACCGGCACCCCGGCAATATCATGCGTTAAATAGTCACCATGTTCAGCAATTTCATCGACACGACCGACGCAAACCCATTCCCGCATGAAAACAGAATCATGCTCATGATCGAGAAATTCACGCGAATGATTCACCGCAGCCGGAATCGGCCTGGCTTCGTCAAATGGAAGCGCCGCAGCAGCCTGCAGTTTCGCTAAAACAGTTGCTAATGGTATGTGCGTATTGGGATTGCCTGTCATGATCGTGAACTATAACCCTGGCCCGGTATGTTTGCTCTATATTCGATTATATTTGCTTAACCCGGAAATTTCTCAAATCTGCGCAAAGATCACGCAGTAAATTGATTTCACAAGGAAATATCCGAAGAAGTCTCGTATCAATGATTCCGAGCGACTGAGGAACTAGTTCTTGTTGAATCAATAGACAAGTGAGATTGTGCATGATTTATGAATTTTCCGGGTTATTAAGGATGAAACAAAATATCAGTTAAGATTTAATTCCATACTACGGCGACCCTATAATAGTGCTATAAATAACGCCCTCAGATAGTATTCACCCGATCAGTAATGATTTATCTGGATTGAATCGAATGAACCTCAGAAACAGCAATATAGAAAGACTCGCTAACGAAACCTACGACGTGTTAATCATTGGCGGCGGCATTAATGGCGCAGTATCGGCGGCATCGCTATCGGCGAGAGGCGTTAAAGTCGCGCTGATCGACCGAGGTGATTTTGCCTCCGGCACCAGCTCGGAGTCGTCCAACCTGGCCTGGGGTGGCATCAAGTACATGGAGACCTACGAGTTTCTGTTAGTCAATAAATTGTGCAAAAGCCGCAATCACCTGATGAAAAACTACCCTTCGACGGTACAGGAAATTCGCTTTATGACGACCATTGCGAAGGGGTTTCGTTACCCGGTTTTTCTGATTTATCTCAGCACGCTGCTCTACTGGGTAATCGGTCGCTTCGTCACTAAAGCACCAAATTACCACAGCGTAAAAAAACTCGAGCAACTGGAGCCTGTCATCAATACCGAAAACGCACAGGGTGGTTTTGAGTATTCAGACTGTTATCTGCACGATAACGATGCACGCTTTGTATTTAATTTCATTCGTACTGCGATGAACTACGACTGTATAGCAGCCAATTATGTCGAGTCGTCGGGGTCAACACGAAGCAATGGAGAATGGATTACGCAAGCGAAAAATACGCTGAATGGAGAGCCATTAACGATTCGCTCGAAAGTACTAATAAACGCCTGTGGCCCCTGGGTGGACAGCCATAATCGTCTCACTGAACAGAAAACAGAGCATCGTCATTTGTTCTCCAAGGGCATACATTTAATCGTCGGCAAGATCACCGAGTGCGACCGTGTTCTGGCATTCTTCGCCAGTGATGGGCGGCTGTTTTTCCTCATTCCTATGGGGCCGAAAACCTGTATTGGCACCACTGACACCCAGGTAGACGCACCAGAAACCGAGGTGACTGATGAAGATCGCGACTTTGTCCTGAGCAACATCAACGCGCTGCTTGACCTCGATAAACCGTTAAGCAAGTCAGACATTATCGCCGAGCGATGTGGCGTGCGACCGCTTGCCCAAAAGGGTGACGATGGGGTCGCCGATTGGGTCAAGTTATCGCGCAAACATGCAATCGATATTAACCGCGAGGATCAGCACCTCAGTATTTTTGGCGGTAAGTTAACCGACTGCCTGAATGTCGGTAACGAAGTAACGGAGTTAGTTGCGCAACTGGGTATCAAAACGCCCTACCCGAATAAAAAGTGGTATGGAGAGCCGGATCGTAGCGTGCATGAGGAGTTCCTCCACCAGTCGCAGCTAATGGAACTGGATGCGATGACAGACCCTTCCTCTTCCGAAATGCTAAGCACGCGTTTATGGCGTCGCTATGGCGCCAATGCGCTAGAGATACTGGAGGGCATTCGCGAGGATCCTGAACGAGGCAAGCTACTGATTAAAAAAGCCGAATATCTGCGCGGTGAAATCGAACTCGCAGCGCGACGCGAGATGATTACCAAACTGGAAGATTTTCTGCGTCGACGTTCGAAAATTTCTCTGGTAGTACGCCATGCGGATCTTATTGCCGCACCCGGTTTGAAGGAAGCCTGTAAAATTTTATTTGCTGATCAGGCCGATGAAAAATTAGCCGAATATTTGCAAACCAGATCGCTTACAAATTGATGGCACTATGATCTGAGAAGCACATCCAGATATTCGAGAAGATTAAGATCGATTCGTCCCGCCTGCATAATAATCTGTAGCCCGGAAAATTCATAAATCACGCACAATCTCGCTTGCCTATTGATTCCACAAGAAATAGTTCCTCAGTCGCTCGGAATCATTGATACGAGACTTCTTCGGATATTTCCTCGCGAAATCAATATGCTGCGCGATCCTCGCGCAGATTTATGAAATTTCCGGGCTAACACCTTTATTCGTTTGGTGAATAATAAATATAATTATCATTTATTTCAATTATGCCTCACAAACCCTTACCATAGGCGGTGTTATCAATAACCCCTGACTCTAAAGGAATGACCATGACTCAATACACTAAAGACATCGATTCAGTGGCAGCCCTGTGCACAGCACAAGGGGACAGCTGGAATGCAGTTAACCCGGAATCTGTCGCACGTATGCGCGCCCAGAACCGCTTTAAAACCGGTTTGGATATTGCCAAATACACCGCCAAAATCATGCGCGAGGACATGGTCGCCTACGATGGTGACTCATCTAAATACACCCAGTCGCTGGGCTGTTGGCACGGTTTCATCGCGCAGCAGAAAATGATTGCGATTAAGAAGTACCAGTCCACCACCAAAGGTTCTTATATCTACCTGTCAGGCTGGATGATCGCCGCGTTGCGTTCTGACTTTGGCCCATTGCCGGACCAGTCAATGCACGAAAAGACAGCAGTTCCTGAGCTGATCGAAGAAATTTACACCTATCTGCGCCAGGCCGATGCACGTGAACTTGGCGGTTTGTTCCGCGAACTCGATGCCGCCCGTGAAGCCGGTGATAGCGTTAAAGAAAAAGGAATCCAGAAACAAATAGATAACCACGAGACTCACGTCGTGCCGATTATTGCCGACATTGACGCCGGTTTCGGCAACGAAGAAGCGACTTACCTGCTAGCGAAGAAAATTATCGAAGCCGGAGCCTGCTGCATCCAGATCGAAAATCAAGTCTCCGACGTCAAACAGTGCGGCCATCAGGATGGTAAGGTTACCGTTCCTCACGAAGACTTTATCGCCAAAATCAATGCCGTGCGTTATGCCTTCCTCGAGCTCGGTGTTGAAGACGCCATCATCGTCGCACGTACCGATTCACTCGGCGCTGGCCTGACTCAAAAAATTCCAGTATCCACTGCCGAGGGCGATCTGGCTTCTCAATACAACGCTTTCATCGCAACCACCCCTGTCGAATCTGTCGATGATATCGTCGATGGCGATATGGTGATCGGGCAAAACGGTCAACTGGTTAAGCCGGTTCGCTTACCTAACGGCCTGATACGCTTCAAGGAAGGTAGCGGTGAAGATCGTTGCGTACTCGACGGCATTACTGCACTGCGAAATGGTGCTGACTTGTTGTGGATCGAAACCGAGAAGCCTCATCTCGAACAAATCGGCGGAATGATTAATCGAATTCGTGAAGTGATCCCGAATGCCAAACTGCTTTACAACAACAGCCCGTCGTTCAACTGGACGCTAAACTTCCGCCAGCAGGTTTTCGATGCCTGGAGCGAAGAAGGTAAAGACGTCTCAGCCTATGATCGCGCTGGATTGATGAGCGTCGATTACGACGACACCGAACTAGGTACGGCCGCCGATGGGCGAATTCGTTCTTTCCAGGCTGACGCGGCTCGCGTAGCAGGTGTTTTCCATCACCTGATCACGCTGCCGACCTACCACACTGCGGCCTTGTCTACCGACACGCTGGCCAGAGACTACTTCGGCACCGAGGGCATGCTCGGTTATGTCGCTAATGTTCAGCGCCAGGAAATTCGCCAGAGTGTTGCCTGCGTTAAACACCAGAACATGGCTGGTTCCGATATGGGTGATGATCACAAAGAGTACTTCTCAGGTGCGCAAGCGCTGAAAGCCTCGGGTAAAGACAACACGATGAATCAGTTTGGATAACAACATTTCTAAATAGTGTTTTCGAAGGGCGGAATTATTTCCGCCCTTTTTTTTGTTTTGTTAGGATGGCGCATTGCATAGGGATGTGCCGGTGCCGTGAAGCACAGGGAGGTGCGAGAACGGCCTCCCGGAGCGATTACAGTCGGGACGTCGTATCGCTACTTCCCTGTAGGCCGCCCTTCGGGCCGCCCTGCGGACGTTCAAGTCAAGGGGTCTTGAAACTTGAATTTATGTGAAGATAAGATTTCGAAATCCTAAAATCCCTCTTTAATTCACAATTAAAGACGCGACCCCAGAGACAAATATCTCTAGCATAGAACAAAATTAAGGGACAACTTTAGGGGCATTAAAATTCCAGGGAAAATATAATCGTAAAGATATTAATACTTTAATACTAGAGGGTGGTAGATGACGTATCAACCGCAATGACTGGAAGGCCTTTTACCGACTCAAAATGACAGGGATGGTTGCTGACAACCACAGGGCGAATGATTTTCTGGCCAAGTTGGTACATTAACTGAGGACCCTCTTTTAAAACCCTCGGAAATCGAAAAAGCGGACGCTGGGAAATCCTCGACGAGCGGCAGAAAACGACCCATAACAGACTTTCGGGAAAGGTAAGGTGAGAGGCAACCTTCGGCCAACAATGGGCGCTCAGGTTTCCGAGTTTATTGGCCTCTGACAGGTTTTCGCGCTAGTATCTGTCTGACCTGCCAACTTTAAGAGGTTGTCTTCAGTTGGACGAACGTCTACCGCGTAAACTTGCCGCAATTATGTACGCAGATGTGGCTGAGTATAGTCGGTTGACCGGAGACGGCGAAGATGCTACACATAGGGCGCTCAGCGAATCCCTTGATCTAATATCCAACACTATCCAGTCCCATCAGGGTAAAAGGTGATGCTCTACGCAGGCAATGCCGTGGTTGACGCTGTATCCATTGCCACGGATATACAGAGACAACTCGGTATTCGAAACGCTGATCTGCCTGACCAGCGCAAGGTGCAATTTCGCATCGGAGTGAACCTGGGGGACGTGATCGAACCGGCAGTGTTATGAACTTGCATTGGAAGTGTTTACAATGTATTTGAGTCGAAACCACAATATCAATTATGTCATTTACAGAAGTTAAAGTGCCCGTACCAGAACTCAAACCAGGGATGTATGTCAGTCGTCTGGACAAACCATGGCTGGATACACCCTATAAGGTGCAAGGTTTTTTGCTGAAAGAGCAAAAAGATATAGATCGACTGCAGAAGTACTGCGAATTTGTATATATTGACAATGAAAAAAGCACCAAAGCTTTCGAACCAAATAGCACTTCCTCAAAACTGCTTCTTACCGATGAAGCGCAGAAGTTTCTACTCATTAATGCTAAACCTCGTCAATACCCGGAAAAGTCAACCTTAAAGGACGAGCTAAAAGTTGCTCATGTTGAACATGAAGCACTGAGCAATACGATCAAGGCAATTATCGAAAATACAGCAAAGAGCAACAGACTCGATTTAATAACGATTCAAAAAGCTGTCACGCCAATAGTTGACAGTGTGGTTCGAAATTCAGATGCGTTCGTTTGGCTAACCATGATGAAAAGGAGTGATAGCTACGCCTATAACCACTCAATCAGTTCTGCAATCTGGGCTGCGGCCTTTGGCAGGAAACTCGGGTTGCCGATCAAGGATATCAAGTCGGCTGCCATGGGTGGGTTACTTTTCGATATTGGCAAAGTAAAGCTGCCTGAAAATCTGATTAGTAATCCCAATAGCTATGACCCGATTGAATTCAAACTGGTAAAAAAACATGTGGAATACGGCATCGATATAGTCCGTAAAATTGATGGGATTAATGACGAGATAGTGCAAATGGTAGCGACTCATCACGAACGTCACGATGGCAGTGGATATCCAAATGGACTAGACGGCAATAACATTCCGCTGTTTGGCAAAATGGCGGGCATTATTGATTGTTACGATGCGATCATTTCCGATCGTCCACATGCAAAAGCGATGTCACCGCATGATGCTGTTAAAAAACTTTATGACCTGAGCGGTAGTGCCTACCAGCCAGAATTGATTGAACAATTTATTCAGGTAGTAGGCATTTATCCGGTAAGCACTATGGTCGAACTCAGTGACAGACGGATTGGGGTGGTGGTTGCGCTCCATAAAGTGCGTCGTTTGCGACCGAAAATTATGTTGATTCTCGATAAAAACAAGAAGCTGTACGATAAATACGAAATTATCAATCTGGCTGAAGTAACAGTAGATGAAGAAGGGCAGCCGCTAAATATAGTAAAAACGACAAACGCCAGTAAATACGGACTGGATCCGAGCCAGTTTTATCTGCTTGAGAAGGCATAATGGAGACACCTGTCGGTGTAATCGGCCACGTTCATTTACAGGGAAAACTGAATGGACTGATCGAAGATCATAAAAATCGGGTGGCAGAGTTTGCTATATTACTAATCCGAATTAACAAGTTCAGACAATTAAATATTACCCACGGATACCGAATCGGGGACGGTGTGCTGATCGAATTTTACAATCGTCTTAATACATTGGCACAAAACCACGACGAGGTCGTCAGGGTTGGCAGCGCTGACTTCATGTTGATCATAAACGATTTGCAAAATGAAGGACACGCTACGCTTGCCGCGATAAGATTATTGGGCGAGCTTGAAGAAGAATTCGAGATTGCTGACAGAAAACTAAAGATAAACGTTGAAATCGGTGTGGCAATATTTCCTTACCACGGCCAAGATAGTGGTACTCTGTTAATTAATTCGGAAATTGCTCTTACCGCTGCGCTGCGTAAAAGCCCTCCCTATATTATTTATTCCCAAGCATATGAACAGAATGACGCAACCAGCTGGGATATTGATTCTGAACTGCGAGCCGCGATAGATAAAGACCAGTTCGAATTATATTTCCAGCCGCAGGTTAATCTCAAAACTGGACAGCCATTTGGAGCGGAAGCATTACTGTGCTGGAAGCACCCTGACCGGGGTTTTGTTCGACCCGATTATTTTATTCCAATTGCCGAACAAAGTAATGTCATTCACGGTATAACCGACTGGACAATCCGTGCAGCACTTTGGCTGACCAAGGACCGGCCAGTCGGTCCAGTACCTCTGAGAGTGTCCGTTAATTTGTCGCCGAGAGTATTTGATGGCGGCGGGTTGATCGAGTCTATTCAAAATTCAGCGGCGGTTTTTAATGCAAATCTCAATAATTTGACGCTTGAGGTCACTGAAAGCGCCTTAATGGAAAATGTTTCCATAGGAACCAGCATTCTGGAGGAGTTGAAATCGTTGGGAGTAAATATTTCGATCGACCATTTTGGCACTGGCTATTCTTCAATGGCTTATTTCAAAAACATACCCGCCAACGAATTGAAGATCGATCGATCGTTTGTATCCGGCATGGTGGAAAATCCAAAGGATATGCATATTGTTCGTTCGATGATTGATATGTCTCAGGGCTTCGGACTCAAGGTGGTCGCGGAAGGAGTCGAAAATCGTGAAACTTTCGATTTGCTGAAAACATTTGGCTGCGATATCGCACAAGGCGAGTATGTTTCCAGACCCATGCCACAGGACAAGTTTATTGAATGGCTTGAACAGTATTATGAGGTTTGCTGAGAGTATTGATGAGAAAAATAGATTCAAGTGATCTGAGCTGCATTTAGCGGGTGATGATCAGGATCCGATGCATGCGATTGATACTCATTGAGCCTTCTTTTTCGAAGTGGGTAATCACCCAGCTGCCAATTTTAAGTGAGATAACCCTAGCTACTAATGATCCGACGATTATTTCTCCAATAAACAAGTACCAATTAATGTAGTAGTTTTCTGGATTCCGAATGAAATGTACAAACGAACCTAGCCCCAATCTTCCTAAAGCCCGCCAAAAATCAATGTGAAGAGACCGATTGCTCCATAAAGCGTTCCACTAACCCAACCAATGCCACCAAATATTAAAAAAATAATATTCCTAGTGTAGCGCCCAGCGATCCCCCGGCAATTAATTCCCATGCAATAACATAGAAAGGTTTTTCTTCTACACCAGCATACATGGTTAGTTGTATTACCGCGTACATCAATCCTGCAAAAATCGATGTACCCAAGGCTTTTCGAGCTATCGTTTGTTTTTGCACTTTCACTCCTAATGCCTAACGCCGAAGCAAAGCCGCAGGCCCACCCGAGGAGGGACTGTCGGCTTGAGCGCCTTGTGTGTGTATTTCGCTCGTCAGATTTAGACGTGAAGGTCCGTTCCTGGCCGATTGGAGAAGTTTTCGTTCATTAATTGAACGGCAGCTTACGAGAAAGCCGACCTTCAGATTCGGCTTGGTGACTTCGGCTCATTGCCCTTAGCGGACATGCCCAGCCGTTTCATTAATTCTGATTATGGTAGCAATTTAGACTTTCCCAGTGGAGGGGTGTATAAATGATTTGTAGTAAAAAACAATAAAGCCAAACCCGACTAAAGTCGGGGACGGAAAGCCACGGGTCCTCGCTTCCTCCGAGAAGCCACGAAAGATTCCCCGAAGGACCCTAGCCAGGTAAATGAGGTGGCAATGTGCGGTTTCTACCACTAATCCTAATTATTAGCATTACTGCCTGGCTTCTGGCTTGTGATCCCGTAATCGATGACGTGACCGTAGCAACTCCGCCGACCGTGCTGGATTTCGCGAGTATGCCCGCGACGGGTCAAACGCTATCCCCTGGGGGAGATTCGCGATTTGAGATCACCGGCCTTACACCCGGGACCTTGTACAGCGTCTCCATTGCGGGAAACAATAACACCCAACTTAGTGTTTTTAACGCCAATTTTTCCATTTTTTTGTGCATCGGTTTCGCTTCCACCGGTAGCGGGAGTTGCAGCGCTTCTCCCTCGGGCACATCGTTATACTTGCGCGTGAGAGATAACTCCGGATTTGGCGATACCTTTACCCTCGACGTGACCGTAGCAACTCCCACCGTGCTGGATTTCGCGAGTATGCCCGCGACGGGTCAAATGGTATCCCCCGCAGGAGATTCGCTATTTGAGATCACCGGCCTTACACCCGGGACCTTGTACAGCGTCTCCATTGCGGGAAACAATAACACCCGACTTTTTGTTTTGGACGACCCCAATTTTTACATTGATTTGTGCATCGGTTTCGCTTACACCGGTAGCGGGAATTGCAGCGCTTCTCCCTCGGGCACATCACTATTCTTGCGCGTGAGAGATAACTCCGGATTGGGCGACACCTTCACCCTCGACATTATCGTAGCGACTCCGACCGTGCTGGACTTCGCGAGTATGCCCGCGACGGGACAAACGCTATCCCCTGGGGGAGAAGCGCTATATGAGATCACCGGCCTTACACCCGAAACCATATACAGCGCCTCCATTGCGGGAAACACAAGCACCCAACTTAGTGTTTTTAACGATCCCAATTTTTACATTGTTTTGTGCATCGGTTTCGCTCCCGCCGGTAGCGGGACTTGCAGCGCCACTCCCTCGGGCACCTCGTTATACTTGCGCGTGAGAGATTACTCCGGAACGGGCGACACCTTCACCCTCGACATTATCGTACCCACTCCGACCACTCTGGACTTCGCGAGTATGCCCGCGACGGGACAAACGCTATCCTCTGGGGGAGAAGCGCTATATGAGATCACCGGCCTTACACCCGAAACCATATACAGCGTCTCCATTGCGGCACCCAATAACACCCAACTTAGTGTTTTTAACGATCCCAATTTTTCCATTTTTTTGTGCATCGGTTTCGGCTCCACCGGTAGCGGGAGTTGCAGCGCCACTCCCTCGGGCACATCACTATTCTTGCGCGTGAGCACCTCCGGAACGGGCGCCACCTTCTCCCTCGACGTGACCGTAGCGCCGCCCTAAACTCCGATGGTGGGATGGCATTAAGGGACAGACCACGTTTTACAATTTTAGAATGAAATGTGCGCCATGATCTGATGATTATGAGCGACCGTTATTGGCCGAAATACGAAGCTCGGTAAACGCGTTTCAGCGTCTCCTTTGGAGAAAGCTGACGCTCAAACTCGATGAATCAGCGGCAATAACCGACCGAATCTGTTGAAAAACTCGAATCGACGGTTAGAAAATAAATTCCTCCTGTCTCGATGTTGATTGTCAGGCAGCATGGGAAGGTTTCGATTTTCCGTCTGGATTCAATACGTTGTAAGTCGTAACAGGTTTTGGGAAGCCCTTTAAAGATAACTCGCCAACGGGTTCAATTTCGAAAATTCCTTCGGTTGACGAAAAAACTCGCTTCGTGACAAGAATTTGCCCATGTTTGGCCTCGTCACAAAGACGGGACGCAAGGTTCGCTACGGAACCGATCGCGGCGTAATGGAAAAGCTCAGGGATGCCAATTCGCCCCATGGTTGCGTATCCGGTTCCAATCCCTATGCCAAACCCCAGGTCTACTTCCAGGGCAAGCCATTTTTTTCTCAATTCATGCATACCGGATCGCATCGCGTTTGCCATCTCAATAGCTCGACGAATATGGTCTGGGCAGGGCAGTGGGTCGTTTAGAAAACACATGACGCCATCACCCGCAAAATGTTCCAGAGTCGCACCATATTTGAATATAAGTGGACAGACGACGGCGTGATACTCTCTTAGTACACGCATTTCTTCTTCAGGTTCGGATAGTGATGAAAATGTGGTAAAGCCGCGCAAATCGCAGAAGATGACGGTAACCTCACTGCGATGATCTTCCAGGATCCCGGTGTTTTCATCCGAGACGATTGCATCTGCGAGCTGGGGCGGGAAAAACCGCTTGAGTTGCTCGACATGCTGCAGTTCATTTACCTGGGCGGAAACGCGGTCTTCCAGTTCTTTATTCCACGCCTCCAGTTGTTCTGACTGTTCGACCAGTTCGGTAATGTCCGTGTAAACGGCTACGGTTCCGCCGTCAACAGTCTTGCATTCATGGATCTGGATGCAGCGGCCGTTACTTTGTTGTTGCAAGTGGCTTCCTTTGGCATCGTGATAGAGCGCCAGGCGATTCTTTACCCATTCATCTATGTTGTTTTCGGCTCCCTTGATCAGGCCGGCCTCGGCAGCAGCGCGAATTACGGTTTCAAAGAGAGTCCCGGGAACCATGATACTGGCGATGCCAGGGTATAGGTCGCAATAATGACTATTGCATAGCACAAGGCGGTCTTCTGCGTCGTATAAAGAGAAGCCTTCGGCGATCGACTCGATTGCATCTCTCAGGCGTTGCCGGGCCTGCTGGATCTCTCTCAGGTTTGTTTCTCTAACCACGACGGCGGTATCGCGAAATACCAGAAGGGCCCTGGCCATGTCATTGATTTCATCTGTTCCACTGGCAGGGATACGAGCATTCAGATCACCATTGGCTATGGCGAGCATACTATCGCTAAGGCCGGTCAGACGAGAGATCAGGTTGCGTCCGACGTAGAGCCACACGATTAGCGCGGAGCAGACCATGCTCAGCACCACTACGCCGATCATAATTACCGTACTGGTTCGCTGAACCAACAATGCTTCCGCGGTTGCATTCTGGATGTCGCTATTAGCGCGGGAGACGAGGCTATCGACCGAGCTTGTCAACCGGGTTGAAATTTCGACATTCTGATCGAGAAGCGTCTGCATGAAGTCAAGGTGGCGTAACTCCATTTTTCGCGCATTTAGTATGCTGTTCTTGCCATTGGTATATGCCCGGAATTCTGCCAGACGTGGGTGCAGGCGGTTTGCAAGGTCTGGCTCGATGCCTGTCAATAACTTCTCCAACTCATCCAGAGAACGGCGCAACGGGAATGACAGCACATTGAGATCCGCCTCGCTTTTTGCCGAGGCCGCCTTGATTAACATCTCGTTAATAGTTGACACTTGAGCCTTCGCTCCCTGCAGGGGAGTCAATGGTATGATTGACCTGGCCAGTTCACCGATATCCCGGGAATTCTGCCCATCGGCATCACTGGGATTTTGTAGTTCTCGACTTATCTCGGCTAGCTTGGCGTCCATTACCAGAAGGCCGGGCTCAAGCAATCGTCTGGATGATATGTCGGTGAAACGCAAGTCTCGAAGTAGTTCGTTTCTGCGTTCGACGAGTACCAGGTTGTTTATGATCATGGTATCAACAGTGCCGAGATTCATTCTGAGCCGGTCTACCAGGCTTTCGATCAGGACGAGGGAGTCCGGGTTTACATCCAGGTCGCTCAGGGCAGCCAGCTGCGTATGGAGGCCGGAGAGCTCAGCGGCTATGCGTTGCGACATTTGCTCGTGCTGCTGTGTCGTGTTGACGGCCAGCAGGGCAGGAGCGATGGCAACAATTCTTTCGGCCTGGCGGGAAAGTTGCTGGGAAGCGATGGTTGCCGGGACACGATCTTGGGTGATCCTACCCAGCGCATCACCGGCCTTCAGAAATGAGTACATCGCGGCACCAGCGGCCAGCACGGCAAATCCGCTTATTCCGAAAAATGCTAAAAGCAGGCGGGCACGCACGCCCAGCCGGTTAATCATATTACTGTCCTTATCAGTTGTTGGAAATCCCTGCCTGCCCCGTACGCTGCTGCGATTACCTCGCCAGGTGCTTATTTAAACGCGCAAATCAGGGTACCGGTTCGTATTTTCCATTTTTCCACATGTACCAGATGTAACCCGGTGCAGTGACGTCTCCTTTGTCGTCAAAACTGATCTCTCCCAGCACCGTATCAAACTGCTCATGTCGAAGAGACTCTATAACTTTATCCAGTACCAGAGTTCCTGCTTTTTGTGTGGCCTGGGCCCATGCCTGGACCGCGGCATAAGTATGTAGCGTGTAACCGGAAGGCTCGAAACCCTTGTCCCGAAAGCGGGCAACCACCGAAGCTGCGGCCTGAAAGTTGCGCGGGTCCGGGCCAAAGGTTCCCAGCGTGCCTTCGCCTGCCTGTCCGGTGATCAACCAGAATTCTTCATTGGTGAGGGCGTCACCTGTAACAAATTGTGCGGTATATTCCCGGTCACGGGCCTGTCGCACCATGAGGCCTGTTTCCGCTGTATATCCACCGACGTAGATTACATCAATACTTGCAGCCTGCATCTTGTCGACAAGTTGCGAGTAGTCCCTTTCACCTGGCGCGAATGTCTCATCCAGGGTTATCGTGATACCACGCTTATCGAGTTGTTTTCGGGTTTCATCGGCCAGGCCTTTGCCGTAAGTCGAACCATCATGAATTATGGCGATGTTACTGTCTCGCCACACATCGCCCAGGTAATTGCCAGCCACGACACCCTGGTGATCGTCGCGACCACATACGCGGAACACGTTATCGCCACCTTCGTCCGTCAGTCTCGGATTAGTTGAAGCTGGGGAGATCATTAACACACCAGCGCCCTGATAAACCCTGGATGCCGGAATCGATGAATGGGAACAGACATGTCCGGCGACGAAGACAATACCATCGCTGACCAGTTTGTTCGCGACTGCCACGGCTTGCTCAGGGTCGCAGGCGTCGTCGGCGATCAGCAATTCAACCTGCTCACCGAGCACGCCGCCTCTCGCGTTTATGTCGGCGACGGCCATCTCGGCGCCATGCTGAATCTGCTCACCCCTGAAAATATTCGTTCCAGTGAACGGACCGGCAGTGGCAATCAGGATTTCTGCCTGTGCGGAAACCATGTAGAGCACGACTAACGCTACACACGCGAAATTTAAAACAAGCCGAAAATGTTTGAGTCTTGCTGGCATTTTCTGATCGTCCATCAGTTTAACTAGTGATCCATTTAAATTTACGATTTTCGGATACCACCGTTTACATAATATGGATTACAACGGTGGTGGGTCTTGATCTAAATCAAGGAGTGATACGAATCACTGTTCTCGATTTATGTATCCGGTAACTGCTTTCGAGCGAGGCTGGGATTCAGGCCCAGGTCTTGCGGGCAAACTTGCTGTCATCCTGCACGCGGAAGTCGCCGGTTCAACCCAAATGGTACAGCAAAATAATCAGCTGACTCACGAGCGCATCCAGAATGCCTTTCAGCGCTTTAGCGAGACCATCGGAAAGTACCAGGGCCGGGTGTAAGAACTGCGGGGTGATGCGTTGTTGGCCGAATTCGAGCAGGCCTCCGATGCAGTCATTACCGCTCTTGCATTTCAATTTGATCAATCTGCTCACAACGCTCAACTCGATGACGATATTCGACCGGGGGTACGAATAGGCGTTGCCCTGGGAGAAGTCGTGATTGCTGACAATACGGTGACTGGAGCGAGTGTGGTGTTGGCACAAAGAGTCGAGCAACTGGTGCAGCCGGGGGGCTTGTGTATCACCGAGGCGATTCACGAAGCATTACCTGGGCGTTTGCCGTTTGATCAGGAAAATCTCGGCGAGCAGGTTCTGAAAGGGTTTGATGAAACCGTTCGTGTTTATCGGGCAGCACTGCAACCCGGCGCAGAACCGGGACAATAGACCAGGGGCAGGAAAACAAAGACAGCTTGGAGTTCTGGGGACATATTACTTAATTAATGATACCTCCGAATGACTCCTCTTGGCCGAGGCTGTGTGAAAACTATTTGCCAAATAATTTTGTGGTGAATGTAATCCTAATACTGTCCAATATAGACTTCAAAGTGGGTAATTAACACTAAAGCCGGTATGATTTTTTATAACTTGTGGGGAATTTTTTTAGTCAGTCCTATTTTTTCGAGTTTTCACACATAGATGGTCGCCCCCGTTTTGCCAAGCACTCATTTCATTAATTGCAAGTCAGTAGGTTGCAGCCATAGATCCGGACTTTGAATGAGGCATACAACCTCTGTCCCTGATGGAATTAGCTAGCGGGTGCCTTTACAGCCTGTCGAGCTTTTCGCTCCCTGTGTGAAATAGGTTTGGCCCGCTACGGTCTGACCTGTCTTGCCATCAATTCATGCTCGCCTGAGCAAACCTTGAAACCTTAATTTATGCTGCCAGTTTGTACTCCCCATCGTAATCGCGTTTGTGTGCCAGCAACGCCCAGGCGATACGAGCGTTCTTGTTCGCCCTGGCCACTGATACAACGTTCATGTGTCGCCGAGTACTCAGTTCATTCGTCCAATTATCTGTTGGTGTTTGCTTGTTAGCAGCAACTCGAACGACAGATCTAGCACCATGAACCATCAGCGTTCTCAGATACGCATCACCTCGCTTGCTGATGCCGAGCAGCAGTGGCTTCCCACCACTTGAGTGTTGCCTTGGTACTAACCCCAACCAGGCAGCGAGTTCTCGTCCGTTCTTGAAGCAGCTGGCATTACCAATCGACGCCACCAGTGCAGTTGCTGTTAACACGCCAACACCCGGTATATTGGCAAGTCTCTGACTGTCTTCATTGTTTTTATGCCAGGCATCGATTTGATCCTCTAATGCCTGGATCTGGTGATTGAGCTCCAATAGATGGGATCGAAGGCGAAGCAGTAACTCTCGGAATACGACGGGTAACTCATTCTCTGCGTCCTCAATGATATCGGCTAGGCGTCGTGCAACATGCACAATGCCTTGTGGCAAAACAATGCCAAATTCACCCAGCAGGCCCCTTATCTGGTTTGCCTGCGCTGTTCTCGACTTCACAAAACCTGACCTGGCACGATGTAGCGACAACACGGCATGTTGCTCAACGGATTTGATGGGTACAAATCGCATGGTTGGCCGAGTGACAGCCTCGCAGATGGCTTCAGCATCCGCCGCATCCGTTTTATTGGCTTTCACGTAAGGCTTGACGAACTGGGGTGCCATTAGCTTTACCTCATGGCCTTGTTCACGCAGCTTCCTGGCCCAGTAATGGGCACTGCTGCAAGCCTCCATACCGATCAAGCAGGGTGGTAGTTGGACAAAAAACGCCAATACCCTGGATCGTTTCAATCGTTTTTGAACCACCGTCTTGCCACGCTTATCGACGCCGTGCACCTGAAAAACAGATTTAGCCAAATCGACACCTATTGTCGTAATATTCATTTCGGTTGCCTCTTCTTGTTTAGTGGAATATGCAATCCCACTATGGCACCTGGATGCCGATTAAAGAAGGGGCGACCATTCCATTAGCCTCGGCCGAAGATTGCCGCCCACCTTAGATTTTTCAGCGTCTCCTTTGGAGAAAACAGGCACTCAAATTCCTGTAACCAGGGTCTCAAAACGACACGACAGACACTGTCCATTATTAACCAGGTAAGCCATCAATAAGATTAAGCTTTAAGCTAGAACCGTACGAGAAATCCTGGGGACACTTAACTTAATTCTGAAATTCTGAGGACCCAATCAGATTATGAATACTGTCATTAATCGCTTGTTCGCAACGTCTACAACCGCATCATTTAATGTCAATTCCGGTGCTCCGCTTTCGCAAGATACTTAGGTAAAGTTTTTGTAAACAATCGATTTCAATCGCCACTTTTAATTTATTTTGCAGTAGAGTTAGTTATCACAACCGGAACAAGAGGAAAGGACCGTGCTGACTTTTAAACGAATTACGACACTGCTGGGATTCCTGATTACGCTTGGTTTTGCAGCCTGGGCTGCAACGGACAGCACTACAGGTTCAATTATCACTTCTCAAAATTTGGGTGGCGATGAGCGTTTTCTTATCTATGCCAGCACTGACAAGCCGATATACCGCGAACAGGAATCTCTTTACCTGCGCGCTGTTTTTTTAAACGCGGCAGACAATACCCCGGTTAAAAATGGCCAAATCAACATTAACGTTAAAATTCGCGGCCCTAAGGGAGATTTTGTTTTTGAAGGATTTGGCGTCGGGGACGATAGTGCCGCTGGTATTAAATGGGATATCCCACCGGGCATGCCCGGCGGTCAATACACCGCATTAATTACAAGCCCAAGCCTCGGTACTCCAGAAACTGAGCGTAGCTTCGAGATTCGTGCTTACCGTGCTCCACGTTTAAAAACGCAAATTGAATTTGCTCGCGAGGGCTATGGCCCCGGTGATTTAGTGCAGGCCACCGTTAAAGTAGAGCGCGCCGAAGGTGGGATTCCGCAAGACGCAAAAGTTACCGTGCTGGTGAGAGTTGACGGTAAGGAAGTTTTTAAAAAATCGGGCTTTGTCATTTCAGACGATGGCACTTTATCTACTGAATTTAAATTGCCAGATACGATTGAAGTTGGAGACGGCAGTCTGTCCTTTATTATCGAGGATGGTGGCGTGGTGGAAACCGCCAGCAAGACATTACCGATTTTATTGCAAACTATGGATATTGCCTTCTACCCCGAAGGCGGTGATTTGGTGGCAGGTATCGCGAGCCGGGTTTATCTGCAGGCCAAACGACCAGACGGTAAACCTGCAGATATCGAAGGCCGAATTGTCGAAATGGAAGGCGAAAAGCCCGGTACCTTGCCTGTGGCAAAACTAGCCACTCAGCATGAAGGACGTGGGATTTTCACGATCACTCCGAAAGCAGGCAAGCACTATGCATTAGTGCTGGATTCTCCCTCCGGTATTAATCGTCACTTTCTGTTACCAACCATAAAATCGTCCGGCACCGTGATCAAAAGCATGAAGCCTGTTTTCCATTACCAGGAGGGTATCGCAGTTGAAGTCACATCCAATAGCGTTAATCCAGCAACCACTATAACGCTGCATAAGCGTGAGGCGCTTCTTGATACAGGCGCTATTAGCGGCAACAGCAATACGATCACACTCGATGCAAAAGATAGCGAAGGCGTACTGATTGTGACCGCATGGGATGCTGCGGGAAACCCACTCGCCGAACGTCTGGTTTACCGTGAACCTAAATTTTCAGTCAATGTAGACATACAAGCGGATAGCGACTCTTTTGTCCCCGGTGCAGAGGTCTCGCTTGATATTCTTACCACGGATGAGAATGGTAAACCCGTCGAGGCAGTGGTCGGAATTACAGTCACCGACGATGCCGTGTTAGAAATAATTGAGAAACGCGAACAGGGCCCGCGCTTACCGGTAATGGTGTATCTGGAAAACGAAGTACGTGACCTGGCCGATGCGCATATTTACCTTGATGCGCAAAATCAGCAAGCGCCACAGGCGCTTGATTTACTACTCGGCACACAGGGCTGGCGACGCTTTATTCTGGTTCGTTACGACGAAATTAAGCAGTCTTATCCAGAGCACGGAAAGCGCGTACTGGCCGAACGACAACCCGAGGATATTTACCCGCAGGCAGTTGGTATGATGCAGGGGCTGGAAATTGGTCTGTTCGCTGGTGCTGCACCGGTAGAGGAAATTGCTGGCGAGGATAAAAGACAAAAAGCAAAAGCAATCGTCGAAAACGCTGAGCCCAAAAAGAAAATAGCAAACGACGAAGCAGGCAATTTCAATCTGGCCCAGGAACCACAGGGTCTCCTGGCCGAGGCCGACATTGCAATGGAGATGAGGGTGATGCGACGCCCGGTAATGACCATACGAGAATACGCTTATCAAGTTCGTCCCAACCGCAAGGCTAACGATCGAGTCGACTTCACCGAAACATTGTATTGGCACAAGGGTATTCGTACTGGAGCCCGTGATGGTAAGGCGACGGTCAAATTTTCGCTGTCTGACAGCGTAACCACCTTCCGAGTGATGGGTGATGCTTTTGGGAATAACGGTGCCCTTGGCAGCAATGACATGGTTATCAATTCGGTCGAACCTTTTTATATTGAACCGAAAATGCCGTTAGAAGTGACCGTGGGAGACATTATCGAATTACCGGTTGCCTTGGTTAACGCCTCTAACGAGGATATTAGTTCGGCTAATTTATTGGTTAAAGGCGAAGGCGTTAGCATTACACAGGCAAAACCAATAACACTCGCTGCCGGTGAACGGGTGCGACGGGTGGTACGCCTGGTGGCGAACAAGCCCGGCAGTTTTTCCCTAAAACTGACCGCGGCAGCAGGCCCTTATACCGATAGCGTCACCCGCATGCTGTCGATAAAACCAAAAGGCTTTCCGATAAGCATTAACCACGGTGGTTTGGTAGGGCCAGAGCAGGCATTCAACACTCAAATTACCATTCCCGAAGAGATGGAATTGGGTAGCCTGACCAGCATCGTCAAAGTTTACCCTTCCCCGCTTGCGAATATGGAAGAAGCTCTTAACGCCCTGCTACGGCAGCCCAATGGTTGCTTCGAGCAGACCAGTTCTTCCAATTACCCGTTAGTGATGGCGCAGCAATACTTTATGAGCCATCAAGGTGTTAACCCCGAAAAAATAGCTCAGGCCAAAAAACTGCTGAATGCCGGGTACAAAAAATTAATCGGTTTTGAGTCCGGGGACAAAGGCTACGAATGGTTTGGCGCTAACCCCGCGCATGAAGCACTAACGGCCTACGGCTTAATGGAGTTTCGTGACATGGCCAAAATCATGCCTGTCGACGAAAGCATGATTAAACGAACCCGCGAATGGTTACTGCAACGTCGCGATGGCGAAGGCGGCTTTAAACGTAACGAGCGCGCGCTGGATAGTTTCGGTAGCGCGCCGGTGCCAACCACCAATGCTTATATAGTCTGGGCATTATTAGAAAGTGGAGAAAAACCTGAAACCTTAACAAAGGAAATTGCCGCGATTAAAAAGCAGGCGCTAAAAAGTAAAGATAACTACGTTGTCGCGCTTGCTGCCAATATCCTTTATCTGGCTGGCGATAACCAGGGGGCGACGGGGTTTTCTAAAAAACTCGCGCAGGCTGTCAACAAAGAGGGCGCAATCAGTGGCGCAATCACCTCCATTACACGATCCGGCGGCGATGCGCTTGCGATAGAAACAACCAGCCTCGCATTACTGGCCTGGCTGAAAGATGACGCACAATGGGCCGCACAGGTCGAAGTTTCCATGCAATGGTTATTTGAGCGTAGCAAATCGGGACGCTTTGGTTCTACGCAGTCGACTATCCTCGCGCTTAAGGCGATTAACGCTTATGACGCTGCTCGCGCTACGCCAAAGCAACCTGGCTCAGTTCAACTATTCGTTGACGGCAGCGCTTTCGGTAAACCAGTCGCTTTTAACGAGGATTCAAAAGGCGCAATCGAGTTACCGGATTTTGCCGCTGCTCTTGTTCCCGGTGAGCATAGCCTTGCACTGAAAATGGCTGACGGCAGTAAAATGCCTTTCGCCTTCGAAGTGACCTACAACACCAGTTTGCCCGTCAGTAGCGAAGCAACTGAGCTCAAGCTGCAAACTCGCATTTCTAGTGCCGACATTCAGGAAGGTGAAGCCCTGGAAATGGAAGCGGTGATTACCGTTGGCGATAAAAATGCGCCCACGCCGATAGCTATTATTGGCATCCCCGCCGGTCTCGAAGTGCGTCATGATCAGTTAAAAGAACTGGTGAGTTCTAATCGTATCAGCGCTTATGAAGTAGTAGGCCGTGAGGTAATATTATACTGGCGCGCACTAAAAGCTGACGAAAAACGCATTATCCCAATCAGCCTTACTGCGGCGATTCCAGGCACTTATACAGGACCTGCTAGCCGTGTTTACCTTTATTATACCGATGAGCACAAACATTGGCAGAACGGCCATAGCGTAACAGTGCGTCCTCGTGGTTAGACTTGGACCTGAATTATTACCAGGTAGGAATAATCATCGAACTTCGTTGCCTACAGGGCATTATATGTTTGGCCTAAAGCGGGATCTGCCGAACCAGCTCACTCATCTTCTCTGCTGCGATCTCGCTGCCCTGATCTCGCTGCCATTCGATGTACTGCGAGCAAAAGGCCGCGACTTCGGCTTTGCCCGACAGCGCGTTTAAATCATCGATCGAACGGACTCCAAAGCCGACTGCCAGCGGCAAATCGCTATACTGTCGTATTTTAGCAATATAGCTCTGGAATTCTTCACCCCAGTGCGTCTTGTGCCCGGTAACGCCCATGCGCGAAACCACATAAATCATGCCGCGGGCTGCTTTGGCGATTTTTTCAATTCGTGCAGGAGCGGTGTTTGGTGTAACCATCAAAATCGGTGCCAGCCCCAGCTTATCGAGCGTTGGCAACCAGGGTTCGATTTCTTCCACCGGCCAGTCGGGAATAATCATGCCTTTAATACCAACCGCCGCGGCTTTTTCGAATAAAGCCTGCAAACCATAACGAAACAGCGGGTTGATATAACTCATTAATATGAAAGTCGTTTGCGGATGCCTGGCACAAACCTTTTCGGCCAGGTCGAGCGTCGCCCTTACTGAGCCGCCCTGTTTCAGCGCATCGTAACAGGCATTCACCAACGTATGCCCATCGGCCACCGGGTCGCTGAAAGGCACCTGTAATTCGATCAGGTTAACTCCGGCCTCAACCAGGCCTGCTATCGCTTTTTCATTTTCTTCGAGGTTTGGAAAGCCAACAACGGCATGCGACATCACCTGTAGATTATCGTTTTGAGATGGAAACATGATTATTGCGCCTCCATTTCAGCCAGCAACTCCTGCGATCGTGCGGCCTCGCGTTGCAGAAATCCGGTCCATTCGGGCTGCGGAAAGGCGCGTGCGATATTAAATATATCCTTGTCGCCACGGCCGCTTAGATTGATGACAATATTTTGCTCGGGTTTCATTTTCTTCGCGCGTTTAAACCCACCCGCGAGACCATGCGATGATTCGAGTGCAGGGATAATACCCTCGGTTTTCATCAGCAGGCTAAAAGCATCGGTGACTTCGTCGTCGGTGGCCGACTCGGGCGTCACCCGACCCTGTTGCGACAGGTGAGCCAGAATCGGTGATACACCGACATAATCGAGCCCAGCTGCAATACTGTGGGTGTCACCGAGCTGACCGTCGTCGTTTTGTAAAAACAGCGTTTTGTAACCCTGCGCTATACCGGTTTCACCAGTACCTTTAAGCAATCGCACCGAATGCTGACCCTCTTCAAAACTAATTCCGCCAGCCTCTACGCCCACCAGGGTAACTGCTTCATCGTCGAGAAAATTAGCAAACGCGCCCAATGCATTAGAGCCGCCGCCGACACAGGCAACAATTTCATCGGGTAGCTTGCCCAGCTGTTTTAAAGCCTGTTGCTTGATTTCCTCGCTGATCACGCCCTGGAAATAAGACACCAGCTCCGGAAACGGCGCCGGTCCGCAGGCAGTGCCGAGTACATAGTGGGTGGTTTCCACCGATGCTGCCCAGTCGCGCAATGCCTCATCTAGCGCCTCCTTCAAGGTTTGCGCGCCGGTCGTGACACCAACTACGTTGGAGCCGAGTTGGCGCATCCAGAAAACGTTCGAGTACTGGCGTTCGATATCTTCAGCGCCCATGTAAATAGTCGCATCCAGCCCCATTCGCGCTGCCATAATAGCGGTAGCCAGGCCATGCTGACCGGCACCGGTTTCGGCAATCACGCGTTTCTTACCCATGCGCTGCACCAACAAACCCTGACCGAGCACATTATTCATCTTGTGCGCACCGGAGTGGTTCAAATCTTCGCGTTTTAACCAGATCATCGCACCGCCGAGTTGCTTCGACAGACGGTGTAAAGGTGTTAATGGCGTTGGGCGACCGCTGAATTCCTGGGTTAGTTGCAGGTATTCTTGCCAGAACTCGGGGTCATCGCGTAACTGAAAAAATAAAGTTTCTAACTCGGTTAAGGCGGGCAAAAGGATTTCAGGGACAAAGCGTCCACCGAATTCTCCAAAATAGCCATTATCACTGCGAATCATTGCGGTCTCCGGGCTCTAAAAATTTAATTTAAATGACATTAACTAAACGGTTTAGTATAGTTTGCATATTATCAACCGAAAATCAAGTTGCCAATGGCGCAAAAGTCCAAAAAGGAACACATCATCGGTGTCGCCCTGCCGCTATTTTTACAAAACGGCTTCAAAGGCACATCGATTGATATCGTGGTTAAAAAAAGCGCAGTATCCAAACCTACGGTTTATAACCATTTTCCCGATAAGGCCGCGCTAATCTTAGCGGTTATCGGGCAGTGGGTAGAAGCCAACAAACCCTCGTTGCTATTCAAATACGATTCACAGGCATTCGAAGAAATGATTCGAACTCAATGGTTGACCGGCGACGCGGTGCGTCTGTATGCACTGGTGATCAGTGAAGGCTGGCGATTCCCCAAGGCGCGAAAGTTATTCTGGAACCAGCACGACGAAATATGGCGCAAGGCATTAAGCTATGTCGCGGAGCGATTACCGGGTCGCGATCAAACTCCAGTCGAGCCGCTACTCGATCACGAATTAATGAGTAGGCTTAAAGAGCTTTAAGCCGGACTCCGGGGACAAGATTCCTAACTTACCTGGCTCGGGAAAATAAAATTTACACATATACGCCAATGGCGTATAATTCGGATTATGATCATTATAGAAACTTCGGTGTTTGGCCGACTGATTCAGGGATTGATGAGCGACGATGAATACCGCACTCTCCAGGAGGCTATAATCACGCGACCAGAAACTGGAGATTTAATCAAAGGTAGTGGTGGCTTACGAAAAATGAGATGGAAACTGGAAGGGCAAGGTAAGCGCGGCGGCATTAGAGTAATTTACTACTGGGTTACAGCTGATGACCAAATTCGAATGTTGTATGTTTATCGATAATCTAAGCAGGCAGACTTAACACAAGAGCAGCTAGCGACATTGAAATCAATTGTTGAGAGATGGTGAAATGAATAAATTAATGTTTGATGAGTTATTACAAAGTGTTGATGAAATGGATCAAATCGGTAAAGGAAAAAAACAGCCCACACGCCAATTTGAATTTCCTGACCCTGAAGTAAAATTAATCCGTGAAAATATTGGGTTATCACAGGCCAAATTTGCGATGTTGATTGGTGTTAGTAAACGAACACTGGAAAATTGGGAGCAAGGTAGGCGCCATCCAACGGGCCCGGCAAAAGCATTGCTGCGAATACTAGATGTCGATCCTAAACATGCTGTAGAGGCCTTATATAACCAGTAAATGTCCGCCAAAACATCTACCTGGGAGGCTAAAAGCTAGACCTGACCCTGGCACCAACAATAAATCTGCATGGGACTTTCCACAGGCCGGTGAAAAGCTTAGTGTAGAATCCATATATGAAACAGTTAGCCGTCATTAGATTCTGGTACGAAGGCAATGCCTTTGCGCCGAGCAATGCCACAAGGGATGCTTTTAAGGACCGCGAATGGGTAGCGGGCTTGGCGGCAAAGGAATTTTATCAAAACACGAATGTAGAAGTGGCCGCGGTTGAAGATTTCATCTCCGATCATCCTGATATCGAAGCACATTATATTTTTTGTGCGGCAGCCTACCCCGCTGGGCCGATGGAAGAAGGGCTGTTTAGCGAAATACTGGCCCGTATAGAAAAGGGACTAAAGGGTCGCAAATGGGATGGGATTTATCTGTCCCTGCATGGCAGTGCGGTTACTGAGGAAGAAGCCCAACCTGAAACCACCTTATTAAAATTCGTACGTGAACTGGCAGGGGCAGCCGTACCTATTGCCATCTCGTTTGATCTGCACGCCAATATCAACCCCGAAATAGGCCAGCTAGCCGATATTATCTGCGGCTATAAAACCTATCCTCATGTCGATATGCTGGAAACAGCCGCTAAAGCGTTAAGCCTGCTCGGTAAAACAATGGCCAATGAAATCAGCCCAACCACGACGATTATTCCGGCAGGTTTCGCTCCCACCAGCTTCAATATGCGCACCGACCAGGGCCCGATGGCCGATATGATGGCGCAAGCAGAAAAGGCCGAGTTCGAAAACGGCTTTTACGATGTCAGTGTATTTGGTGGTTTTGTTTATGCTGACACCGTAGATACTGGCGCATCGATTACCATTTGTGCCGATGCTGATGCCACGGCAAAAGCCATTAAGCTTGCAAATATCTTTCGCGCAAAGGCGCCGCAATTTGACGTGAAATTACCACCGGTAGCGCAAATATTAATCGACATTGGCAATTCGCTTAAGCAGAAAACCCTCGGCCCACCGATCGCAATGATAGAGCCGTCAGACAATATATTTTCCGGCGGCGGGGGTGATACACCAGGGTTGTTGGCAGCCGTACTTAAATCGGATATCAAAGCGCCATCTTTATTTGCCTTCTTCTGGGATCCGAACATAGTTCAGGATGCGATTCATGCAGGTATTGACGGCAAAATAGATTGTAAAATTGGTGGCCGACTGACACCTAAATTCGGCCCACCGGTTGAAATGTCGGCGCGCGTAGAAAAACTGACCGATGGCAGGTTTAGCAATCTCGGTCCGATGGAAAAAAACCTGAAAGTTGATCTCGGGCCAACAGCAGTTTTGAATAACGACAATCTTTCCATTATCGTTACCAGCAAAAACATACCAGTGAACGACAGGGCCTATTTCAAATTGCATGGCATGGAGCTGGATAATTTTGCTATTGTTTATGTGAAAGCGAAAAACCATTTCCGCTCCGCTTTCGAGGATCAATTCGGCCAAATTATCGAAGTTGAAACCCCGGGACCGGCCGCATCTGATCTTTCTTCTTTCTGCTTTAAAAATGTGCCAGAGAGTATGTTAAATACAGCAATCACAGTTCAGCCAGTCAGCATCAGTGACGCTAAAACCATCGCCGCTATTCATACGTCCAGCTGGCGCGATGTCTATAAAAATATCCTGCCAAAGTCCTATCTGGCCGGGGAAATTGAACAGGAAAGAAATGAATTCTGGCATCGAAAAATCCTCGAAATAGACGCTAACGAAATGGTGCTGACGATAAATTCAGGCGATATCATTATCGGCTTTATCTGGATAACGCGAACCGGCGAACCCGGATATGATGCAGTGATCGAAGCGCTGCATATTGAAGCCAGCAACAAAGGCTGCGGCTACGGCAAAAAAATAATAAAAGCGACTGTACAACAGCTAGTCAGTGACGGGCTACAGTCTATTTGCTTGCGGGTTTTTGATGAAAACACGCCTGCCATTCAGTTTTACCGACATATTGGTGGTATAAAAGACCAGAGTGGTATCGATAACTTTACGGATGACAACGCGCCAGATAGCCGCATCGGCTGGAAGGATATAAAAACATTATTGGCAGCGCTCAATTAACCTGGAACCCTCTATAAAATCTCATTTAACGTATTCGCGCATCGACCCTTTAAAAATAGATCCTTCGATGCCGTAGCAGTAATTTATAGTGATTAAATTCTGCTGTATAAATAAGCTACAATACCCACAACTTTCACTTACCGAAAAATATCATGCCACGTTTCAATCGGCTCTTAATCACCGGCGCAGCCGGAAACCTTGGCCGCGAACTCCGTCGAGGCCTTGCGCCACTGGCTACAACCCTGCGCCTCACCGACCGTGGGGAGATGGGAACGGCGGAAAACCACGAAGAAGTCATGCCCTGCGAACTTGGCGACTTCGATGCGGTTATGAAAGTGGTAGAAGGCTGTGACGCGATAGTTCATTTTGGCGCGGCCCCAGTGGAGAGACCCTGGGAAGAAATTCTCGACAGCTCGATCAAAGGCGGCTACAACATTTATGAGGCGGCACGACGGCATGGAATTAAGCGTATTATCTACGCTAGTTCGATTCACGCCGTTGGCTTTGAGCGTCGCGAGGATGGTGCCGATACTGACACAGATCATAATCCCGACACCTTGTATGGAGTCTCCAAGTGTTTTGTTGAAGATCTGGCGAAACTGTATTTTAACAAGTTTGGTATCGAGTCGGCGTGTTTGCGCATTAATTCATGCTTCCCAAAACCGGTTGATCGTCGGCATCTAGCCACCTGGTTAAGCTTTGACGACATGATCCATCTGGTCGAACGCTGTTTGCTATCCGAGCGCATCGGACATACCATCGTCTATGGTATTTCCGACAACCAGGAAGTGTTTTTTTCCAATCACAAGGTGGCGCATTTGGGCTATCGACCGAAAGATAACGCGGAGGCGTACCGCGAGGAAGTCGAAGCAACGGTTGGCCCCGGCGACCCACACGACCCAGCTATCGAATATGTCGGTGGATTTCTCTGTGCTTATGGTCATCCGGATGAAGAGGAGCGACTTTAGTCATAAAATGAAAGGCGTTGGTTTGGTTAATCAGTTGTGCGTTGTGGCAGTTAATCACCCCACCCCGCCGATTAACAATCAACTCTCGAAACCTACTCACCAACCAAAATACCGGACACTACTGCGGCAAATTAATAAGATTCGAAAAAGAGTAAAATCCCATGATAGCGCAAAATCGTATTCAACCACTATTCCAGTTAGACGGTAAAGTCGCCCTGGTCACCGGTGCGAGTAAAGGCATTGGCGAAGCGATGGCCCGCGGACTCGCCGAATTTGGTGCAAAAGTCGTTGTTAGCAGCCGCAAACAGGAAGCAGTTGATGCGGTTGCCGAGTCTTTTAAAACTGATGGACTCGAAGCCACCGGTATTGCAGCCAACGTTGGCAGTATCGAAAACATTCACAAGTTGGTCGATAAAACAGTCGAAACCTACGGCGGGCTCGACATCATTATCAACAACGCCGCTGTAAATCCGGTTTTTGGACCGATTCAAAATACCGACGAACGCGCCTTCGACAAGATCATCGATGTCAACCTCAGGGGACCGTTTGAGCTGTGCAAAAAAGCCTATCCGATTCTAAAGGAACGTGGCGGCGGTTCGATCATTAATATTAGCTCGATTGGCGGTCTTACCCCGGAAGCAGGCATTGGCATTTATAGTGTCAGCAAGGCAGCGATTATTAATTTGACCCAGGCAATGGCACAGGACTGGGGTGTCGATAGTATTCGCATCAATGCGATTTGCCCCGGCCTGATCAAGACCAGATTCAGCGAAGCGCTGTGGAACGACAAAAAAATTCTTAATCGATTTTTAGAAAAAATCCCACTCGGTCGGGCGGGTATAGCAGATGATATTGCCGGGATGGCGGTATTTCTGGCGTCAGATGCCGCGGCTTATTGCACTGGTGGTGTTTATACCGTGGATGGGGGTTATGTGGTCAATTAACCTTTAATGAAACGCTCCTAGGGTGTTTTCAGCGCAATCGATTTTTACGCCTATAGTTACTGTACATGACGATATTTCATATATTCTATTCAGCTGATCGAACTCCTACCTGGTGTTATTAGAAATCTTATACAGCTAATGATCTATCAATGTGATAATTACAGATGCGGCGCCTAGGAGTCTGTCGGACTTAGGTAATTGTAGCGAGGAAAAATTATAGTGGACCAATATGTTAGACGATCTTTTTAAACCCGCCTGGAAAAGTCTCTCTGTTGAGAAACGCCACAAAGCCATCTCTGAAATGAATAGCGCCAGCGCAGGACATCAGGAGTCACTAATGCAACTGGCCACGGATGACGAAGATGCCTCCATTCGTATCGCGGCGATCCAGCAATTAAGTTCTGCCGCAGCACTGCATGAACTGTCGATAAAGATTTCCGATGGCGCCGTTCGCACCGAAGCCGAGAATAGGGTAAATGAATTAATCGGTGCGAAGCACGCGCTTGATGAAGAGCAATACCGCGAATTGCTAAAGCGCTATCCCGAATTGCGACTGCGCATTGCCGCCCATGCTGATTCATCGGCAGTTCGAACCGAAGCCATGCAGGCTTTGTCCAGCGGGCAACTGCTGGAAGTTCTTGGCGCAACCACTTATACCGACTCCCGACAATTGATTGCTGAAAAGCTTTCAGAAATCGAAAATCTCGAGTCTGCGCGCAAGATCATGCGTGGCAAAGACAAGAATGCCGAGCGTGTCATTAAGACCAAAATAGATACTTTCAGAAGTCATGAGCGACAGCAGGCCGAAAATTTGGTCCGCGTCGAAAAGCTGATTGAAGAAGTTGAATATCTCTCCAGCCATGACTGGCTACCAGAGTTTAAGGAGCGTTGTCTGGCTCATCGGCAGCAGTGGGACAGCCTGGAGTTCGATATCGACGGTGGCTCCAGACAACGTTATCAGATAGCTCGCGAGCTTGTCGATAAGCACTATGAACAGCAGCGAGTTGTTGAGCAATCCCGACAGTCTCAACAACAGCTGGTTGGCGAGCTTGAAGCCCTGCTACAGATCACCGTCGAAAAGGGTCTCGTCACCTCAATCGAAGCACTGTCGGAAACGGGGTTACAGCAACAGCGGCTTAACTCAGCCTGGCAGGCTTTAGCCGAGATCACTCCGCCAGACGAGCTCATGCTCAACCATTACGACAAAATGCATAGCGCATTGCAATCCGCTACTCGGTTCGTGACTAAGGCTGCCACACTGGTTCAGGATGCTGCAGAGAATTCCAGCCAGGCCTGGGCCAGTAGCAAGCTATCGAGTAATTGTCAGCAACTGGACAGCGCTCTAAAAAATCTTAAATGGCCTGCCGACTTTGCCGAACTCCAGGTCGCAACTGAATTACAACAACAATTGCTGGACTGGCGTAAAGCGCAGAAAGCTTCTGTAGACGCCTATCAACAGAAACTGGCTCAGGCGCATAAAAAAATCAGTTCTATCTTGCGTTTTTCACAAGCAGGAAATCTGACTAGAGCGAAACAGTTAACGCAAAAAACACAAAAGGCGCTCAGCCAATTTGATGGAAAAGATCTTTTAGTCCTACAGGAGCGTTTCGACGAAGCCAGCAAAAAACTGGGGGATATGGGTGACTGGAAAAATTTTGCGACCGAACCCAAATACATCGAACTGTGTGAAGCGATGGAGCTGCTGGCCAAATCGAAACACCACCCCGACAAACTCTCCAACGAGATGAAGGCGGTTCAGCAACAATGGAAGGCGCTTGGCCACTCGGATATCTCCGATCAGTACTGGCCCCGTTTTAAAATCGCCGCCGATAAAGTTTACCTGCCCTGTGCCGAATTTTTTGCTCAGCGCCACAAGACTCGTAAAGCCAATTTCGAGCAACGTCAACAGTATGTTGAACAGATGCGGGAACTCCTGGAAGCAACTGATTGGGACAACAGCCCCGACTATAAGGCAGCACAGTCGCGTGTGCGCAGCATAAGCGATAGCTTCACCAGTATTAAAGACGTAGAACGCAATGCAGGGCAAAAACAATGGAAGCAATTATCGACATTCAGGGACGCCGTGACGGCGAAGCTGAAGGTGGCTTATGATGCAAATATTGAGTTGAAACAACAACTGATCGCGCAAACTGAAGCGCTCGCCGAAGCCACAGCCAAAGTTGAAAACCTTGCCAGCTTAAAAACCCTGCAAACCAGGTGGAATCAGATCGGTGTCACCAGGCGCAATCAGGATCAAAAAGCCTGGATCGCATTCAAAAAACAGGGCGATATTGTTTACAGCAAGGTACAGGAACTACGCCAGGGGCAAAGACATGAAACGGATCAACAGTTGAATGACTACAGGGAAATTATTAAACATATTCAAAAACTGGCAAAGACGGCAAGTGATCTGACTGGGGCGGATCAGCAGTTTGCTGTACTGCAGGCTAACTACGCCGCTTTGCCCGAATTACCCCGACAACTTCCAGAAAAGCTGGTGGAAGGCATTCAACGTGACTATCACAATGCCTGTGATCAGTATGACAATAGTCGTTTGCGGATTATTAAAAACAGGCACCACCAACAAATCGATGCGCTACGACTGAAGGCTAAACTTTGCGCGCAACAGGAGGCGCTGGGGGCATCGCCCTCGGAGCAGCAACTAGAGGAAATATCGCAGCAATGGAATTCGATTGAGTTACACAACGCGGATTTATCGCGCCGTATCGAGGCGCGTAGAAATGCGGCTCAGTCCGTCATAGATCGAGCTGCGATAGGAGCAGAGCGGCGCATGCTTTGTATTCAACTGGAAATCGCGATGGGAGTGGAAAGCCCGGCCGAAGACAGGGCCTCGCGTATGCAATATCAGCTGGATCAGATGAATAAATCAGGACTGGGCCAGCAAGTCGGTAATAGCAAAGAACTGTTAGAAAATATGGAACTGGACTGGCTGTGTATGCCGGGCGCGCCCGCGGTGCAGCAAAAAATATTAGATGAGCGTTTCCAGCGAGTAATTCGATCAGCATAATCCCGGCCCGGCTTTGCGTGACAGGGTCAACTCGCGGCAAATCACAATATTCGCGCCAGCGACATAATCAACTGAGCACGATTACCTGAATTCGCGGCGTATACGGCCAAAGCGAATGGACTGACGCCATTTGACTACATCAAGTACTTGCTGGATGAACTTGCAAAGAAACCCGATCGCATCGATCAACTGTTGCCCTGGAATGTTGATCTAACATAGTTAGAAAATTACTGCCATGTGTCATTCCCCAGACGTTCACGCTTTACCACAGGCAACGGATGCTTTGAAATAGCTTTCCTTCAAACCTCTGAGATCACCTGGCTCGCGGCCTCTAGCGCACCGTTCCCATGTGAAATAACCAAAGCTTTCAATGCGCTGTCAATAGTTCCTAATGTACCCATCACCATAGGGACATTCAAATGCCCCATGTGGCCAATGCGAAATGCGTTATGCCATTCGGGTGAATCTTCGGGTGCCATGCCTAAACCGATACCAAGGGTCAGGCCTGCAATATCTTCGCACCATCTGCGAATTTTAGTGCCATTGCCATTGCTGGTTTTTATGCAGGTCACCACCCGTGAACGGCTCGCAGGGTCTCGGACATTCATTGTCAGATCACCCCCATC
>CAXMRQ010000037.1:0-7052 GCA_964196115.1 uncultured Gammaproteobacteria bacterium
TCGCCAAAATTGACTTTTGTTAAAAAATCGGCAGGTCGATTACGATGGAGTATTGCAGAATTGTCGACATACAAATTAGGATATTGTTTTAACAGACTTTGAAGCCGCTGGTAGGCAGGTTGTCCCTGATACTCACCACGAGAGCCCATGTGTGCCGCAATGACAGTCACGCCCAGCTTTAATGGCAACTCCAGTCTTAATGGGTCACAAAGTTCGTGCGCAGAATTGTCGATAGAACTTTCTGTGCCAACATGGGTGAGCAAGGGTAATTTCAACTGCACCAGGGTTTGATAAAATTCAGTATATTTCTGGTCTGCGGGATCAAATAACATGGTGCAGGGTAACCATTTAAGTAATACCGCCCCTAATTTTTTGGCATCAAATAAGTCCTTAACGGCGTTTTTTCGATCAGGGTTTATACTCGCACCAAATAGCAGGTTTTCATAAAGGTTAACCTGTTGCGCAACGTACTCGTTGGGGAAATAAACCTGCGTACGATTTGTGTCTAATTCTCCCCGATGATCGTAAACGCCGTCCATCGCCAGCACGACTGCCGCAGAAATATACCTGGAATCTTTAACCAGAAAATGTGCTATTTTAAAAATTTCGGCGTCACTCTGTTTTGAAACGATTTCTTCGGTAACGCCAAAAGCATTCAAATAGGCTTTGAATTTAATGCCGAAATATTTCCCCCTGCTCGCTTTGGAAATATAACATCCGAATTTCTCGCTGATGCAGGCAGCGTGGAAATGAATGTCGAGCATATCTTTTTTGGGTTGATCCGGGCGTGTGTAGACTGGGGATTTTGATGCTTCTTCGTAATTAGTGCAGCTAGTCAATAAAGCTGCAATGAGTAGCAGTGAGTATATTGAAACTTTAGCGTTCATCGGGAATGGGCTGGAGTGATGGTGGTTTTATCATAACACTAATATTTCAGGGAATATGATGATGTTGATATTGAAGAATAGGTATCGTCGAGACCTCAATATCCCGATTATGTAAACTATTTCGGCAGTAGAAATTGTTTATAGACTAGCCTCGGACACAACACAGACTATAATTCCGAGTATCATTGTGGAAGCAAAGTAGTTTTAACAGAGAACCACAGGAAAACGGAGTGTAACAATGGAAAAGCCCAAAATAGATCCCAAAAAGCCTGCTGGAGATTCGAATATAACGGATGATACTGGTGCAGAAGATAGCGAAAAGAAAGGCACTGGCCGAAGGTTGCAGGATACCATCACTGCAAAAAATCCGAATCGGAAATTGAATCTTGATCGTAGGGTTAAGTCTGATGATCGCCGTGACAATACAGTTCCCAACTACAAAGGTCCGGCCCGTAGATATAACATCGATTCCAGGAATCCGAAAGACCGCCGAGATAAAGACTGATCGTTTTTATATCGTGTATTTTGTGTTGGTTGTGATGCCGTCGGCCCTGACCCTCGGCCCTTTATCCGATGCAGTCGACGTGATTGAAAATTTAACCCAAAAGCTGGCTTTGCGAGTGGATCGGAAAATTTTCAGTATAATAGCGGTTTAGACACCGGGTTTAAGTCGAGGAATAAAGAGACGCTAGCGCTTAGCAATAACTGGCGCGACTTTGCTAGTTAGAGGCTCAATCCCGGCTTTTTTTATTTCGAAATCGGTTTAATTTATGTCTATGGCAAGCGATCACGATCTGGCAATATCGCGTTGGCTGATAATCTGCCTGATATTGATTTTTGCAATGGCGGTGCTCGACAGCCTGAAACGAATTCCAGCATCTCAACAGCCGATTCTGCCCCAGAATGCGTCTGTCAGCCTGCTACCGCCACTTAGCGACGCTGACTGGCGGCATGAATTCAGCCACTACCGGCAATCTCCCAGGTACCTCAAACTCAGTCCCGAAATGGGGCTGGCCGAATATAAATTCCTTTTCCTGCTCTCCTATGCACAACGCATGCTCGGACCTTTGCTCGGCTTTGTTTTTATAATTCCTTTTATATATTTCTGCTGGCGTGACAGATTAGATCCCGGGTTGACGCGGAAATTGAACCTAATGTTTACGCTTGGAGTGTTACAGGGATTGCTTGGCTGGTATATGCTCAGGGGCGGCCCGGTCGAGAAGGTTCAGTTGTATCATTATTGGCTAAGCGCATATTTGCTCATCATTGTTTCGATTTATGGGTATATGCTTTGGGCGATATTCGGCCTGCGCGACCGGCAGTCATACATGCCGATGCATTTTTCCGAACTGACTCTCTGGCGCATCGGTTCCCTGGTGTTGACCACACTGGTGCTGATAACTATTGTTTCGGGCGGATTTGTCTCCGGGCTCGGGGCGGGTTCTATGTATAATAGCTTCCCTTTGATGGATGGACAGCTGATACCCGACGGACTGGACGCTATGTCTCCCTGGTACATGAATTTATTTGAAAACAGGCTGACGGTGCAGTTCCATCACCGCATACTCGCCGTCGCGACCGCGTTGGTGCTAATTGCCTGGTACCTCGCGAGAGACAGGTTACTGCACGAGCCAGTAATCAAAACAAGCTTTAAACTGGTTGGAATGATGGTGGTTATCCAGATGCTACTGGGAATAGCCACCCTGTTGCTACAGATCCCGGCATGGCTGGGCGTAATGCACTGGGCCGGTGCCCTGTTATTATTCGGTGCGATGTTGTTTAACGTTCACTCGTTGAGCCGATTGTGATTAACAATATATGCAGAATTCTATGGACATAACCTCCCCGCAGTCGCTGACACCGAATGAGACTCTGTCGCAGGCGACACAGATATACCGCTTCAGCTTCGAACCTGAAGAAAAACACCTGTCTGCGATTTACCAGGGGATCACGCTCGCCGATAGCAGCAAGGTGATGCTGCTGAAAGAAACTCATATTGCCCCGGTTTGCTATTTCCCACGTGAGGACGTGCGTATGGACCTGTTCGAGCGCAGCAGTTTTATCTCTTATTGCCCGTTCAAAGGTAACGCAGCACACTATTCGCTACAGGTCGGTGAGATTGCTGCCGAAAATATCCTCTGGAGCTACGAAGACCCGATTAATGAATCCGCGACAATCAAGGATTACGTTGCTTTTTATCCAGACCAGGTGGATATTCGATACCCCAGCGACCAAGCGCAGCCTGTAGGCGAATCGGTATCCGACTATGAAAATCCTCTCCTGAACTGGGTTTTACAGGAAGCACCCGTTTTTGCTTCCTCGCGTGAATTAACCGCAGCCTTTGCCCGGAAAATGCGCATCGCCGGGATTCCGTTGTGGACGCTGAATATAGTCATCCAGATACTCCACCCCCAGGTTGCGGCATTTTCACAGTCCTGGCATAGCGTCACCGGCGAACTTGTTGAACGGGAGGCCAATTTTGAGGATTTGCAATCGCCTCAATATCTGAACAGCCCGCTGGTGCCAATTTTTGAAGGCGCCGGCGGCATCCGGCGACGTCTGGATATTAAAGAACCGCTACTCGATTTCGACATACTCAGCGACTTGCATGCCGAAGGCGCTACCGATTACGTGGCTATGCCTATGCACTTTTCCGACGGTCAGATCAACGCAGTCTGCATCAGCTCAAACCGCCCGGGAGGGTTCACTACCTCCGACCTCGGCCATATTTACGAAATACTCGCCGTACTGGGTAGAATCTACGAAGTTCACGTACTTCAACATAAAGCCACCAGCCTGCTCGATACCTACCTGGGCTCACATGCGGGCGAACGTGTGCTCAACGGCCTGATTCGGCGTGGCGACGGACAAAATATTCGCGCGGTTATCTGGTTTTGCGACTTGCGAGGATCTACACCTCTGGCGCGGTCGATGTCGCGAGATGAGTTTCTGGCCTGCCTCAACGAATTCTTTGATGGCGTGGCCGGGGCAGTGCTCGATCATGGTGGGCAGATCCTGCGTTTTATCGGTGACGCGGCGTTAGCAATTTTTCCTTATGAAGATGAGTCCGAAGATGCTGGTCTACAGGCAGCCTGCGAGCGCGCAATCGCCGCCGCCCACGAGGCTTCGTCGCGCATGAAATCCACCAACGCCAGGCGCATTAAAGGCTCTGCACAGGCGCTTGACTACGGCATCGCGCTGCATGTTGGAGACGTAACCTACGGCAATATCGGCACCGGTAACCGGCTCGAATTTACCGTTATCGGTGAGGCCGCGAACCTGGCCGCGCGCATCGAATCACTGTGTAAAGTACTCGGTGAGCCGGTACTACTTTCCGCAGAATTCGCGACCTGCGATCCCGGTCATGTCGTATCGCTGGGAGAGCACCAATTGGCGGGTATCGATACGCCCCAGGAAATCTTCGCGCTGCGTGATCCTGAATTGATATTAAATTGTGGCGTGCATGATCCTGAGAATTTTGTCGATTCGTGAACATGTTTCTATCAGATGGCAGGTGTCTTATACTTCATCCCCATTTCTTTGATGACGCATGAACATGATTTCAGAATTCAGAACGCACGAAGAAAAAACCACTTCACAGAGCCTGAAAAGCCGCTCACTGCTAGCGATTGGATTGATTATGTTGATCGCCGCCGTGGTGCAGACCGCTCTAGCGACCGGTGAGGGTGAGACAAAGTTTAAACGCATTCCAACACAGTTCATCGCGGCGCTGGGCGATCCGGCCGCGACCTCCGGGAGCGGTGCACAATCCTGGGGTTTGTGGCCCGTCGATCCGGGCCCACGGGGAGTGCGGCTCGGTAGCTATGAGAAATTAGTTGCTGCAGGCGGGGTCGCCCCGGCACAGTGGAAATTCGACAGCACCGACTGGTGGCTGGAAGAAAACGGCTTGATTATGGAGACGCCGAACTTTCCGCTGCCGCCTGGCAAATACATAGTCACGGGAAACCGCGAAGTGGCCTCCGTGTTGACCGTTCAACCCACAGACCAGAACGGTGACAGGCTTTGGGCGCTCGACAACGGCGCGAATTTGCATGATGTAACGCACCTGGCATGCCGTTCTGCACGCTATACACCGACGACAGGTGATAATTCGTGTTCGCCGTCCAGGGCACAAATATCAGCCTTTCGAGTAGCCCCCGGGGCCACGATGCCCGCAGTCGAGGGTTGCTACAAGCAAGACTATGCGGTTCTCTTCGTGATTGCGGTGGCTGTTGAAAACTGATTACTGTTGATCTCTACTGGATGTTTCCAGTCCGAGCCCGCAATATCGTGTTAAGAATTATCTCCCCGCCCATGCGGCTGCATAAAATCAATATCCGGCCCCACTGGTGCTATACCCGATGAGTTGATCGAGAGGTCATGGTCAGAAGGGTCAGGGTCTAGCTTTTAGCCTCAGGCTATTCATCGGCTCGGCCCGTAAATTCGACCGATACGTGTAAAATGCAATCCAAAGTAATCTGAACATCGCAGAAGGCTATCAAAACTGGGGCTAAAAACTAGACCCCGAACCCAGTGGTTGGGTAAAGAATAATGTGTCGTGCCAACAATTAAAATGCTGAAAATGGTAAAACCGTCTCCCTATTCGACAGGTATTGCCCTGGTGAGCATTTCTGCTGTTGTCTGGAGTACGGTTGGGTTGTTTGCCAAAGGTGTCGAAGCTGATGTATGGGTAATCTTGTTCTGGAGAGGCCTGTTTTCAATATCAGTGCTTGGGTTATATGTGTGGAGCAAGAGTAAACAGGGGATCATCCAGGACGTTAAAAGCCTCGGATGGCCGGGATGGATTTCTGCCCTGGTGGGTGCAGCTGCCACCGTCTGTTTTATTAGCGCATTTAAATACACGAGTATTGCAAACGTATCAATTATCTACGCGATCGTACCTTTCATTGTTGCAGTGCTCGCCTGGGTTTTTATGCGAGAAAAAACCACGATTAAAACCATAATAGCCGCGGCTATTGCACTTGTTGGTGTCGCAATTATGGTCGGAGGCTCACGAGGTTCGAGTAGTTTGATAGGCGATATTCTGGCTATTTGCATGGCTATTGGTATGGCAACCCTGGTCGTAATATTCAGAATGTATCCGGGACGACCGATGGTATTATCAACAATCATATCCGCTCTGATACATGTGGTACTCAGCTTTATTTTCAGCTCTCCGTTCAATGTCAGTATCATGGATTTGATATTACTGGTTTGTTTTGGCGCGGTATTTGCGACAGCAACCATTCTAATGATTGAAGGAACCCGGTTAATTCCAGCGTCAAAATCGGCACTTATCAGCACCGCAGAGGCGCCGCTTGGGCCTATATGGGCATGGGTGGTTTTTGCGCAGATTCCCTTGTTTGAAACCTGGATCGGAGGTGGTTTAGTCTTGATAGCCGTGTTATGGAATGTAATGAGTGAAAAACGTATCTAAAGTTGAGTCTGTTCTAAAATTCGAATTGATTTGTGCATGTCGGTTGGCCGAAAAAGGGATGAGTCGCCCCGGCGCCGAACTGGAATAATATAAATGCTATTTACAGAGGTTTTGGCATAGGGTTTAAATTTATTGGTTTATTATATTATGTCAAGATTTGATAAACATAAGGCAGTCTCGCCCCACCACCGTGGTGGTGGTGAGGACTACAATGAAAGTTCCTACACTAGACATTGGAGACTGCCATGCCACTTTATTGCGGAATCGATTTACATTCAAATAATCATGTTATCTGCGTGATCGATGACAAAGACAAACGGATATTTGAACAGAAGTTGGGGAACCATTCCGAACTGACCATTAATGCTTTAACAAAGTATAAAAAACGTCTCAAAGCGATAGCCGTCGAATCCACCTTTAACTGGTATTGGCTAGTTGATGCGCTAATGGCCGCAGGCTTTAAAGTAGAGCTAGTTAATACAGCCAAAATCGTTCAGTACAGTGGATTGAAACGCACCAATGATCGCTACGATGCGTTTCATCTGGCACATATTATGCGGCTAGGCATTTTACCGACGGGCTATATCTATCCCAAAGCCGAACGCGGGTTACGCGATCTACTGCGTAAAAGAATCCAACTGGTACAGGATAGAAGCAGTCATATCATTCGCTACAAGTCTCAGATCCAGATGCACACAGGAAAAACCATCCGTGCGGATTTTATCAAA
>CAXMRQ010000038.1:0-21838 GCA_964196115.1 uncultured Gammaproteobacteria bacterium
CACGCCTACTTTGCGAATGGTCTGGGTAGTTTTTGGCAGTCGTTATTTGCGACACATCCTCCGCTGGAAAAGCGCATAAAAGTGATCGATCCAGGTTGGGATGGAAAATTCGTCAGTCCCGAAGCCAGAAAACAACCGGTATCACCAGAGGCGTCGAGCGTCGTATCCTCAAAGGCGGCGGCGGAAATGGCAGTTAAAGCAGCCATTCTGAGCGCAGCGGGAGCGGCGATTGAGCAAATTGGTACGCTGAACGAAGAAAATATTGAAAAGGTGCGCGAGCTTATTATTGCAATGCCCGAATCGCTCAGAAATGCGGCACAAAGTGCATTTTCAGCGCGAGCTGTAATCTATGCGATTTTGCTTAAACCGCAGACTAACCAAAAACAAGTCTGGTCATTATTGGAGCAGCATGCCGATCAAAGTATGCCTGCATTAACTGCGGAATATTTAGTTGAAATCGAAAAGCTGGATGAAAAGTTTAAACTACCATTGTTGGAACTCTGTATTAATGCGTTGCGCGAATTATCCACCAACCAGTTCATTCAATTCGAACGCGCGATTAATAAAATCATCATCGCCGATAATAGAATTGATTTGAATGAATGGATCATTCAGCGACTCGTACTACAACAACTGAGTGAACACTTCGGCCTACGTAAACCAGCAAAAGCGAAATATGCCAGCCTGGGTGCGGTTAAATCCGATGCCGAAACTCTGTTGTCGCTGATTGCCTATGTGGAGCACAAAGATGACAGTAAGGCGGCACAGGCTTTTCAGCTAGGTATCAAGGAAGCTGGTGCGACCGCGCTTAAAATAATAACCAGACGGGACTTTTCTCTCAATGCTCTAAATCAGTCGCTCGATAATCTGATGAAGCTCAAGCCGCTGGTAAAACCTCGCATCCTGAAAGCCTGTGTTGCGATTATTCTGGCCGATGGAAAGGCTACTATTAAAGGTATCGAATTAGTGCGTACCATTTCGATATGTCTCGATTGCCCGATGCCGCCTATGCGCGTTTGAGACCGCAAAGACCGATAGGTGTTTGACATAACAAATTGACTCTCGCAGAGACGCAGGCACGCAAATATCAATTAGTATTATTCAAATAAAACTATCCCCCGCTTTCCCCTTGCGTGCTCTACGGCTTTGCGAGAGCATCAACACTCAGGATTTCAGTCTATCTTGCTAGTCAAAACTTTTATTCCCGATGCTGTCTTAATGGTGGCTGACAGGTAGGCCGATTCGCTATCTGGCAGAGGATGAATGCTAACCAGATGATCGGCATCGATAGATTTCAGCATCGAACATAGCCATTCAGTTCTATTGTGATGAATTTCGAGCGACAGCAATTGACAGTCCAGGTCGGCCATCGCCGTGGAGGGATGCGGTGTTGACAGCCACTGGATAACGTAAGGTAGGGAACCGTTTGCCAGTAATCGACCATCTTCGGCCAGGGCGATTTTCCAGCGTAAATTATTGCGACTCAATTCGGTCGGGGTGCCAATCGAGAATGCAGAGTCCTGACTCAATTTATCGATGTTACTGGTATTCACTACCCAGGTGATGAGTCGTGGCTGCCGACGCAAAGACTCACGCATCAGTGCATCATCCAGGCTAAACCAGCGAGGGTGGCCCGGAATATCGCCATCAGGATTAATCGCAATCACTTCCAGATAGGCGTTATTGCCAAGTTGCATCAGTTGGTTATGGGTGCCCATGGTTTTATGAAAACCGCCTTGCGGGATTTCTACACCCAGTGTCGAACGAACATAGTCGACCCCCTGTTCGAGGGATTCTGCGGCTATTACCAGGTGATCGAGTCGATTCATGTAGCCAATTTATTTTGAATCGCAGTAATTCTCAAGTTGTATTTCAACAGATTACATCGAAGCGTAATATCGAGGTAGATTTTCCTGTGCGACTGATTTATGTTGTAACGTCCAGTTGACTAAAAGGGGGCAGTTATGAATATTAATACCAGTAGAATCGATTACCGCGTCGGCGACAATATCCATCAGGCTTATCTTGTCAACGATGATTCTCTAGGTGGCAGCAGGGCGGGCGTCATTATTGTTCACGAGTGGTGGGGTGTGAACGATTACATCATCGATCGTGCGAATCAATTAGCCGAGCTCGGATATGTGGCGCTCGCCATCGATATGTATGGCAACGGCAAGGTAGCGGAAAATCCCGACGAAGCGGGCGGTTTAATGAACGGCGTACTGGGCGATATGGAAGCTGGCACCGAGGCATTGCGCGCTGGTTACGATTTATTACTCGAGCAGCCCTCGGTAGATGAGCAAAAGACCGCCGCTATCGGCTATTGTTTCGGTGGCGCAATGGTATTGCATATGGCACGTATTGGTTTGCCTTTAAAAGCAGTCGGTAGTTTTCATGGTGCGCTGGGATCATTCCATCAGGCGCACCCCGGCAGTATTTCACCCCGTATCCTGGTCTGCCATGGTGAGGCCGATTCGATGGTAACTATGGATGACGTGACTGGATTCCGCGCCGAAATGGATGCGGCGCAGGCGAACTACGAAGTCATTCTCTACGCCGATGCGAAGCATGGCTTTACCAGCCAGGAAGCCGATGAAAATGGTAGCAAATACGGTATTGATGTTGGTTATAATGCCGCTGCCGACCAGGCTTCCTGGAAGGCGATGCAATCGATGTTTAACGAAGTTTTCTAGCGGGTTTCGGCATTCATGACCAATAATAAGGATCTCAGCAACCACCGTCGCGATTACGACAGTCACAGTATCGGTAAGGCAGATATGCATCCCGATCCAGTCGTTCAGTTTGGTAGGTGGTTGCAGGAAGCTATTGATTTCGGTGCTATCGATGCCACCGCGATGACACTGGCGACCGCGACCAGCGATGGAGTTCCATCGGCACGAATCGTATTGCTAAAAAAATACGATGACGCCGGTTTTTCCTGGTTTACCGACTCGCGCAGCCAAAAGGGCCAGGAACTGGCAGTTAATGATCAGGCCGCATTATTATTTCACTGGCGCGATTTGAGCAGGCAAATTCGAGTACAGGGTAGTGTTGAACGGTTACCGAACGAAGAGGCGGAAACCTATTTTCAGTCGCGGCCGGATGGCAGTCGTTTCAGTGCGGCCTCTTCCTGTCAGTCATCACCAGTGGAAAATCGTGCTGCTCTCGAAGCAGAAGTTCAACGCTTACACGAATCCTACCCTCAAGGTGACGTGCCGCGTCCCGAAGCCTGGATCGGCTATCGCCTGAAACCGGTCTATTTCGAATTCTGGCAGGGTCTGGTCAATCGGCTTCACGACCGACTGGTATATCGATCCGTTGGGAATGACTGGTTGATTCAAAGGATTTCACCCTAGGTGATCCTAGAAAACGCAGTTGGATCACGAAAGTCCGCGCGAACTCTTGACGCACCTAGCAAAACCAAATAACTTCTCATCACCAATAAGGTGGCAGATAATTGCTCCTGCATAATCTGCATACCCTACGTCCATGTAGGTAACTACGAGTTATTTGATTTTACTATGCACGCCAATACCCCACGCGTCTTTTTCGCGCCCAACTGCGTTTCCTAGGATGATAATTCCGGCACTGGTTTCGTTCGGCCATTTGTTCGCGTTTTTTGCGCTCACCGCCGCGATCATACTGCAACTTACTTTAATTTCCGACTCGATCAGCGTCGATATTGCAAGACGTATTCAACGCGCTGACCGCGGGGCTGGCCTCGCGGCATTATTACTGATTGTTTTAGGTTTGCTACGCGTGTTTTATTTCGAAAAAGGTGTCGACTACTATTTTAATAATACTTTCTTCCTGCTCAAAATCGGCCTGTTTATCGCGGTAGCTTTGGCATCCCTGTATCCAACAATCACCTATCTACGCTGGAATGCTGAGCTGAAACAGGAAATAGCACCCGAAATAAGTGCCGGGCAGGTACATAGCTTGCGCCGAATTATCCATACCGAATTAGTCGGTATACTGGCGATTTTGTTATGTGCATCGCTGATGGCAAAAGGACTTGGATCATTTTAGGGCATGCAGCAGTTGATTAAATTTTATGGGGTTAAGTGGTAATGACTAGCCAGATTCTAAGCCTGCAACAGATCGAAGATATTGCGCGCCGCGCGCTCAGTGCCTGTGGCGCAGTCGGGCAGCAGCTCGAAATTGCGGTGCAATCGATGGTAGATGCTGAATGCGATGGTATTCAAACAGTCGGGTTGAATTATCTGCCGATTTACTGCGGTCATCTGCAAGTTGGAAAGCTCAAAGGCGATGCGATGCCTAAGCACGAAAAAATCGCACCATCGGCGATTCGTAGTGATGCGGATACAGGCTTTGCTCATGCGGCTTATGCAGAATGCGAGGCAGATTTTTATACGCTTGCCAAACAGCAGGGTATCGCTGCGCTGTCAATCGTCGATTCTTACTCGGCGGGCGTGGTTGGATGGTTTGTACAGCGAATGGCTGAAAATGGATTAATCGGCATGGGTTATGCCAATTCGCCCTCGGCGGTCGCCCCGGCTGCCGGAGCCAGTGCATTTTTCGGCACTAATCCGATGGCGTTCGCGGTTCCACGCCCAGATGCACCGCCAATTGTTGCGGATATGGCAACCAGCCAGGTAGCGCTGGTGACCATCAAACAGCATGCCGCCGAAGGTAAATCGATCCCGCTCGGTTGGGGCTATGACAAGAAAGGGCAGCCGACCACCGATGCGGCCGCTGTTATAGACGGTGGCACGCTGGCCCCAGCGGGTGGATACAAGGGCATGTTACTCGGGCTTCTGGTTGATGTACTAGCCGGTGTAGTAAGTGGGCCGAACTGTTCGTTTCAGGCACCGGTGTTTAAAAATAATACCGGCGGCGAACCCAGGGTAGGGCAATTTTTTATAGCTATTTCGCCAGGAACTTTTTCGCAATCGGGCGAGTCGGGATACAGTGTGCGTGTCGAGACTATGTTAACGGCATTGGCAAACGAACCCGGGGTTCGCCTGCCCGGTGCGCGGCGTCATGAGTTCAGGCAGGAGGCCAAACAAAATGGTGTTGAAGTTCCACAGGAACTGCTGGATCGTCTGGAAGTCTTTGCGGCGAGCGCAGGTTCGGTCTGAGATAATATTATGAGCTATCAGGGTCACCAGGTTCGAGTGGGAGCCGATATCGGCGGAACATTTACCGATGTAGTGCTCGAAGCCGGGCCGCAACAATATTCGACCAAGGTATTAACCAACTACAGCGAACCGGAGCAGGCGATCATCGATGGTCTGCTTAAAATTACTGAAAAAGCCGGGATTGGCATCGGATGTGTTGATCAGTTGATTCACGGCACCACGTTGGCGACCAATGCATTGATAGAGCGACGTGGCGCAAAAACCGCGTTTATCACAACCGAGGGATTTCGCGACGTCATTGAGATGCGTACCGAAGGGCGCTTCGAACAATACGACTTAAACTTGAGTTTGCCGCCACCGTTAATATCGCGCGAACATCGATATCCGGTAGCTGGGCGAGTCGCAGCCACCGGAAGGGAGCTAATTGCACTCGACGAGGTCGCACTGCAGGGCATTGCTGCCAAAATCCGTGAAACAGGTTACGAAAGCATAGCAATCGGCTTTATCCACTCCTATGCGAATGGCCAGCACGAAAAATGCGCACGCGAAATTATAACTAAACTGGTGCCGGGCGTGAGTATTTCGATTTCCAGTGAAGTATCACCCCAAATGCGCGAATTCGAACGCTTTAATACGGTTTGCGCCAACGCCTTTGTCAAACCACTGATGGCTTCTTATCTGGGCCGCCTGGTCGAGCGTTTAAAGTCGGTTGGCACAGATTGTCCGGTGTTCATGATTCACTCGGGAGGTGGCTTGATATCGATCGACAGCGCCATTGAGTATCCGGTGCGCCTACTCGAATCGGGTCCCGCCGGGGGTGCGATTTATGCGGCCGATTTTGCCGCACGCTATGGACTCGATCGAGTGCTTTCCTACGATATGGGTGGTACCACGGCGAAAATTTGCCTGATAGAAAATCGAACGCCTAAAACTGCGCGTACCTTTGAAGTGGCTCGGACTTATCGTTTTAAAAAAGGCTCGGGCATGCCGATCTCGATTCCGGTCATCGAAATGGTTGAGATCGGAGCCGGTGGTGGATCGATAGGCTGGGTCGATGAGTTGCACCAAATTCGTGTCGGTCCCGAGAGTGCCGGTTCAGAACCCGGGCCCGCCTGCTACGACCAGGGTGGTGAGCATCCGGCGGTAACCGATGCTGATTTGCTACTCGGTCGGCTCGACAGGGATAATTTTGCCGGTGGCGATATAAAGCTTTCGATTGAGAATTCGGAGGCAGCGCTGGAAAGTCAAATTGGCAATAAACTCGATATGAATGCGGAGACCGCAGCCATTGGAATCTGCGAAGTGGTGGATGAAAACATGGCCAACGCAGCACGCGTTCACGCAGTCGAAAGCGGTAAGGAGCTGGCCGATTTCACCATGATTGCATTTGGTGGCGCAGCGCCATTACACGCCAGCCGACTCTGTGAAAAGCTCGGTATTGATACGCTTTTAATCCCACCCGGTGCAGGCGTCGGCTCGGCCATCGGTTTTTTGCGGGCGCCGTTCGGATTTGAAGCGGTTCGTGGCGCTTTCTTAAAACTCAGTGCATTTAATCCGGAGTGGACCAATGCATTAATTCGGGAACTGGGCGATGAGGCAGAGAAGTTCGCACGAGCGGGAACGCCTGATGGCATTCTCAACCGCGAAGTTAAAGCCTATATGCGCTACGAAGGGCAGGGCTGGGAAATTGTCGTCAATTTGCCGAATCGGGCATTTGTCGAGGGTGACGATCAGGAGATCAGACGCCTGTTCGAAGATGAATACCGGCGCCTGTTTGGCCGATCACTCGAAGGACTTGATATTGAAATCATGAACTGGTCGGTGCAGGCGAGTTCGCCGCTCGCTGCGGTCAAGCCGGTGAAACAGGTGTCGAAAACCACGACGATAAATAGCGATACAAAACGCAACATATTCGACGCCAGGCAGCAGATCTTTGTCGAGGCTGGCGTCTACGAACGCGAGACAATGGAGGTTGGCGACGAGATGAATGGCCCGGCCATCATCGTAGAAAGTGAAACCACCACCATCGTCACGTCTGGCTACAAAGCGACCATGCAAGGAGATCGCTGTTTGCTGGTGCAACGTAAAACCGGAGGTAGCAATGCAATCTAAAGGTATATCCAGCGTCCACATGCAGGTCATGTGGAACCGGCTGATATCGGTGGTAGAAGAGCAGGCGCTTACCCTGTTGCGTACCGCCTTTTCCACATCGGTGCGCGAGGCTGGCGATTTGTCTGCTGGAGTGTTCGACGAAAATGGCTTGATGATTGCGCAGGCGGTCACCGGTACGCCGGGTCATGTCAACGCGATGGCCGAGGCAGTCGGGCATTTCATCGTAGATATCGGCAGCGACAATATCTTCGAAGGCGACTCGTATATTACCAATGACCCGTGGAAGGGTACTGGTCATTTGCACGACTTCACTTTCGTCAATCCGTCGTTTCGAAATGGTAAACTGGTAGGATATTTTGCCTGCACCGCGCATGTTGTCGATGTCGGCGGTCGCGGCTTCGGCCCTGATGCCAACGAGATCTACGAAGAAGGTATTTATATCCCGATCATGAAATTTGCCGAGCGCGGCGAAGTCGATAAACGTCTGATTCATATTTTGCGACACAACGTGCGCGAAGCCGACCAGGTGATCGGCGATCTGTATTCACTGTCGTCGTGTAACGACACCGGGCATCGGCGTTTGATGGATATGATGGACGAGTTCAATCTCGACGATTTAAACGAATTACGTGATTTTATATTTAGCAATAGTCTGCGCGCTACGCTTGAGCATTTGAAAAAACTGCCAGCCGGTTCTTATCATAACGAAATCACGGTTGATGGATATGACGCGGCCGTGACCATGAAGGTTAGGCTCGATGTATCCGAGCAACAGGTACTGGCCGATTTTGACGGCACTTCCGGGCTCAGTGGCAAAGGCATTAATGTGCCATTGGTATACACCACCGCCTACGCCTGTTACGCGCTGAAATGTACATTGGCACCGACGATTCCGAACAATCATGCCTCGCTGGAACCGTTTAAAGTGACGGCACCGGTGAATTGCATACTCAATGCGATACATCCTGCTCCGGTTGCAATTCGCCATGTACTGGGACAGTTTCTGCCCGACGTGGTGCTCGGAGCACTGCATAAAATGCTGCCCAATACGGTACCCGCCGAGGGTTCGAGCGCATTGTGGAACGTACAGCTCGGCGCACGTCCGATCGAAGGTGCCGAGGCGGCAGAAGGTGAACAACTACGCCAGACTCAGATCCTAATGTTTAACTCGGGTGGTACTGGCGCTCGTCCCAGTCTCGATGGTTTATCGGCAACCGCATTCCCGTCCGGCGTGCATACCATGTCATCCGAAGTCATCGAGCATGTAGGCCCAATCACTGTGTGGCGCAAGGAATTACGCGAAGGCTCCGGTGGCGCGGGTGCACAGCGCGGCGGTCTCGGTCAAATCATCGAAATATCGGCTAACCCGGGCCACAGCATTTACATTAACGCCATGTTTGACCGTTGCGAAAACCCGGCCAGTGGCCGCGATGGCGGACAGCATGGTGCGCCGGGAAACGTCAGCCTCAACGATGGCAGCGCCATGCAAAGCAAGGGCAAGCAGTGGATACCCGAAGGCAAACATCTGGTATTAAAATTGCCTGGTGGCGGTGGCTATGGCGATCCGAAAAACCGGGATCGGTCACTGCTAGAGCGGGACCTGTTACGGGGGTATATCGATGAAGACGATGCTATTTTATATGCCTGCGAATCGGACTGATTATTACGCTTAAGTCACACGGAACTTGCCCGCGCCTGTTCCATATATATCGTGCGTAATTTTTGAAACAGAGGTCCAACTATACCACCACCGATTTTCTGGCCGTCGATTGCAACCACCGGAAATAAACTCGAAGCGCCGCTAATAAATGCTTCTTCGGCGGACAAGGCCTCCTCTAAACTGAATTTACTCTCCACCAGACGAATTCCGTGGGTGCTGCACAGTTCTATCAGCGCCTTACGTGTAACGCCGGGTAAGATGTCATTACTCAGCGGCCTGGTTAACAGCAGGTCATCTTTGACGATAAAAAAGCTGGTACAGCCGCATTCGGTAATGTAACCGTCCTGATCGATCATTAAGGCTTCATCGGCGCCCGCATCGCTTGCAATTTTTTTCGCCAGTACCTGGCCAAGGAGATTAACCGTTTTGATATCACGCCTGGCCCATCGAATATCGTCAACACTCTTCAGGCTGACCCCTGTTTCGACCAACCCGTTTTCGTATTCAGACATGTGTTGAGTAAACATGAATACAGTAGGTTGTAATTCACCTTGCCAGATAAAATCCCGCTCCGCCTCTCCGCGAGTGATTTGTATATAAACAATACCATTCACTACCTGGTTAAGCGCTACGAGCCTGCGGAACGCATCCAGAATCTGGTCTCGATCAAGTGGAGCGGGGATATTGAGTTCGGTAAGTGAGCGATGGTATCGCTGGATATGGAGGTCGAAATCGAGAAGTTTGCCTTCCATCACACCGGCGACTTCGTAAATTGCATCGCCAAACAAAACCGCTCGATCAAAAATAGAAATTTTAGCTTCCTTTTCCGGCAGATAATCACCGTTTAGATAAACTGTTCGTTGCATAGCGGTCTCAGGAATGAATAGGTTGCGAACTGGTTATTATACTGTGGCAGTGTAATTAACAATCATATATCGGAGCTAGAATAATATCGAAATGATTTTTTCCACTGCACTCGATGAATTCAACCGGTGTACCCTGTTCTTTGAGCTGTTGGTAATATTCTCTGGCCTGACGTTTGAATTCGTCGGTATCCTGCTCGGCAACCAGAATTGTCACTGGCGTATCAAATTTGACGTCATAATGCGCTGGACTGAGTTGCATCGCTGTCTCATGGTCTAAGCCAAGCGGACCATTGACACTGGTTAATGGCAACGGTGTTAAATCGTAAATTCCACTAATCAGCAGAACCTCACGAATGCGCTGGGTGATGTCGTCACCCTGCTGTTGCCAACGAATCAATGACATAGCTACGAGTTGGGCGCCTGCGCTGTGGCCTGAAATTGTTAGGTCGCTGGCATCGATATTGAGTTGATCTGCATTCTTGATCAACCACCGGATCGCCTGTTGGCACTCAAGAATCATTTCGTCGATGTCGGCTTCCGGCGCGAGCGTGTAGTTAAGTGCAGCAAAAGCGATTCCCCTTTCGAGCAGTACAGGCGCCATTGGCGAAGACTCCTTGTGAGATAACTCCTGCCAGTAACCGCCGTGGATGAATATATGCAGTGGACGGGGAGGCCCACCCGGATGAAACAGGTCAAGCACTTGTGCGGGACTATTGCCGTAAGGTAAATCCAGTTGTACTGGTAATGTATCCCGGGCATTCTGACTTTGAGTTATATATTGCTCGATATAGGGTGAATAATCGCCGCCGATGGCGGAACTGGGCGAGTATTCGCGCTCCAACTGTTCGGGGCTCATGTTACGATAGGTTTTTGCCATTTGTGACGGTAAGTTTTTATTATTCATGCCAGATACAGCCAATATGCCACTAGACCAGGCCGGTTGCCAGCAGCTTGATTGCGGCGATCCTCTTGCGTACTGCCGGGGGCGTTTTGAATTGCCCGACGGGTTAATTTACCTTGATGGTAATTCGCTTGGTGCAATGCCATCCAGTATGCGACAGGTCATGCAGCAGACACTGGATAAAGAGTGGGCCGACGATCTAATTCAAAGCTGGAATAAGGCCGATTGGGCACAACTTTCGCAAACGCTGGGTAACCAGCTAGGGCGTCTGGTCGGTGCTGACGAAGGCCAGATCGTAGTCTGTGATACCACATCGGCAAATCTCTATAAGGCGATACGCGCCGCCTGCGATTTGCGCCCTGAGCGTCATGTAATACTGACACAGCGCAATAACTTCCCGACAGATTTGTATATTATTGAGGGCGCTATGAGCGGTATCGCTCGTGCGATGCGATGCGAATCCGTGGATCAACAAAATATTCTTTCCGCCCTTGATGAGCGAGTCGCTGTCGTTGTGGTCTCCCATGTCGATTACAAAACGGGTGAAATTTTACCAATGCTGGAAATTACCGAAGCCGCGCATCGAATTGGCGCGCTGGTAATTTGGGATCTGTGTCATAGCGCCGGGGTATTACCGATAGAGCTCGATCAATGTGAAGTCGATTTCGCGGTGGGTTGTACCTACAAGTATTTAAATGCCGGCCCGGGTGCTCCGGCGTATATATATGTCACCAGCCGACATATCGAACAGGCCAGGCAACCCCTGAGTGGCTGGTGGGGGCATGCCGAACCTTTCGCTTTTGAAGACGGGTTTAGACCTGCGGCCGATATAGGGCGTTTTCTCTGCGGTACCCAGCCGGTGTTGGCGCTTAAAGGTGTTGCCTGCGGGCTCGATACCTACACAGATGTTTCGATGCAGGAGGTGAGAGAAAAATCAATAGACCTGTGCGAATTGTTTGTTCGCCTGCTCGCTCAGGAGTGTTCCGGCTCAGAGCTGAAATTGGTCGGGCCCAAACTCAACGAGCAGCGCGGCAGCCAGGTTTCGTTTCGATTCAAACACGGCTATGCATTGATGCAGGCCCTGATCGAGCGGGGTGTGGTGGGTGATTTTCGCACTCCAGATTTAATGCGGTTTGGTTTTTCTCCGCTTTATATCCGCTATGAAGATATCTGGGATGCGGTGCAATGCCTGAAAACATGTTTGCAGCAGAAAGTCTGGTTACAGGATAAATACCACCAGCGTCTGCCTGTGACATAAAAAAGCCGCCGCCTCTGTAACATAAGGTGGCGGCTTATAAATTTTTTGCCTTACGATTTTTTAGACATTACATAATGAAGAATCGCTCCTAGCACAGCGCCAATAATCCAGCCAAAACCGCCTAAACCGGAAAGAGCAGGGTGCCAGACAGTGCCGACAGCAAATATTGCGGCTATGGCTAAGGCTATCAACGCCCTTTTATTCCAGCCACCATCGTAGTAGTACTTACCTCCAGGGTCGGTAGAGAATAACTGCTGTATATCCAGATCCTGTTTTTTAATGATGTAGTAGTCAACAATCATAATGCCATAAACAGGTGCGAGAATGGCGCCCAGGGTATTGACGAATGGAAAAATACCGATATTTTGAATCACTGAAACCCACAATACCGCAAGAATAAATCCTGCAACTGCTGTTATCAGTCCACCAGTACGAAAATTGATTTTCCCCGGCATAAGATTTGCCAGATCGTAAGCAGGCGGGACGAAATTAGCCACCATATTGATACCAACCGTTGCGGTAAAAAATGCAAAGGCGGCAACAATCGTTAACGGCAGGCTATCTACTTTTGCAACCATGTCGGTTGGATTCGTCATAGTTTCACCAAAGATAACAACAGTACCGGCGGTTATGATCAGGGCAATAAATGAAAAAGCGATGATATTGCCTACCAGTCCCCATAGATTCCCTTTACGCATTTCACCTTCATCGCTGACAAATCGTGCGAAGTCACCAAAATTGATAACAACGGCTGCAAAGTAAGCCACCATAGTGCCGAAAATAGCGACAAAGGCCGCAAAACTACCCCCTTCGTAATCGCCCGTACCGCTGAAGATATTGCCCGCCTCTGACAATAATCCACTACCTGCTTTTACCCAGATTACAATCATCAAAACTATCATGACCACATATACCGCAGGTCCGGCGAAGTTCAAAAATCGACGAATCAGCTCGATACCATTCCAGAATAAATATATTTGAAACAAGCCAACCAGGACAAGCGATATCCAGCCGATAAAAGTCATACCCAAAAATGCTGCGCTGTCGCCTGACACTCCGAATATTGAATTAAGCAGAAGCGCGACCGCGGTCGAGGCGAAGAAGGTTTGAGCGCCATACCAGAAGATTGCGACTATTCCGCGTACCATCGCCGGAAAATTTGCACCTATGACGCCCATGCTGGCGCGGGCAAATACCGGATAGGGAATACCGTATTTAACACTGGGAGTTCCCGACAAATTGACCAGCCACATGACAAAGAATCCGGCGAGAATTATAGCGCCAAATACTGCCCAGCCATTTAAGCCATAAGTCAGGAATAACGATGCGGCCAGCGTATAGCCAAACAAACTCTGCACGTCGTTAGCCCAGACATTGAATATCTCGAACCAGCCCCATGTCTTTTTATCCTGCGGCGTTGGTGCCAGATCGCTATTGTATAACCTTGGATCTTGATTGGTAATCTCAGTCATTTTATTCCCCCTACAGAAATGATGTGTGACCCACTCACTATATATAAATACAATATTTTAAGCAATTGTATTTATATATGCTATAAAAGAGATTTTTTAAATATATGAAATTGTATTTAATATAAATATCATGTAGTTTAAAGGCATGGTTTTGTTTTAAAAATAAGGCGGGCCAGGATTTGAAGAGGTTTGCATAAGCCATGAAGCCTCGATATAAACCAGGAATATCATTGAAAAAAGCACAAGTTATCGGTTTAGATGAGCATGTTTATCAGCGGGTGTTTGACGCCATTCTTGAGCAGCGTTTACCACCCGGGACAAAATTAAATGAAGCCGAGCTGGCTAAAATTTTTACAGTGAGTCGTACGGTCATTCGCAAGGCGTTGACGAGACTTACGCATGATGGGGTTGTCGAAACGAAGAAAAATAAAGGAACGACAATTGCCTTCGCGACTCCACCGGAGGCTCACGCGGTGTTTGAGGCGCGCAGAGTCACCGAAGCGGCGATAGTCAAATTAGCCTGCCAAAAGATTACAGTAGATGATGCGGAGTCGCTCAGAGAACTGATTGACAGTGAATTGGTTACAGAATCTGCTGGAGACCATGGTAAAGCGCTACGCTTGTCCGGAGAATTTCATTTCAAGATCGCGGAAATTGCGGCAAACCCACCGCTGGCAGGTTTCGTGCGCAATCTTGTTTCCCGTGTTTCGCTAATCATTGCCCAGTTTGAAACCCCCGGTGTCCCCCGGTGTCATCTGCAAAACGAACATTACGAGTTAGTCAACGCGATGCAAGCTCGCGATGAAGATCGTGCCGAGGCATTAATGGTTGAACATGTTCGACATATTGAAAACAAAATCGATTTCTACCGGGTGAAAGAAGCAGTTCCTTTACGAGAGATTTTTGCTAATTCGTAGAAACTTAATGCCTGGTCAACTACCTTAAAAACAGATAATTAAGATGTCCAGTAGTTGCGACAGGTCGTCAAATAAACGCTTGCTGACTACTGTATTGGACAAGACTGTCCCTGTCAGTAATAACCAAAAAGCGGTATAAATTAAGGGTTTGAAGCTCTTTAATCTCTCATAAAGAATAGGCTCCCTGAGAAGTCAGGGAGGACCTTTCAGCTTTCTAGCGTGTTGGACGCGTTTTAGCTTCTATTAATCTGATAAAATTACTGGCATGTCGTCATTCCTGAAAAAGTTTTTGGTATTTTTTACCGCTTCACTACTCGCCGGTTGTGGCCAGGTTTTCGAATTAGTTTACTGCGATTATGGTTACGGTGCTGTGAAAAACAATATGTACCAAACCGGTGCTAACCTCCTCAATAAGTGTCTCGAATTAGATCGGCTTTCGACTGAGCAAAGAGCTAAATATCTTCAGGGCCGAGCCTGGGCCCACTACAATCTGGAAAATAACGAGCAGGCGCTTGCCGACCAGGAATCGGCGTTCGAGTTAAAGCCAGCCACGCGATATCACGAGTTCATCAACCACGCGAGTTATTTAAGGCGGTTAAATCTTTTTCGAGAAAGCCTGACTGCCTTAAGGTCAGCGCAGAAAATCGATGAATTAAAAGGGTACCCTGGCATGATGACCGAATACAATCTAGGCTGGTCACTCTACGAATTAAACCGTTTCGAAGAGTCTATTCAGGCCTTTACTAAAGGTATGTCTCAACAACCTGACTATCCATTTGCTTATCTACGGCGTGGCCTTGCCTTCTATAAGCAGGGAAAAGACGTTAAAGCTAAAGAGGACTTTTCAGAATTTTTATCGCTGATTGGTGATCAGCAAGTCAATATCCCCGAATCACTTAAACAGGAACTACGCGAACTGCCGTTCGAATACGACGAATTTAAAAATTTATGAAGGCGCAATTCCCGGGCCAATCCGGTCTACCCGTAGAAGATAGTTTAGACAGGCTGAAACAACACTTATGCGAGCATCATGAAGTCGTGCTCGAAGCACCGCCGGGAGCGGGCAAAACTACGCTGGTTCCGCTCGCGCTGATGGATGAACCCTGGCTTTCGGGTAAGAAAATACTGATGTTGGAGCCGAGACGCATCGCGACAAAATCTGCCGCATATCGAATGGCTAGCCTGATAAACGAAATCCCAGGACAGACAGTTGGCTATCGGATGCGGCTGGAATCGAAAATTGGCAGGCACAGCAGAATCGAAATCATCACTGAAGGTATTTTGACTCGAATGCTACAACAGGATCCCTCGCTGGACGATGTGGGTCTGGTGATATTCGATGAATTTCACGAACGTAATCTCGATTCCGATCTGGCGCTTAGCCTGTGCCTGAAAGGTCGCGCGTTATTCCGAGGCGACATGTTAGACGAGACCAACTCTTTAAAAATTCTCGTCATGTCGGCCACACTCGATAGCGAAGCCATTGCGCAACTGTTAGGTGACGCACCCGTCGTAAAAAGTGAAGGTAAGGCTTATCCGGTGGATATTATTTACGGCCGCGCAAGCCAGCCGAAGGAAAGGACTGTTGATCGCATGGTCGTAACAATCAAACAGGCGCTTGAAGACAACCCGAATAGTAGCGTGCTCGCCTTCCTGCCGGGACAGGGAGAAATTCGTCGCACTGCCGATGAACTGGCGGGCTGGTTACTCGATAAAAAAATTAAAGGCATTCACCTGCGACCTTTATTTGGCAATTTATCGATTGAAGATCAACAGGCGGCCATCGCACCGCTGTCAGGCAAACAATCAAACGATCAAAAAGTGGTGCTGGCAACCAACATCGCTGAAACCAGTCTCACCATCGAAGGCGTCGATGTGGTGGTCGATTCGGGTCTGGCACGCGAAGCTAAATTCGACCCGGCAACCGGCATGACCGGTTTGCACACGGTGAAAATTTCCAGCGCCTCCAGCGTTCAACGTATGGGACGTGCTGGCAGGTTAAGACCGGGTAAGTGTTATCGGCTCTGGTCTGCGGATCAACAGCAACAACTGGTACCGCATAGTACAGCAGAAATACTCAAAGCCGACCTCGCGCCCCTGGCTTTGCAATTACTGCAATGGGGGGTGGATGATCCAGCTGAGCTACGTTGGCTGGATCCTCCGCCAAAAGGTCCCTGGCAGCAAGCCCTGGATTTACTTGGGTCTTTGGGTGCAATAGAAACTAAAGCAATTGCCCAGGTTCTTACCGCTCATGGTCAGGCAATGACCTCGCTGCCGGTGCATCCAAGGCTCGCGCATTTACTCATTTGCGCTGTGGAAATCGGTTTCACCAAACCGGCCTCATTATTAGCCAGCCTGCTGTCGGATAGAGACCCTTTTAGCCGAGACAGTCCTGATATTAGCTATCGTCTGGATATTTTGATGGGTGAAACCCATTGTCCGCCACAGCATCAGGGCTGGTTACGACGAACCCGACAGCTGGCTCGGCAATTCGAAGATCAGGTGCTTAAGGGCAAGGTGAAACGCAAACTAACCCAATCGCTCAGTGATGAGCAGATAACCGGTTATTTACTCGCCTGCGCCTACCCGGATCGAATCGCCCACCGTCGACTCTCAGGCGGTTACCAGCTCGCCAACGGCCGCAGCGCCGACCTTGTGGGTCAGCATCATCTGGGTAGCAACCGGTGGCTAGCAGTGGCTGAAGTCAGCAGTATTGCAGGCGGCAAAGGAGATGTTATTCGCACCGCAGCCGCACTCGATGAGACGCTTTTCTCGCTGGTCCTGAGTGATCTTGTTCGGGTAGAGACTATCGCGGAATGGGACAGGAAGACCAATCGATTTGTCGCCGAAGAGCAGCAAAAAATCGGCGCTTTGATCTTGCAAAGAACATCGTTAAGCACCGTGCCAGCCGCCGCCAAAAGCCGAGCATTGATTCAGTACGTCAGGAAAGAAGGGCTTAAGTTATTACCCTGGACAGCCGATCAGCATCAATGGTGCGCCAGAGTATCCCTGCTGCGGTCGATTGAAAAAGAAGGCTGGCCCGATGTCAGTCAGGAAGCCTTGCTCGCCGACCTTGAAGACTGGTTAGCGCCTTATCTGGACAAGGTCAATTTATTACAGGATTTCAAGAAGCTTAACTTGAAAGACATTCTCGATGCCTTACTGCCCTGGGGAAAACATCAGCAATTAAACCAACTAGCACCAACACGACTGAAGGTGCCCTCAGGCTCATCCATCGCCATCGACTACACAGAGACTCCACCAGTGCTCGCGGTAAAGCTACAGGAAATGTTTGGCTGCGAACAAAGCCCGACAGTCGTGGATGGTAAAGTTCCACTGGTCGTGCATTTATTAAGTCCGGCTGGCCGACCGCTGCAAATCACACAGGATCTGGCCGGTTTCTGGCGCTCGTCTTATCACGATGTTAAAAAAGAAATGAAAGGCCGTTATCCAAAACATCCCTGGCCGGATAATCCATTGGTTGCGATTGCTACGAGGAAGACTAAGGGGCGGAGTTAGTTGGTTTGGTGGTTGACAGCTACGCTTTATATATGGTCGGTCTCTATTGATACGTCAGCTATCGCTGAGAGTTGGACAGACCGTCAACGTAGACTTTATAGAAAAGGTCTTTTATCCTCTCTGTAGCTGAGGAAAACCAAATGATCCGGAATTCGTATAAAATTTTAATTCTATTGCCCTTGATATTGTTAGTTTCGGGTTGTGGAATTAACAATATCCCTACCTATGATGAGCAGGTGAAATCAACCTGGTCACAGGTCGAAAACCAGTTCCAGCGCCGGGCAGATCTGATTCCGAATCTGGTCGAAACAGTGAAAGGCTTTGCGGCACAGGAAAAAAGTACATTACTGGCTGTGGTTGAGGCGCGTTCAAAAGTCGGCGGTTTGCAGGCCAGTGGGGATTTGCTTAATAATCCAGCGAATCTACAAAAGTTCGAACAGGCACAGGCGCAATTAAGCGGCGCCTTGCAGCGATTAATGGTCGTCGTCGAGCGTTACCCGGAGTTAAAATCAAATCAAAACTTTTTAGCCTTGCAGTCACAGCTGGAAGGCACTGAAAATCGAATTGCCGTCGCGAGGCGAGACTATATTGCCGCTATCCAGGCCTACAATACCGAGATCCGTACCTTCCCCGGTCGCCTATGGCATAAGTGGCTATACAGCGATATGAAAATTCGCGAAACCTATTACACCGCAACTACAGAGCAAGCCGATCAGGCTCCCGCGGTTAAATTCGAATGATTCAATTTAAAATAGAGTCATTATGACCGCGCTCGGCCAGCGATGGTTACTGCCAATTGCGGTATATCTGCTACTGGCAACTGGCCTTATTCACGCAAATAATCATTTCCCGACACTCTCAGGCCGTGTTGTCGATAACGCGAACATGCTGGATCAGGCTCGCGAACATCAATTGATCGAATTGCTCGAAGGTCATGAAAACGCGACCACGAACCAAGTCGTTATTATCACTTTGCCTGATCTGGCAGGATCCGATATCGAAACCTATGGCTACCAGTTAGGCCGCAGCTGGGGTATAGGGCAAAAAGGAAAAGACAATGGTGTATTACTTATTGTGGCAAAAAAAGAACGTAAGGTTCGTATCGAAGTAGGTTATGGCCTGGAAGGCGTATTAACCGATGCTATCAGTTCAAATATTATTAATAGCGTCATCGTGTCTGAATTTAAAAAAGGTCGATTCGGAAATGGAATCGAGCAAGGCGCTAGATCGATAATTCAGGCCCTTGGCGGCCAGTATCAAATGAAGAAGCGTAAAGGAATCGGTTCTTTTAAAGGCTTTGATGTAGCCCGGATAATTTTCATAGCATTTATATTAATTTTCGTTTTTTATAACCTGATTGCTGGCGGCGGGAGTGGCGGTAGTAGTGGCAGAGGTCGTTACTACGGAAGTGGTCGCGGAGGTCTCGGCGGTGGTGGAAGTTTCGGTGGAGGTGGTTTCAGCGGCGGCGGTGGTGGTTTCGGTGGCGGTGGCGCTTCAGGAGGATGGTAATGATTTTAAATGAAGCCGAACGAAAACAAATTTCATCTGCGATAGCCGATGCAGAAAAAGCTACGGATGCGGAATTGGTCACCGTGCTTGCGAAACGCGCCGATAATTATTATTACATCCCGACCTTATGGGCGGCACTGATTGCCTTGCTATTACCGGTGGTGATTAAGTTCACGCCCTTATGGTTGAGCGGAGACGATTTGCTGATGATGCAATGGGCGGCGTTCATCCTGTTGGCAGTTGGGTTGCGGTTGCCGTTTATCATGATGAAACTGGTTCCCAAAAAAGTGCGTTTTTGGCGGGCATCAAACCTGGCTCATCGACAGTTTATAGAGAACAATTTGCACCATACCAAAAATTCAATGGGTGTTTTAATCTTTGTCTCAGAAGCCGAGCATTATGTGGAAATCATCGCCGACCAGGGTATTAGTCAGCATGTCTCGAATGATGAATGGCAGGAGATAATTAATTCGTTTGTAGAGAAGGTGAAAGCAGGTCAAACGAAAGAGGGCTTCCTAAATTGTATCAGCAGTTGCGCTGATTTATTAAAACAACATGCCCCTGCAAGCGAAGAAAAAAATGAACTGCCGAATCATTTGATCGTATTGGAATAATGCTTTGCGAGAACTTGTCTACCAATACCATGGTAGTTCAATAAGATTAACTCCACAGATGCGGTCTGTTGACATACCTGGTCGTAATGACAGTGAAAACGACTACCCCAATCACATCAGAGACAATATCATTCAAGTCGAATGTTCGATTTGCCAGGAATAACTGTGTTATTTCTTCAATAAAGGCGAAGCTGAGCACTAATATCGACCCAAGTTGCACTTTCTTTTTGTGGATAGAAATAGTTTTAAATTTGAGCGCTATTACCATCAGCGTTGTTAACGCGCCGTACAACAGAATGTGTCCTAATTTATCGCCGTAAGGTAGTGCACGAACGAAATCGAAAAAGATACTATCCGAGTTATTGTCTGCCATGATTATTACCGAGCATATAAATAGAAAAAATAGTAAGGCGGGTAACCATCGTTTCATAAAAGTATCTCCAGTTTTTTAGTTTATATTTGCCCTCAGAATATTGATCCTATGTGAGTTGTATATGTGGTTTTAGTGGTGAATGTGAGTAAATTGAAAATGTAGTGGAGGGTTCATTTAGAACGGAGTTTAATCCTGACCTCGACGCCACCATCCTTACCATTGTGAACCGTGACATCGCCGTTATGAAGATCGACGATTTGTTTTACAAAACAAAGTCCGAGACCGGAACTTTTCTTGTTTGAAACGGGGCGCGCCAGGGAATAAAAACGGTCGAATATTTTATCCATCGCATAGTCAGGAATCCCGGCACCCAGGTCGCTGATGTTCAGTTCGAGATATTCCTTTAGTGTTATCTCGACTTTTATCAGGCCGCCGTCGAAACTGAAATCAATTGCATTCTGTAAAACGTTATCCACCAGTTGAGTCAGTAAAAACCTGTCACCATCGACTGATGCGGATCTGGGAATTACAGTTTCTATTTTTAACTGTTTGCTAACCAACAGAGCCTGTTTACTATCGATGACATTTTTGATGATTTCAACCAGGTCAACCGATTCGACTTTTTCTAAACTGTCGCGACTTTCAACGGTTACCAGTGCTAGTAGCCGATTGATCATTTCGTCGATTCGTCCAACCTCAAATTGAATGTTTTCCATAAAATGCGAAATATCCTGTTCAGGCATTTGAGGATTAATAATTTCCGAGGCGCCTTTAATGGCCGTAATCGGGCTTTTAAGTTCGTGGGTCAGGGCGTGTACATATTTTTCTACATAATCTTTGCCTTCTAACTGGCGCCGCATGTTATCAATTGCACTGGCCAGCTTAGCCAGTTCAGTTTCGCTTAGCTCAGGTACAGTGGTGCGTTCACCACGAGCAATGTCGTCTGAGTAACTGACCAGCTTTCGAATAGATCGAGTCAACCAGTAGGAGAACACAATGGCGGCGAGCAATGATAGCGCTACCAGCGAGAGACCTCGAATTTGAATTTTTTCTTTTGCGCTATTGATAAAGGGTTGAACTGAGCGGTTTGGCTTGGCGACGGTCAGTACGCCGACAATTTCGTTTTTATATTTTATCGGTGCTGCGACATGCATCACCGCGCTGTATTCATCGTTCGCGTCGGTTCGGGTACTCCTGGCGCCATACCTGCCTCGTAGCGTCAGATAGACATCGTTCCATTGTGAATAGTCCTCGCCAAGCGCTAGCTTCTGCGAGTCGTAGCGCACAATTCCCTGCTTATCGGTAATATAGATTCGTACTGAACTAGTGGGTACATCGACCGAATGAATCTTTGCGTTATAAGCGCGCTGGATAAATCGCTCTACGCTGTCGGAGAAATTATGTTCATTTATCCGTCCGGCAACAAAATCGCTGGTCGCCAGTTCAGCCAGAACATTAGCCATTTCGACCAGCGCTTCCTCGGTAGACTGTCGTACTCCCGGTTTTAATTCTGGCACGATGACATTCACCAGTAA
>CAXMRQ010000039.1:0-15209 GCA_964196115.1 uncultured Gammaproteobacteria bacterium
CTGATTGCGTTCATTGAGTTTGAAAATATCATTCCCGCAATCGGAATCATAATCTGTGGTTGATACCAGGGGTCAACATGTAAAACACCCTGAGTAATAAACACTAAAACGAACCCGCCGCCACATAGTATTGCGCCAAAGCTGTATAAAAAAACCGACCGGGAATCAACCGGCAAAGCGTTAAGGCCTATCCAGCTCGCCGCTGTCAGCATGAATATCAATACCAGAAGTATGATCCACTGGCTGTCCGCGTCAAAAATAAAATTGAGTGCATAACCGATTAGTAAAAGTTGAATCAGCATACGCGAAATCGCAATAATTGCGGATTTTGCATTATTCGACCAGAAGCCAATTATGATCACCGTAGCTAGCACCGGGACAAATGCCACTGCTATATCGACCAGTGTTATCTGGTACACGAGTATGGTTTTAAAATGGGATAAGTAAGTATGATCCTAGAAACCGCAGTTGGATCACGAAAGTATGCACAAGCTCTTGACGCATCGGGGTGCCGCATCACTGGGAAATCTGAAAAACCTCTCATCACCAATAAGGTGGCAGATATAATTGCTCCTGCATTATCTGCATACCCTACATCCATGTAGGTAACCACGAGTTTTCATATTCCCCATGCACATCAATACCATGCACATCTTTTTCGCGCCCAACTGCGGTTTCTAGGATTATCTCAATTAATTTTGGGTGGGTATTATGCCGACAAAGTTTAATGATAATCGTCCCAGTATTTTTCAGGCGATTGGTGCGGAATTTCCGGTGTCTCAGGCTGATCTTCCTCAAACTGAGTAACATCAATATGCATATTCTCGCGTGCGTTTGTATCCAGGTACTGGTAAATCGTTTTTTGTAGCGACAGCAAAATCGAGTCGTCCATTTCAAATCCGAGTTCATTCAGTAGATCGATCACCAGTTCGAAAGAAAGATGGTCGAGAGAGTAGATCAAATGAATGCTATATTGGTCTGACGGCGCGGCAAGGAGAACACCTTCAATACCAGCCAGCCTGTCACAGGCTGCTTTAGCCTGTTTTAATGGGTCAGCGCTTTGTCGCAAATATATGAGCCGACATCGAAAATGTTCAGTGTCTTCCATAAGACACAGACTACGCTCGCATTTCCACAATTTCAATACTGGATATGGTCTCCACTGGGCTAATCGGAATATCTGGGGTTAATTATTTATTTGGAATTCCTCGGTGATGAAATCGGAGGTTCTTCCCGCATTATCATAATTATGCTCGACAAAAATAATCTGTCCCCGGTTGTTAAACTTAACAATGCTACAGGCTCGGGTTCCATAGTCGTTGGAATGGATAAAACGGCTCGAGAGCAATCGTTCGATATCAACAGGAACGCCGGTTTTCGGTAACCGCTCATCTTCGGCGGTTGCGTTATCCGTGAGTATCTGCATTAAACTATCATTGTCGACAGTGGTTTTCATGGTAGCTGCGAGCGCCTGTTTACCCGAGTAAAGTTTGGGCCAGGCCTCGTCAAACAGACCATTGCTAACACCATAAATGCCTGGTGGGATGCACCGTATGCCTGGATTTCGATTCGAATAAAAATATAAACTTGAGCTGTCACCGACGAGTAGATTGAAACCGGCATAGTCATAGGCGGTGGCTTCGATACCTTTTAAAAAGACCTCTGCTGACTCGTGACCGGATAAAAAATCACGCGTCAGCTTTCCACGCGACAGTCTGCCTGGCGTGAAACTCCCGGACTCGCGCACGTTGGTAACCGCGGCAAAACGCCCGTTTTTGTTAACTCCCATCCAGGTTCCCTGCGCCTCTAAATCACGCCCCGCGAAAACATACGGTTCGTCGGGCCACCAATGCGCCGCCTGCGTCGGGCGGGAGTAATACTCGTCGCGATTGGCTATTACCACCAACGGGTAATCTTTGTGTTGTTGTAGCGCGAATAAGATCAGGCACATGTGTGTCTAGTATCTAATTTTCCGTCAATCACGTCGCATACTGATCTATAGCCGGTAGCGGCTCATGTTTTATTGCGGCCTCAAAAGAAGTCAATCGCTTGTAGACCGACAGCAATTCGACAATGGTCGTCCACGAATTAACCAGGTATTGAAACGAATTACTGACCTGACTAAATGCGGTTAAAATCTGTTGCAATATGCCAAAGGTAATTGCTCCCGCCGCGATAGTTGGAATTAGCAAAACATATACAAAGATGTTATCAGCCTGCAAATAAAGCATGCGCGCGACATTAAAATACATATAGTGAAAGTATATGCGGAAGTAGTTTTTGCGTACGTTAGCAAACAGCTCCTTGAGCGTCAGGGGCTGGGCACGAGTAACATTGTCCTCACCGTATACCAGTTCTTTACGAAAAGCGGCTTCAACACGCTGATTCTTAAAAAATAAACCCGGCAGTTTTATACCAACTAGGGCTAACAGGCCAGTGCCAAAAATCGACCATACCAGTGAAGCAACGAACAGCGGATGGGCAATTACGCCGACAACAGGTAGCTCGCTGACATATTCTGAAAGTGCCCATAGAACCGGCAAGAAGGCGAACAGCGTCATTATTGCATCCACAATCGAAACGCCCAGATTTTCCATAATTTCAGCAAAGCGCATGGTGTCTTCCTGTATACGTTGTGATGCACCTTCGATGTGCCGAACCGTTGTCCACTGCGCGGTGTAGTAATCATTCATCGCGGTACGCCAACGAAAAATAAAGTGGCTTACAAAAAATCGAGTCACTACAAATGCAAAAATGGCAAGAAAAGCGATTTCGGCAAAAATGACGATAAGGTCGTATAAATCGGTGGAAACTGACGAGATAGTTTCTTCTGATACCAGGATTTCAGTGCTATCAGTGGCCTTTGTTGCTGAACCAGCCAGGGCATTTTGAACCAGATCAAAAAATGGTCGCCGCCAGTTATTGATTGCGACCGATACCTGCACGGAAAAGTAGGTGGAAAACAAAATAAACGCCGAGCCGACAATTGACCACCATCGCCACTGGTGATTTGAAACTTTGAACCAGAATGCGGCAAACAGGCCGGTGCAAACAATATAATAAAGATAAAACAACAAAAAAGAGTCCGACACAAAGTGACCCAGTCCGATAACCGGTTCTGCTGATGAAAGGTCAAAACCTAAAAACAGCCCGATCTGCTCGTTAAACCCGTACCAGATAAAGCAGCTAATGGCTGAATAACCGACAAGAGAACTGAAGAATAACCTGGGATTCGGGAAGAAAGACTTAAACATAAGTTAGAACTCTTTAGTTGGTTGGCTCGGCAATAGGCTACCGATAGGGTTTGTAGACATTGTTGCCTGCTATTGATTCAGTTCGGCGGTTAAATAGGGCTTAAGCAAAGCCTGCATCATCTCAATGTGATCCTCGTCGTTATTAAGCGCGGGAATATAATGAAATTGCTCACCACCCTGGCGCATAAAAATGTCGCGGTACTCGATATGAATTTCGTCGAGCGTTTCGAGGCAGTCTGCGGCAAATCCCGGGCAAATAATATCGACCGATTTTGTACCGCTTGCGGCGAGTTCGCTCAACACTTCCGAAGTATAGGGTTTTAACCAGACCTGCTTGCCAAACCGTGACTGGAAGCATAGTGACCAGTTTGATTGCTCGAGATCCAGTCGCTCGGCCAACAATTTGGCCGTTTGCTGGCAGTGATTGTAATATGGATCGCCGCGGTCGACATTGACCTGCGGTAAACCATGAAATGACATCACCAGGTGATTTCGATGATCCGACATTTCCCAATGGTTGCGAATCGAATTTGCCAGCGCCTCGATATAGGCAGGGTGCTGGTAATAACTATCGATAAAATGGATAGATGGCAGATTACGATATTTAGCCAGCGTGTCGGCCAGGTGATAAAAGCTTGTCGCTGTCGTGGTAGCCGAGTTTTGCGGGTATAGCGGTAACACGATGAGCCGATCCAGACCCGATTCCATTAGCTCGCCGACCACTGTGCCGAATGAGGGATTACCATATCGCATCGCCAGTGCGACCGAAATTTCGTTGCCCAGTTTTTTTTGCAGGGCCGACTGTTGTTGAAGTGAATAAGCCATCAAAGGAGAGCCGTCTTCGGTCCATATTCGTTGGTAGCCCTGCAGGGTTCTCCCGCTACGAAATGGTAAAATGATGCCATTGAGTATCAGCCACCAGGGCAGACGTGGGATCTCAACTACGCGCTTGTCCGACAGAAATTGCTGCAAAAATCTTTTCACTGCAGGCCTGTCGAGGCTATCCGGGGTACCGAGATTGGTAAGCAATACTGCCGTTTTCGAAAACATCAACATGAGCGCAAAAAAAAGGCTTAGTTTAATGCCGTCGACTGCGCTTGTCACTGTCAGGCTATTTGTCAATTATTTGGCAGTGGTTTAATAAAATCAATTCAATTAGAGTTATTAATTGAAAATAATCATTAAAAATCATCGCAAAATGTCTTGACATAAAAAGATATGCACACCAAAAATCAGTTAATTATATAGTCGTAGCGAGTCGCTGTAGAGGATGAGCCTAATTTCTTCTAAATCATATAAGTTATTGATTTTGATAGTATATAATTAATTCGATGGAAAATTGACCAATTTAATCAAGAGCAAGGCTTGACGCGGCTTCTAGCTATTTTCATACATTTCATACACAGACTTATCCACAGGAAATGTGGATAACAAAAATTATTTAGATTTTTTAGTAGCTTATCCTCAAATTGCTAGAAATATCTTTAACAATCCACGCTATCTTGACCGCTGCGGCGTTAGTGGGCAGCTTTGGAATTATGCAATCACTGTTCAAAAGCTGTGCCAGTTTTACTGTGGTAGACCGGTGGATCAAGTATGATTACATTTTCGTTGCGGATTTTCGGAAGTGTCAATTAAATCGCCAGACAATTTTGCATCGTTTGCAATCGCGATTCCGCTGTACCGAATATTTGATTATACCATCGAAAATCATCCGCCAGCCCGCGTGGGTGCACGCTACAGCCTGCCTTTTGGGCAGGGAAACAAGATCGGAATTTTATTAGCAACCAGTAATTCATCAAATTTGCCACAAAATCGCATTAAGGCAGCACAGGAATGTCTGGATGAATCGCCGGTACTTTCCAGCCATCTTATCGCGCTGGCATCCTGGATGTCGGACTATTATTTGCAGCCAGTCGGCGAAGTACTATTTCAGTGTCTGCCAAGGTATTTGAGATCGAGCAAACCCGAAAAACCGATACGGATAAAAAACTGGCGCGCGATTCCGCTGCAACCAGAGTTACGTGATGCGATTGAAAAACGCTCACCTCGGCAGCACGAAATATTGCTCGCTATTGAACAGGCAGAGCAAGGCCTTAATGCGTTGCAATTGAAAGCCGTCAATCCAAACTGGCATGGACTGGTTGGATCACTGGAGAATAAAAAAGCGATTGAATGGCAGTGGTCGAAGCCGGAATCTGTCAATACAGTATTGGAAAAACTGCCAGAACTGAGCCAGCAGCAGGCGTTAGCCCATAGTCAGATGCAAAGCAATTTTGAGCGATTCTCGGTCCATTTGCTCGATGGTCTAACCGGTAGTGGTAAGACCGAGGTGTATTTTCGGCTCATTCAAACTCAGTTGCAGCAGCAACGACAGGTGATTTATCTGGTTCCGGAAATCGGCCTCACCTCACAACTGGTAGAGCGCGTAAAGCGCCGATTTGGTGAGCAGTTTGCGCTATCGCATTCAGCGCTCACCGCCAGGCAGCAATATGAGGCCTGGGATCGTTTTCGACAGGGTGAGGCAAGCATTATGCTGGGCACCCGTTCCAGCCTGTTTTCGCAAAGTGACAGGCTGGGGCTGATCATTATTGACGAGGAACACGACAGTTCTTATAAACAGGAAGACGGTATCCGTTATCATGCTCGCGATGTGGCGATTAAGCGCGCGCAGATGCTCGACATTCCAATTGTGCTCGGTTCGGCCACGCCTTCACTGGAAAGTTTGAACAACTGCGAGCGCGAGCATTACTATCACTATTACTTAACTCAACGACCAACTCGTTATGCGCCGCCCGCGATTCAATTAATAGATTCACGCAATGTGAATTTAGAAAATGGATGCTCACCATTTCTGCTACAGCGCATCGAACATCATCTACAGCAAAATGGTCAGGTATTGCTGTACCTGAATCGTCGCGGATTCGCACCTGTTGTGATGTGCCATGAATGTGGTTGGCAGGCAGGCTGTCGTCACTGCGATTCAAGATTGACCCTGCACCAGTCGCTGAATCGATTAATTTGCCATCACTGCGGGTTCGCCCAGCCTGTGCCGGTGGATTGCGATGAATGCGGTAATTCCGATATTAAGCACTATGGCATCGGAACTGAGCAGCTCGAACAGGCGATGAAGAAGCGTTTCGCCAACTATCCGGTATTGCGTATTGACCGTGACTCGATTAAATCGCGTGACGAATTCGCGCGGCAGATGGAAACATTACGCCAGGGTGACCCCTGTTTGTTAATCGGCACCCAGATGATTGCCAAGGGACACGACTATCCCGCGATCACAATGAGCGCGATTCTTGATGCCGACCAGGCTTTGTTCAGCGCCGTCTATCGTGCCAGTGAACGCCTGATACAGACAGCATTCCAGGTTTCGGGACGTTCGGGGCGAGGCGATCAGCAAGGCGAAGCCTATCTACAAACCGATTTTCCAGATCATCCCTTAATGCAGGCGCTGACCAGGCAGAGCTATGCTGACATTGCAGCCAATATCACTCAGGAACGCAAGATGCTGGGCTTTCCACCTTATGCGCGAGTGGTGATGTTCCGCGCAGATGCTATGAGCCTCGAGCAGGCCGTCGAAAAACTCGACGAAATCAAGCGCTGTTTAATGACCAGCGTAAACCGCCAAGAGGTAAAATGTATCGGTCCGATGCCAGCCTTAATGACGCGCCGCATCGGTCGCTATCGAGCACAGCTATGCCTGATCAGTTCGGATATGCGTCGATTGCGTCGCGCATTAAGCGAAGCAATGCCCGAAATTGAGATGATCAAAAACACCCATTTAGTCAAATGGGTAATTGATGTCGATGCATTCGACTTATAATACTTTTGTCCATGTCTGCATCCATGTAAAATCGCGACTCATTTTTTCAGTCAATACGACTGCTAACTACCCAGGTTTAATTTCTTGAAGCAAATCATCCACGATCTGATCGAGCAGGCACTTGCCGGATTACGACAATCCGAAGTTTTGCCGTCCGATTTCCAGGCTAACATTCAGGTGACTCCCAGTAAGGATCGCAGACAGGGCGATTTTGCCAGCAATATAGCGATGATGCTGGCAAAGGCAGCGGGCAAACCACCGCGCAAACTCGCTGATTTGATTATTGCGCAAATACCTGCAAACGATGCGATCGAAAAAATCGAAGTAGCAGGCCCAGGATTCATCAATTTTTTTATTGCCAGCAGCACCAGCCATGCAGTGGTGAATAGCATCATGCAACAGGGTGAGGCATACGGCACCAGCGACTATGGCAAAGGCCAGAAAATACAGGTCGAATTTGTATCCGCCAATCCAACCGGGCCGCTGCACGTCGGCCATGGTCGCGGCGCTGCCTATGGTGCTACGCTCGCGAATGTATTGCGCCATGTCGGCTATGACGTGCAAAACGAATACTATGTCAACGATGCCGGTCGGCAAATGGATATTCTCGGTACTTCGACCTGGCTACGCTATCTCGAGCTCTGCGGTGTCGAAATAGAATTCCCGAGTAATGGTTATCAGGGAGATTATGTCTGGGATATCGCCGCCACCGTGCATCGTCAAAATGGCGACAAGTTTCAGGTGAGTAACGAGCAACTAATGCAAAATGTGTGCATCGACGCACCCGAGGGCGACAAGGAAAAGCACATTGATGACCTGATCGCAAACGCAAGGTTATTGCTCGGCGAGGATAATTACCGTATCGTTTTTGACCTTGCACTGGACACTTTGGTCGATGTGATCCGCAAGGATTTACACGCTTTCGGGGTCGATTATGACGAATGGTTTTCGGAACGTTCTCTAGCTGATAACGGCCATATCGAAAGCGCGATTCAGCGCCTGAGCGACAATGGTCATGTTTACAATAAGGATGGTGCACTGTGGTTTCGTTCCACCGATTTCGGCGATGATAAAGATCGCGTGGTAAAACGCGAGAATGGGCAGACTACTTATTTCGCCTCGGATATCGCCTACCATATGAATAAGTTTGATCGCGGTTTTGATCGCGTGATCAACATCTGGGGTGCGGATCATCATGGTTATATTACCAGGGTCAAAGCGTCGCTCACCGCATTAGGATACGATGCCGACCGGCTCGAAATTATGTTTGTTCAATTTGCCAATTTATACGAAAATGGAAAGAAGATTTCGATGTCGACGCGCTCGGGTGAATTTGTCACCCTCAAACAATTACGCGAAGACGTCGGCCAGGACGCGGCGCGCTTCTTTTATGTAATGCGCAAGGCTGACCAGCACATGGATTTCGATCTGGATCTGGCGCGCGATCAATCATCCGATAACCCGGTATACTACCTGCAATATGCGCACGCTAGAATTTGCAGCGTGAAACGCCAATGTGAAGAAAAAGGTTTGAAACTGTCACTCGAAAAGGCTAATTTAAACCGACTCGACAATAGTCATGAGCAGCAATTGATCAAACAAATCAGCCTTTATCCAGAACGTGTACTGAGTTCAGCGAAGCGCCGTGAACCGCATATAGTAGTTAATTACCTGCGCGATCTCGCGAACCAGTTTCACTCCTGGTATAACGCGCATCAATTCATCGTTGCCGATGCCGAATTACGTGACGCCCGTTTGGCGCTGGCGAGTGTAGTAGGGCAGGTTATGAATAACGGACTAAGGTTAATGGGTGTATCAGCACCCACTAAAATGTAATGGCGAAGAAAAAATCGGGTATTTCATGGGTATGGGTGTTCCTGTTACTGATGTTGGGGCTGTTTACCGCATTTATACTTTTTCTCGATCAAAAGATTGTAAAAAACAATGCAACCACGCCGACAACAGAAACCAAAAAGGAAGCAAACGACAAACCAAGAATAGACTTTTATTCAATTCTTCCTGATCGCGTTGTTGATATTCCGGTTTCCGAGGAAGATAAACAGGCGATCGAAAACCCATCGATTAACAAAGTCGCCAGTGAGACCGTTATTTTGCAGGTCGGCTCATTTCAGAGCGTCACCGACGCCGATAGTTTGAAGGCGCAATTGGCATTTCTCGGGCTTGAGGCCAAAATCGAGTCAGCCGAGGTCAATAATGATACCTGGCATCGGGTCTTATTGGGCCCTTATGCTGACAATGGTGAATTGTCACGTACCAAGAATCAGTTGATATCCAGTAATATTAAATTTATGCAGCGTAGTGCAGCGCCTTAGTTTTTTGGTTGTGCATTGTCATTTATGTATAATTTCTGGTTCCTGATTAGCCACCTCAGCAGGGTTTCGCACACTAAGACTCTCATTGCTCCGTAGTTCCCAGGTTGAAAGGGGGAGAAAAACCATAGCGTTAACTATTAGCGAGTACCTATAAACTGCTACTGTGGTTTGAGAGATAACATTGCGCTTATTGAGTCGAATTCCCGAATTTGTCTCACTACGAAGCAAGGAAAGCCCTTGTATGCGAAAACCGCTTAAACCAGTAAAATAAAATCCGAAGTACTAAGAATACATATCCCGCAAAATCCACCCCGGAATAGCAGCCTTCGCCCGATTCAAGGTATCCTCGTGCTTACGGTAATCCGCACAATGAGACTCAACCAACCCCCAAAATTTCCGCGAGTGATTCATATGCCGCGTGTGGCACAGTTCATGAATCATTAAATATTCAGCGTTCGCTTGCGAGACAAATAATAACTGGTCATTGAGGCTAATAGTGCCTCTGGAGGAGCAACTACCCCAACGCGTCTTTTGACTGCGAATAGTAATTTTGTTATAGCTTAAACCGGTTTCCCGGGAAACGTTTTCGAGCATTGTTGGCAACAATTGCCAGGCCTGCTGCCTGATCCACTTACGCAGTTGCTTAACGCTTTGCTGATAATCGGGCTCTTCGATGAACAAACAGTTGGACGGGTTTTCGTTTGCTTGACCCGTTCCGTAGACTACGGGAATGCGATAATCGTTAATCGCTAAATGGATTTCTTCGGGTAAACCCGGCTCGGGAGTGCGTTCACGTTGTTTTTGTAATTGACGCAAAATCCAGTCAGTATGCTGGCTCACTAACCCTGGCACAGCTTTTTTCGGGAAGCGCAGCGGGATTACTACCTCCAGGCCGCCGTAGGGTTTAATTTGCAATTTTGCATGTTTGGCCTTGCTTGATACCCGTAACGAATAATCAAACGGTTTATTTATTTCATTATTGCTAAAATCGCTCGCCATGCCGTCACGCCAGCCATCGTTCGAATCTCAGATTGTACAGCACTGCTATTGTGGTGACCGACCGAAATTAATGCGAGCGTTAAAAAAACTTAAGCATTCGGCCGACGACAAGCTACAGAAACAACAATTGCTGAGCACGATTCAAAAGTCTGTCGACAAGGTGCAACAGCGCCAGCAACAAAAACCAGCTTCACATCTTGATCAGTCATTGCCTTTCTACGATCATCGAGACGAGCTGGCGGAGGCGATATCGAAGCACCAGGTGGTGATTGTCTGCGGCGAAACCGGATCGGGTAAAACCACGCAATTGCCACAACTTGTTCTCGATCTCGGATTTGCGGATAGAGGTATTGTCGGACACACACAGCCACGGCGGATTGCGGCACAAAGTGTATGCGGTCGCATTGCCGAGGAATTACGCACAGAAGTCGGTGGGGCGGTCGGTTACAAAATCAGATTCAGCGATCACAGTAATCCTGCGGGTTATATCAAATTGATGACCGACGGCATCTTGCTGGCTGAAATACAAAATGACCGATGGTTGAATCAGTATTCAACTATCATCATCGACGAGGCGCACGAGCGCAGTCTGAACATCGACTTATTGCTCGGCTATTTGAAGCAAATTTTGCCGCGACGACCCGACCTGAAACTTATTATTACTTCGGCAACCATCGATCCCGAACGCTTTTCGCAGTATTTCAAAGACGCACCGATATTGAATATCAGTGGCAGAACCTACCCGGTGGAAATTCGTTATCGGCCGGTGATGGCAGACGAACGTGATCGCGACCGGATGTTGGTGCTAACCGATGCAATTGACGAATTAATGCAGGTTGCGGTGGAGGATATTCTGGTGTTCTTCGCCAGCGAACGTCAGATTCGAGAGGCAGCAGAAAAACTGTCGAAGCGCTATCAACGCGATTACGATGTATTACCACTCTACGGGCGCCTTAGTCATAACGAGCAGCAAAAGATTTTTCAACGTCATACCAGGCGCCGTATCGTACTGGCTACCAATGTTGCCGAAACGTCAATCACGGTGCCGGGCATTCGATATGTGATCGATACCGGACTGGTGCGGCTGTCGCGCTATTCCTGGCGATCGGGCGTTCAGCGTTTGCCAATCGAAAAAACTTCGCAGGCTTCAGCCAGTCAGCGCAGCGGCCGCTGTGGTCGACTGGCGCCGGGTATTTGTATCCGCCTGTACGACGAGGAAGACTTTAATAACCGCCCTGAGTTTACCGAACCCGAAATTTTGCGTACCAATCTGGCCTCGGTGATATTGCAGATGAATCAGTTAAAGCTGGGCTCGATTCATAATTTCGATTTTGTCGAGTCACCCGATAGTCGTTTGATCAATGACGGATACCGCCTGTTATTCGAACTTCGAGCGAGTGACGAGAATGACCGAATTCTTCAGCTCGGCAGAGAAATTGCTAACTTGCCGGTCGACCCACGCCTGGCCTGCATGTTAATCCGTGCTCAGCAGTTCGACTGCCTGAGTGAAATTCTGATAATCGTAAGCGCGATATCGGTACAGGATCCGAGAAATACCCAGGTCGAGCATCGGCAGGCGGCGCAGGAAAAACACCGCGTCTGGCATCATCAAAATTCGGATTTTCTGTTCTGGTTGAATCTATGGCAGAACCTGCAGCAACAAAAGGCCGAATTAACTCGCAATCAATTCGCGCGCTGGTGTGCGAAAAACTATCTGTCGTATATGCGGGTTCGTGAATGGCAGGATATTTATCAACAGCTAAGGCAGCAGCTACGCGAATCGAAAGCACGATTCAATCGCGCGAGCGCCGAGGAAGATACCGTTCACCGTTGTTTGTTCGCCGGTATACCGAGCCATATTGCCAGTTTCGATGGAGAAAAACAGTTTCAGGCAACGCGGAACCGACAGGTGGCTATATTTCCCGGATCCGACCTGGCGAAGCAAACACCGAAATGGATTATGGCATTTTCGATGATCGAGACAACACGCCTGTACGCACACGGTGTCGCCCGCTTTAACCCTCAATGGGCGATGCTGGACATCGAACATTTACACCAATACGAATACTACGAGCCCCACTGGCAGGCACGCCAGGGTCGTGTCGCGGCGTATCGAAATACGCGAATTTACGGTCTATTGATCGAGGGTGGCAAGCGCGTCAATTTTGCCGCGATCGATGCCAGACAATCACGCGAGATATTTATTCAACGCGCTCTGGTCGAGGGTGATTACCAGACTAAAATCGAAGTCATCAAGTCGAATCGAAAACTGATCGACCATTATCAACACCAGGAAGACAAACAGCGCCGCCGCGATATTCTGATTAGTGACCGGCAGTTGTATGAATTCTATGACGACAGACTGCCAGCCGCGGCGGTGGATGCGCCGAGCTTCGAATCCTGGTTGAATAGGCAACCGAAGCCGATAATCGATGAACTTCGCCTGGATAAAGAATACCTGGTCGATCAACCAATCAGCGATGAAAGCGCGAGTGACTATCCGCCCCAGATTCAGCTGCGTAATCAAACTCTGAAGCTCGATTATGTTTTCGACCCTGGTAATGAATTCGACGGCGTCACGGTACGAATTCCACTAATGCTGTTAAACCAGTTTAACGATGCCGATTTCGACTGGTTGGTACCCGGTTTGTTAAAACAGAAAATCGAAGCGCTGATCCGCAGCCTGCCTCGAACGATACGAAAAAATTTTATTCCGGTCAGCGAGTTCAGCGAAGCCTGTTTTCAGCGTATTAACAGTGCGGGAAATTTGTATGACGAATTACAGCAGGCATTGCAACAGATGACCGGCATACAGGTATCGACAACCGACTGGCAACAGGCGCAGATAGAGCGTCATTTAAATATGCATTACTGGCTCGAAGACAACGGCAAGTGCGTCGCTCAGTCAAATGATTTGCAGGCCTTGCAGGAACAATACGGAGCGCAGGCTAATGCCAGTTTTGAACAGCAAGTGCAGCATGACGAGTCGATTGCGCGTAGCGGGCTCAGCGACTGGGATTTCGACCGATGGGAATCTCAGGTAACAATGCGCCAGAATAATCAGAATATCTGTGCCTATCCGGCGCTGGTTGATTACGAAGACACGGTTTCCATCGAATTATTTGAAACCGAGGCCGATGCGAGTTTTTATCACGCCACCGGAGTCACGCGATTAATCTACCTGCGTCTGACACCGACGATAAAATATCTGACAAAAAATCTTCCGAATATTGCTGCAACAGCTTTGATGTACAGTTCAATGGCAAGCAAATCGGAACTGATCGAGGACCTGTTGTTCGCGAGCGTGTTCGCCTGTTTTCTGCCAGATCATCTGCCCGATTGCCGACAGGCGTTCGATGACTGTATTCGCCAGAACGAATCACAGTTTATCGACAAGGCGAATCAGATTGCCGAACTTACCCATCAAATATTAACCTTATATCGAGCGCTAAATAGCGCTCTCGATGAAGTTGAATTACCGCCCGATCATCTCCAGGATATACATCAGCAATGCGAACACCTGGTGTATGCCGGGTTTTTGCGAGACATATCGATAAAAAATTTAGCGCGCATTCCGTCCTATATCCAGGCTATCCAAAAACGCATTCAGAATTATAAATCGGGCTCGACGCAAATTGACTCTAATCTCGTTAGCGCCAGGCTTTATTGGGATCGGTATCTGGCATTTAGCGAAAACGAAAAAATTGATGCTCGGAAGCTGACTGAATTACGCTGGATGATCGAAGAGTTTCGTATAGCTTGCTTCGCGCAGCCGATGAAAACACGTATTCCGGTGTCGGAGAAAAAACTGGATAAACTGATTAGTACAATTCAGGCAGCCTGAAGTCGAGGATAATAATGATAGAACTATGGGGCAGAAAAAATTCATCCAATGTGCTAAAAGTGCTCTGGACGCTGGCTGAACTCGATATAGATTACCGGCATCACGATGTCGGTAGCCAGACTGGTGACCTGGAAACGCCGGAATTTCTGGCAATGAACCCGCGTGCCCGAGTACCGGTACTGGTCGATGATGGGACGGTTATCTGGGAGTCGAATAGCATAGTCCGGTATCTTTCGGCCACCTATGGGCAGGGTCTACTCTGGTTAACTGATCCGAAACAGCGCAGCTATGCTGATCGTTGGATGGACTGGGAACTGGCGACCTTGCAGCCGGATTTTATCGGTTTATTCTGGGGCTTTTACCGCAAGCCCGAAAATAAACGCGACTACCAGCAGATTCAGCATTCAAAATTGCAGTGTGAAAATCATTTCCGAATGTTAGATGCCCATTTAGAAAAGAACGATTTTGTTGCTGGAAAGGAATTTTCGATGGGTGATATATCGCCTGGAATCTGCCTGTATCGTTATTTTGAAATGGGTGTCGAGGTTGAAAAACCAGCCGGGGTAATGGCCTGGTATAAACGTCTTTCGAATCGCGAGGCATTCCAGCAAACGATCATGACGCCATTCGATGAGTTAAAAGGGCGAGAACAGTATTAGAACCGATTTATCTTGAAGCAATGAGTATCTGTGTTAAACAAGTGTCTCTCGCAGGGGCGCAGGGTGTAATTAAGATTATTAACATGGATCAGGATGGAAACAGATTACAGTATCGAAGGTACAGGTCATATCACATCTGTTTTTTTTCTACTTTCCCCTCTGCGTACTCAGCGCCTCCGCGAGAGCATCAAGACCCTGCTTAGTCCTTAGGCGTATAACTGCAAAATAGCTTTTTCACGTATTCATCGTTTTGCCATTAGTTCCTCATTTTTATAAAAGGCTGTTCGA
>CAXMRQ010000040.1:0-17646 GCA_964196115.1 uncultured Gammaproteobacteria bacterium
AAAGAAACGGTGGTGCGTATCGCCAACGATACCGCAGTGCTGAATGCGGACGACAAGCTTTGTTTGAAAATGGCTGATAATTGCCGCGCTAAACATCTGTGTTATGTGACCATGGATCCGACCCACGGACTGGTGCGCGAACACATTCGAGCGAATGGCCGCGCCGTGGTACTGGAGAAGGGCATTAACGGCGATATGATTACGATTTACGATAATGGTGCGCACATTCCGCTACTGTGGTCGCATTTGATACCGGCGACCATCGAAGGCAAGGCGATGCATAACGTACAAAATGCAATGTTTGCCACGGCAATGGCATTTAGTTTTGACAAGGATCTGGACGAAATTCGTAACGGCTTGCGAACCTTCGATTCTTCGTTTTTCCAGAGTCCGGGACGTACCAATATTTACAACGAGCATCCGTTCAAGGTAATACTCGATTACGCGCATAACCCGGCCGGTTTTCGCGCCATGGCCGACCTCGCTGACAAACTTGACCCGGCGGGCAGACGGATTATTGTGATTTCGACTCCGGGTGATCGTCGCGACGAAGATATTCGGGAATCGGTCGCGGCCTGCCTGCCTCATTTTACCCATTTCGTTTGCAAGGCCGATAGCAACCGCCGCGGTCGCGGTGATGACGAAGTCCCGCAACTGATGCGGAGCTACTTACTCGACCTGGGTGTCGAAGATAGCAATATCACCGTAATCGCCGACGAAGAACCTGCAGTCGACTATGCGCTGAACATGGCGGAAGAGGGTGATCTGCTGGTAATTACGGCCGATGATCTACACCGCACCTGGAAGCAAATTATCAATCTCAACAGCGACAAGATAGAAAACAAAAAAACCATCCCCGGCACCAAGGTGTTTGTTCAAGAGCGAGCGAAACGTTACGTGCTCGATCAGGATGAAGAACTGATCGTCGATGAGCGTGGTGTGCGACTGGCCAGAAGCGAACCAGAAGACGCAGATTAGTCGAGAATTTTTATTTTTAACTAAGCCTTACATATGGAAATACCGCATATTGAGTCCAGCCAGTTGGTCGTGGATGACTGTCGTCGTCTGACTGGGCCTTCGCTAGTGTGGGATAAACCCGGTGCGATTCTCGATGTATTAATCGATGATATGGAGATGGAAAAGGTGCTTGATTGCTGGTATCGCCAGATCAATCAACTACTCGTAGATATTCGTTGGTCGAATCCAGAGCTGACTCACAGACGTTTTGAGAATGGTTTCAATCTGCTGATCGCGGCACCGATTGATCAACTTTATTCTGCAACGTTGATACTAGAAACCACCTGGTATTTTTGTGTTTGTGAATTAATCGGGATCGAGGCGCAGCACTCAGATGTTCTGATTCGAGATATTCACGATGAAATTCAGGGTGAGCGTAATCCAGCGATGATTAAGCTGCAGGCCGCGGCCACGACACATCAGGTCGATTTTCTGGTTGATGACGACGAGGTATCAGTTGGTCATGGCGAAGGTAGTATCAGCTGGGCAGTCGATGCGATTCCTGCCGTCGATCAAATAGACTGGTCACGTGTTCACGATGTACCGGTGGCCCTAATTACCGGCACAAATGGTAAATCGACCAGCGTGCGATTGCTCGATGGTATTGCGAAAACCGCAGGGCAAGTATCCGGTGTGACTTCGACCGATTTTGTAAGAGTAGGCAATGACGTGCTCGACAAAGGCGATTATTCGGGACCAGGTGGCGCGAGGTTATTACTGCGTGATCAACGGCTGCAGGCTGCATTTCTTGAAGTTGCGCGCGGCGGAATTTTGCGACGCGGTCTGCCGTTACGCCGGGCCACTGCCGCACTGGTAACCAATGTAGCACGCGATCATCTGGGCCAATACGGTGTGAATACACTGAAAGCCCTGACCGAAGTCAAGTTCGTGGTAAGAAAAGCGCTGTCTGAGGAAGGTGTGCTGGTTTTGAATGCCGACGACGATGGTCTTATTCACTATATGGAGATAGCTCGGCAAGCGCATGTTTGCTGGTTCAGCCTGGACAAAAATCATCCCCGTATACAACGGCAAATAAGCCAGCAGGATAGTTGTTGTTTTACTGAAAACGGTGACATTGTATTTTTTGATGGAGATAAAAATCGGCGTGTTTGCGCTGTCGAAGATATTCCTATGACTATGGGTGGTGCTGCCCAACACAATATTCGAAACGCATTAGGTGCAGTGGGTGTCGCAATTGCAATGGGCTACTCTATCGATCAGATTCAACAGGGATTGACAGAATTTAATAGTGATGAAAAAGATAATCCCGGGCGACTGAATACCTTCAAATTGAAAAATGGTGCACGCGTGGTTATCGATTTTGCCCACAACGCGCACAGCGTGGAAGCGGTGACCAATACGGTTAGTCGGATGCCTGCGCGGGAAAGATGGGCATTGTTCGGCTCCGCCGGAGATCGTTCGGACCAGGAGATCGCTGGAATTGCGACAGGCGTTTGCTCGATCAATCCCGATCACGTGATAATTGTCGAACTCGAACAATACCTGCGTGGCCGAGAGCCGGGTGTAGTACCCGAAATCATGAAGCAGGCTTGCCTGGAATCGGGATTATTAGAAAATCAGTTGAGTTATGCCGAATCACCCCTGTTGGGTGTAAAACTCGCATTGTCACTAATGCAGACCGATGACCTGGGATTGTTTCTGGTGCACTCGGAGCGCGAAGAAGTTATCGCCTATATGAAAGAACAATCATGAATGTTATGTTTTCTCTGCTATTGATTTGGAGTCATATATGACCAGCAGCTTAATTAAAAATATGCTTGACGATTGGGAAGGGCAATCGGCGCATGCGCAGAAACAGGTTAGTACCGAGATTCTTCTCAACCGCGGTGATTTGATCAAAGTTGAAGCACTGGCCGAAGCCTATCGATTGTCGGCGAGTGACTTGCTCGCCAACCTGATCAACACCGCTTTAGCGGAAGTCGAAGTGCAAATACCTTACGTAGCAGGAACAAAGGTAATCCGCACCGAAGAAGGCGACCCGATATACGAAGATGTCGGGCGCACACCCGCTTATCTGGCGGCAAAAGCCAGGCTGGAAAGCGGTAATTAAATAAACCTCGGCGTCCATTATTAAGACTCAATTGCAACTGCCAAAACCGATTTACATATTTCTTCTACGTGACGGTGGTCGGTTCCGCAGCAACCACCAAATACATTGAGGTGTTTAAAGCTACGCGCAAGTTGAGCGTTTTGTTGACCGAGCTCAACCGGGTCTCCATCTTCAAGTTTATCGCTTTGCCAAAGTTCCGGATGACTTTTAGATGATGCATTAGCGCGGATTCCACGGATTCGATGTGTCCAGGGTTCGTCTTTTAATGTGCTTTCAAAGTGGGTTGGGTGCGCGCAGTTGATCATGTAATAAGCGGTCGCATTATCAGTGGCGGCATCAACGCTGTTGATCGCGTCTTCAAGTGATCGGCCATCGAGCAAATTACCATCAGTTTCGAGCGAATATGAAATGACTGCCGGGATTCCCAGCGATTGCGCCGCGCGGGTAATTCCTATCGCCTCGTCGGGTTCGTTCAGGGTCATTGCGCAGATCATGTCTACCCCTGCGTCATCCAGCGTCTTGATCTGTTCCCGATGATATTCTTGTGCTTCATCCGGTGTCATCGAGCCGTTTGGCAAATAGGCGTCTTCACGTGGACCGATACAGCCGCTGATTACTATTTTGCCCGTTTCGGTTTCATATTCATCGCGTAACTTGCGCATCAAATCGATCGCCTTATGGTTGATTGCAGCCAGTTCGATTTCGGAATAGCCCAGTTCCTTGCCCCAGTCGCTACTGGAGCGGTAGGTGGGAGCTTCCAGAATAAAGCCAATCCCATACTTATGAGCGATCGCGGCGTGGGTGCGATAATAATCCCGAAGGGCCTCGTAGCCTTTCTCACTATTGAGCAAATGGAAAGAAGCAAAACAGGGTAATTCGAAGCCTCTGGAATAGATTAGATCGGTTTCTATACCACCGTCGGTGAGGAATATTTCCCCCGACAACTGCGGTAATGCAATTCTGTATTTCGACATTTGTTAACCCTCAGGTTTGTTCTCACCCATATGCATCTGCTTTAGTGTGCCGATTAAGCGGCGGGTTTCAGGTTCTGGTTGAAACGAAAACGATTATCGGGGTCATATTTTCGCTTGATTTCACGTAGCCGTGAGTAGTTTTCACCGAAGGTATCTTGCAGAATTTTTTCGCCTTCTTCACCGAGGCCGAGGAAATTGAGATACATGCGCCCATTTTGCGAGTGGGGTTGCATACGTTGCCAGAAATCACGCGTCCAGTTGATATTGGCATCATCGTCTTTCGGCTCGGACCAAACCGAGTCGATGGAAAACATGTAAGGCATTGAGCGATCTCCAAAGGCGGTGGCATCAGCAGGTACGCGGGCAGTCGCACCGCCGAAATTCCATATCGACGTGAGGGTATTTGGTGACGGCGGAGCCTCATTTCCTTGCTGAATAGTTTTAATAACTGCATCGGTCAGTCCATCCAGATAATGGGATTTCCAGAAGCTGCGATAATCACCGGCAGGCATCAGTGTGTCGAATAGTTTTTGCAGCTCGCAGTATTCGATCTGGCCCGAGAAGTCGGTGACAAGCTCACCGAACTCACGCAGTGGCTGTAATAGTTCTTCGCCTTCGTCTGCATCGCCAGCGTAAACCGCAGCCACGGTATAAACGCGTTTACCCCAGGATTCCTCTGGAAAATCATCGCCTTCGGCTACGGTTGAGGATTCCACTAATGATCCAACCTTATCGTTCTTGTCGGCCATAAAATCTCGCCAGAAGCGGATTAGTTCCGTACCAGTCTCAAGGGCATAAATAGGTGCACAAAACATCACCTGCGGACCGACAGGATGCAGAGCAAATTCAAACATTGTTATCACCCCGAAATTACCGCCACCACCGCGAATCGCCCAGAACAGATTGGCGTTATCGGTTGCATTGGCATTCAGTTTCTTCCCATCTGCGGTGACGATCTCTACTGATCTTATATTGTCTATGCATAAGCCATACGCACTTCTTAACCAGCCGATACCACCCGACAGGCTAAGCCCCGCGACGCCGGTATCGGAGATCAGTCCGCCGGGAGTCGCGAGACCAAATTTCTGTGTCTCTTTATCGACATCGCTCCAGGTTGCGCCGCCTTGAACCTTTGCCAGTCGTTTTTCACTGTCGACTTGTACAGCCCGCATTAATGATAAATCGATCATCACGCCATCGTCGCAGACAGCGTGTCCGGCCACGTTATGGCCTCCGCCTCGAATCGACACCGGTAGTTTATTATCGCGCGCATAGGATATGGTTTTGGCGACATCGTCTGCATTCTTGCAGCGAACAATTACAGCCGGTTTGCGGTCGATCATCGCGTTCCAAATCGCTCGTGCATCGTCGTAACCGTCCTGTCCTGAAACTAGTACTTCACCATCGATTGCATTATCTAATTCTTCTATCGAATTGCTCATCATCTTCTCCGTGATATAAAGTTAATTCATTACGGTATTATCCTATAGTTATGGTTGAGGAGGGTCACAAGAGGTAAAAAAGTCAGAATCAAGGCAAAAGTGACACCATAAGGTTTAAAGGAGAAACGCGATGGAGAATAATAAAAAGCCCCTGATTTGTTTGCTCGCTACACCCGAAGCGTCGCCAGCAGTACTGTATGGCCTTTTCGACGTGCTAGGTTCTGTAGGTGCGGTATATGCGGATATGACTACTGGTGTCTCAGGTGACGAATTACTGGAAATAAAAATAGTAGCTGCTAGCAGAGAACCCTTCCGTTGTTTTGGTAACGTTCTGGTTGAACCACACGCGGGCATTGACGATATAAACGAAGCAGACGCGGTCATAGTCTGCGATATGTATACACCCATCGACGCGCCACCACGAGGGAAATATCAGCGGGAAATTGAATGGCTAAAAAAGATGTATATCGACAATGCTATTCTGACTTCTGTATGTTCTGGATCGTTAATTCTAGCCGAGACAGGGTTGCTGGATGGCCTCGAAGCTGCCTGTCATTGGGCCTATCGACATATGATTCGCGAACATTACCCAAAAATAACATGGCGCGAAGAATCGGCTTTAAACCTGACCGCGACCAATAAACGTATTATCACTGCAGGTGGAAGTTCCACATGGCAGGATCTGGCCCTGTATCTGATCGCGCAATTTTGTGGCGTACGCCATGCGATCTATACCTCGAATATATTCCTTTTATCCAGCCATGCCGATGGGCAGCTACCTTACTCAGCTATGACCAAGTTTGTCAAACACGGTGATGCGGTGATCGGCGATTGTCTGTCCTGGATTGGTGAGAACTATAACTGTACTAATCCAGTAGCCCACATGACCGATCGAGCTGGCCTTCAACCGCGCACCTTTGCGCGCCGTTTTCTTGCCGCGACCGGTTACCATGCACTTGAATATGTGCAGGAACTTCGGATCGAGGCTGCTAAAGTATTATTAGCGACGGAAACGACCAATGTTGATGAAATCAGCGTAACAGTAGGTTACGAAGACCCGACTTCATTTCGCCGTTTGTTTAAGCGTAAGGCAGGCTTGACGCCCGCAGTCTACCGGAAAAAATTTGCCGGTATTGTCGGGGTAAGTGGATAGTTAATTAGTTTTTTTGGCTAGCCAGAAGCTTGGTGTAGTATTTTTTTTACAGCGCTCGAAGGTAGAAAGCAGTCGATCTAAAAAACCTTTATTAGCCAGCTAACTCTGATAGGCTGCGAGCTGCTTATAAAGTAGTTAACACGTTCATATGCCCGTTCTTTCGCAGCACGCCAAAGGTCTGATCATCACCGCGATTGGCGTTTTAATAATTTCTCCTGATGGCTTGCTAACACGTCTGATTCATGTCGATCACTGGACGCTTATTTTCTGGCGCACGCTATTTCTTTCATTCGGCATGTGGATGATAACGAGTTTTACTTACCGCAACCGTGCCTGGCAGAAGTATAAATCGATGGGTCGTGGAGGCCTGATGATGGCATTGATCTATTCGCTGGGAACAATATCCTTCATCACTGCGATTACCCATACCAGCGTCGCCAATACCTTAATCATTCTCAGCACCACACCATTGTTTGCCGCAATAATTGGTTGGGTGTTTTTGCGTGAACCCATTCCGCTGCGAACCTGGATCGCGATTCTGTTAGTAGGTATTGGCATTTTTGTCATCAGTTCGGATAGCGAAAACCAGGTATCGAGTTTGTTTGGTGATCTTGCGGCAATGTTAGGCGCTTTTTGTCTCGCTAGCGGATTTACCATCGTGCGCCGATTCCCGACGATTTCGATTTTCCCGGTAATTTCTACCAGCGGATTCCTCACCGCACTAATAATCCTGCCATTGGCGCAGCCGTTTTCGGTAACCCAGGCTGATATGGGATATTTGTTGATTATGGGGGTTTATATGCTGCCGGTGGCTACTGCGTTAATGTATCTCGGCCCGAAATATATACCAGCGCCCGAGGTCGGGTTGATGTTGTTATTGGAGTCCATACTCGGGCCAATCTGGGTCTGGCTGGCGCTCGGTGAGCAGCCCGGGGTGCGTACCTTTATCGGTGGCGCGATTATTTTAACAACCCTGGCGATTAATACGGTATGGGTAATGAAGTCATCGAGGTCGCACAAACTGGCAATCAACAGGGTTGCTTGAAATTGAAACCTGTCCGAGTTGGATTAATGGCAATCAAAAAACTTACCAATAATGCGGGCCAGGTACTGGTTTTCCATGCTTTGGACGATATACTCGGGCGTCCCGAACCCTTCGCACGTCAGGAAAACAATAATGGGTGATCGAATTGAAATCAGCGGTCTCAAAGTTGACCGAGAACTCTACGAATTAATTGACCAGGAAATTGCACCGGGTACAGGCGTCGATTCTACCCATTTCTGGCAATCTATGGCCGAAATTATTGCGGCTTTGGGGGACTCCAATAAAGCCTTACTTGAAAAACGCGACCGACTTCAGCAGCAGTTAGACGAGTGGCATAAAAAATATTTCGGTAAAATTGATCACCAACAATACCGGGAGTATCTACTCGAAATTGGTTATCTGGTGCCCGAAGGTGAACCGTTCCAGGTCACCACAGAGAATGTCGACGAGGAGGTTGCAGTGGTAGCCGGACCGCAGTTGGCGGTTCCGGTAGATAATCCTAGATACTCGATAAATGCCGCGAATGCGCGCTGGTGCAGCCTGTATGACGCGCTTTACGGCACCGATGTAATTCGAGAGGATCGGGGCTGTAAAAAGACCTCAAATTATAACCCGGTGCGCGGTGAGCAAGTTATCAGCTATGTGCGAGATTTTCTCGATAACGTGGTTCCTTTAGCGGTTGGCAGCCACAGTTACGCGGTTCGTTACAAGGTTCGTAGGGGTAGACTGGTCGTCGTAAAGGGTGACGGTAGCGAGGTTGAGTTGGCTCAGCGCGAATGTTTTGTTGGCTACCGGGGCGACCCCGAAGCGCCATCGGCGATATTGCTGAAACATAATAATTTACACATCGAGCTACTCATCGGTGAAGGTTTTAATATTGGTCAGCGGGACCTGGCAAATATTTACGACGTGCGCATAGAATCTGCAATAACGACGATTATGGATTGCGAGGATTCGATAGCGGTAGTGGATGCGGAAGATAAAGTCCGTGTTTACCGTAGCTGGTGTGGATTAATGAAAGGTGATTTAACCGCAACAGTAATGCGCGGTAGCGAAGCTATTGAGCGTTCCTTAAACTCCGACCTGGAATTTATTTCGCCGGCAGGTTCGGCCTTTACACTGCCAGGGCGTAGTTTGATGTTTGTGCGTACAGTCGGAACCCATATGTACACCGATGCGGTGACCTGTAATGGCGCTGAAATCCCCGAATGCTTTCTCGATACGATGGTTACCGTACTAGGCGCCAAACACGATCTACTGGGAGCAGGTAAATTTCGGAATAGCGCAACCGGGAGTATCTATATTGTCAAACCGAAAATACACGGCCCCGAAGAAGTTGAGGCTGCTGTCAATTTGTTTGAAATGGTTGAAAATGCACTCGGCCTGGAAAGGAATACCCTTAAAATGGGTATTATGGATGAGGAACGACGCACTACGGTGAACCTGAAAGAATGTATTCGCGCGGCGAGTGAGCGCGTGGTTTTTATCAATACCGGCTTTCTTGATCGCACCGGCGACGAAATACATACCAGTATGGAAGCTGGCGCGATGATACCCAAAAGCGAAATCAAGAGTTCGAAATGGTTACTCGCCTATGAAGACTGGAGCGTTGATATTGGCCTCGAAGTCGGCTTACCCGGGCATGGCCAGATCGGTAAAGGCATGTGGGCGGCACCGGATAATATGGCGGCGATGATGGAACAGAAAATTGCACACCCGAGAGCGGGTGCAAGTACCTCCTGGGTGCCATCGCCAATTGCCGCAAGCCTGCATGCGATGCATTATCATTACGTCGAAGTGGCTGCCCGGCAACGCCAGTTAAGTGGTCGTGAGCGTGCCAGTCTTGACGATATTTTGAGAATTCCTCTACTCGATGGTCGCAAGATCAATAAAGACGACCTGATCAATGAGCTGGAAAACAATGCACAGGGAATTCTCGGTTACGTGGTGCGCTGGATCGACCAGGGTATCGGCTGCTCCAAGGTGCCGGATATCGACGATGTGGAGTTGATGGAAGATCGTGCGACGCTACGAATTTCAAGCCAGCACATAAGCAACTGGTTATACCAAAATATTACTAACGAAGACCAGGTACGTCAGGTATTTGAAATGATGGCCAGGGTGGTTGATCGGCAGAATGAACATGACCCTGTGTATAAAAATATGGCACCCGATTTTGAGCAAAGTATAGCGTTTCAGGCGGCACTCGATCTGGTGTTTAAAGGGCGTGAAGAGTCGAATGGGTATACCGAACCGGTATTACACGCACGACGTAGAGAAGCCAAGGTACAAATGCAGGGATAATCCCTGTTTTAGAATTTGAGCGCGCCACGGGCGCGCAGCTCCAGCGATCGCAGGCTGTAAAGGAGAATGCGATTCAAAGGGGTGTCGACTCCAGCTTCGGTTGCAAGTCTTACCACCGCGCCATTTTGTACGTCTAGCTCGGAAGGGAGCCCGTCGGCTATATCGCGCTGCATTGAAGTCGTCGAATTCGCTGGAAATCCTTCCAGCATATTCATGGTTTTCTGGACACTGTTTTCTGGCAATTCGATATTGTGGGCCAGTGCCAGGGTATAAATTTCCTGCATCGCATCGCGCAGCATTTGCCGTGTTTCATCCTGCTGTAGAAGAACCCCGACCGGTGCCCGGGAGACGGCGCCGATGCCGCTCCAGGCGCTGATCAACATAAATTTTTGCCACATTGCGATATTAATGTCATCCGGGATGCTGGATTTGACCCCGTGGCAACGGTTGAATATTTCGTACAGGGTGTTAACACGGATATCGGCGCGTCCGTCAAGCTGTCCGAATCGAATCAACGGGTTGGCTCCGTTGTGTGTAATATGGCCGGGCCCAGTCCGAAAAGCAATAATCGCGCAGAGGCCGCCGAGTACGGCGTCTTGACCCAGTACCTCGATCAGATGCGCGGGTGCTTCGACTCCATTTTGCAGGGGAATCACCAGTGTGTTCGGTCCGATCATGGGGCGCATTGCCTTCGCAGTCGCGGGCACCTGCCAGGATTTCACGGCACAGATAACGTAATCGACAACGCCAACATCGCGGGGGCTATCGGTAGCCGCGACTTGGTCCAGCCTGAAATTACCAGCGATACTGTCGACCCGAAGACCGGATTTTTTCATCGCCTGGAGATGGGCGTCTCGTGCGATAAAGGTAACATCCTGCCCGGCCTCGGCAAGACGTCCACCAAAATAGCCGCCGACCCCACCGCTACCGAAAATTGCAACCCGCATCATAGCTCCTGAAACGTTATCTCTTGTGAGCACATTATGTACTAAGTTCTATCAAATCTCCGTGCTGAAATCCATGCATGGTTTAAATATTTAGACGCGGGATTGCATGTTCCTATCAGTAATCGGGGCCATCTTTTTATTCCTGGCAGGATTAATCGTGTGAATAGTGGGATTAAAAATTCGATTCGCCCGGCTATGGCGGGCTTAACTGATGCATGATAGATTGAGCTGAATGTCGATATCTGACTTCCGCCGTTACAAAATATTGGCAGCATCTCTATCGAGGGGCATATGGAACAAAAATTTATACTCGACCTGGCCTCGGCCAAACGTGTCGCGGCTGCGGCCGGACTGGAAGCTACAAAAAACAATTGGGAGGTAGCAATTGCGATCGTCGACGATAGTGGTTATTTGATGTATTTGCAGCGCGACAAGGTTCAGCTCGGCAGCATCGACGTTGCCATTGAAAAAGCAAAAGCAGCGCTTCTGTATCGACGACCAACCAAATACTGGGAAGACGTGATCGCCAATGGACGACAGGGATATTTAACAATGTCCGGCCTTTTCGCGGTCGAGGGAGGATTACCGCTGATCTACCAGGATGTAACGGTTGGTGCAATAGGGGTCAGCGGTGTCAAATCGACCGATGACGGCATTATTGCCCAGGCAGGCGCATCTGCGCTTTGAGGTATCGACCGTCAGGCCAGTGTTTGACACAAGCCAATCGTGCGAACCTGGCATGGTTTCGGTCTAACTCGAGTAATATACTCGAACCAAATTCTTAATCTGCTCGCTGGCTATGAAGTTTTCAGCCATAGATCTCCGGAACTTCCACGCACTGGTGCCGGAGCGAGCAAATAATACGATTTGAATTGAGGAAAACTTTATTATGTACCCAACATTGGAAATTCCCAATACCGTGGCAGCAGGACCTGGCCCCGGTAATACCGACATACGTGTGCTGGCGAGTTTCGCTCACGCCGGCCTTGCCGACCACATGCAAGCCGATGTCACTCGAGGCATGAAAGAAGCCAAGTTCATGTTACGCGAAGTGTTTGGCACCAAAAATGTACACACTTTTGCTGTCGGCGGTACGGGTTTCAGCGGGCTCGATTGTGCCTTCGCCCCGATCCTGCCCGGTGACACTGTGGTGGTTTTCACCAATGGCACATTTAGCGGTATCGACGATCTGACGATTCGCATGAAAGCGTCGACACCGGCAGACCTCGCAGGCGATCCGCTGAACCCGAAACCATCCAATGTGGTTACTATCACTGTACCTCATGGTCGGTCGGTTACCGGTGATATCGTCGAAGCGGCGCTGGCCGAGCACAAGCCAATGTGGGCATTCATGGCGCACTGGGAAACCGGTAGTGGGCGCATCAATGATTTAGCGGGATTCAATGACGCCTGTGGCAGGCACGATGCCATGGGTATAGTAGACGCGGTATCGAGCCTTGGAGTTGCAGATTTCGACATCGACGATTATCCCGCAGTCGTGACCTGGGCTTCCTGCCCCCAGAAAGGCATGCTTTGTCTGCCCTTGACCTATGCGCCGGTCAGCTTTAATGACAAGGTCATCGATTTGTTGAAAAAGCGTGGTTGTTACACCTACGTGCACAACCCGATTCTCGAAGCACGTCACTGGAGTATCGTCAACGGCGAAGATGTCGATGCCGCGGTTTATCATCGGACGCATTCTGGATACGCGGTCGCTGCATTCCATGAAGCGTTGCGCATTTTACTGTCAGAGGGAAGAGCGCAAAAAGCTGCCGACTACGCATATTATGAAACAGGTTTGCGCAGGGCGATGGAAGCTATGGGCTGCGAAATTACCTCCAATATGACCAGCCTCGTGGTATGCAATCTGCCGGGTAGCCTGGCGGGCAAAGAGAAAGAACTGGTTGGCGCCTGTCGTGCCGAGGGTTTTGGTATCTGGCCGACCTTATCCGAGCCGGTGCAGGTCCGGGTTGGCATCCTGAACCAGTTGACCGTTGAGTCGCTGACCGAAATTGTCAATCTCTATGCCGATGCGATGCTGAAGATGGGCGCTGAGTTCGATAAAGATACCATCATGGCCGATTTAGCAGATTACCTGGCACAGGAACCCCTGCATAATTCTTCTGCGGCCTAACAAGAATTTAGTACATACCTGTTTTTAGTCATTCCCGCGAAAGAGACTGTGAAAGAATTCAGCGTAGGTTGAGCTGAGCCCGCGAAGCCCAACAAAATAAATCCGAACCAATGTACTGAGGTTCGTCCCTTCACATATCATTTTTCCCCACCTCAGGGTTATTGAGAAACACGCCTGATCGTGCCAAGCTGTTTCCTATGAAAATTCTGATCAAAAATATGGTTTGCGACCGTTGTAAAATGGTCATTGAAAATGTACTCGACGAGTTGAATCTGAAACCACATTCAGTGTACCTGGGCGAGGTCGACTTTGGTGATGACACCATCGATGCCGATACGCTGGAAAAATTTCAGCAAAAAATAGTCCCGCTTGGATTTGAATTAATCAACGATAAAAAAACCAGGCTGATCGAGAATATTAAAAAACAGGTGATAGCTCTGGTGCAACAGGCACCGGCCGCGGAAAAGGTCAAGCTTTCGGAGTATTTGAGCACGAAACTTTTTCATGATTACACCCATCTGAGTAATCTGTTCTCGACGGTTGAGGGCGTTACCATAGAGCAGTATTTCATTAACCAGAAAATCGAAAAAACCCGCGAATTACTGGTTTACGACGAGCTTAGTCTCACCCAGATCGCCGATCGGCTTGGCTATAGCAGCGTCGCCCACCTGAGTCGGCAGTTTAAGAAAGTGACAGGCATGACACCGTCACAATTCAAGCAATTGCGCGGCAGTAATCAACGCCTTTCCCTCGATAAAGTGTAAATTCTGCAACATCTTTCCATAATGATGTAACAGGTTTCGGCTCATTCGCCCTTATATTAGCTGTCATAGACACATTTTCTTATAGCTAACAAAAGGTGAGAACCATGAGCAATACCATTCGTTTATCAATTCCCGGCATGAAATGCGGCGGCTGTGTGAGCGCTATCGAAAAGGCGCTTAGTGATCAGGCTGGCGTGGTCAGTTCGCAAGTTGATCTGGCAACCAAAACGGCGCTGGTGGAATCCGATATTGCATTTGGCGTCTTGAGTGACGTGGTTAAAGCAGCAGGTTTTGACTCAACGGAGTTGAGTGTTGTTCAGGAAAGTGCGTCAGCATGAGCACTGCGACTCGGTTATCGGTCTCCGGCATGAGCTGCGCCGGGTGCGTGGCCTCGGTTGAAAATGCGATCAAAAACGTCGACGGTGTGTTAGTCGCTAATGTCAATTTCGCCGAGCATACCGCGACGGTGGAAGGCGAGGTCAGTCCTGACGTGCTGGTGAAAGCAATCCAGGACGCGGGTTATGACGCTGCTCAATTAACGGGTGCCGAAGACGAGTCTGAGAAGGAAGCAGCTGAAATGGCTCACTATCGTAAGCTGCTCAAAAAAGCCGCGTTGGCGGGTGTTGTCGGGGCACCGCAATTCGTATTCGGAATGGCCGGCTTGCTGCCCGGGTTTGGCGATACCAGTGGGCGATTGTTCTGGCTCATGGTTGGTTTGTTGACCGTTATAGTTCTGGTTTACTCAGGAGGGCATTTCTTCACAGGTGCCTGGAAGTCAGCCAAAAATCATAATGCCAATATGGACACGCTAATAGCGCTTGGCACCGGAACCGCCTGGTTGTATTCGATGGTAATCATTGCTAGTCCTTCGTTGGTTCCGCCGATGGCTCAACATGCCTACTTCGAAGCGGCGGCAATTATTATCGCGCTGATCAATCTCGGTGCGGCCCTCGAAATGCGCGCACGCGGGAAAACTTCGGAGGCGATAAAACGCCTGATCGGGCTGCAACCAAAAACCGCGCGAGTGATTCGTGACGGAGTCGAACTCGATATTGCCATCGAAGAAGTCGGCCTTGACGAAACCCTGCGTGTACGTCCCGGCGAACGAATCGCTGTCGATGGGATTATTATCGAGGGTCATTCCAGTATTGACGAATCGATGTTGAGTGGCGAACCAATGCCGGTAGAAAAGCAAAAAGGTGATGAAGTGGTAGCCGGTACCATCAACAAGATGGGTAGCTTTCTATTCCAGGCAAAGCGTATCGGCAAGGATACGGCTTTATCACAAATCGTCGAAATGGTGCGTAGCGCGCAATCGTCAAAGCCAGCCATCGGGCGTCTGGTAGACCGTGTATCGGCAATCTTTGTACCGAGCGTTTTAATCATCGCTGTCGTCACTTTTCTGCTCTGGTTTAACTTCGGTGTAGGCGATCAGGTAGTCACGCTGGCAATCGTCACCACTATGACGGTTTTGATTATTGCCTGTCCCTGTGCGCTAGGCCTGGCGACACCGATATCAATCATGGTCGGTGTCGGCAAGGCAGCCGAATTTGGCGTATTGATCCGCAACGGCGATGCACTGCAACTCGCCGGTAAACTCGATACCGTCATCCTCGATAAGACCGGAACGGTAACCGAAGGTCGACCCAGCGTGACATCAGTAATGGCTATCGACGGCTGGAACGAAGACGAATTATTGCAATGGGCAGGCAGTATCGAGCAGGGCTCGGAGCATCCGCTGGCCGAAGCGATTGTGATCGCGGCAAAAGACAAAGACCAGTCGTTGCTTCAGGTCGAACAGTTTTCAGCAATTGCAGGGAAGGGTGTCGAGGCGAGTATCGAAGGTAAGCAGGTATTGCTGGGTAATCGAAAATTAATGAGTGAGCGCGATATCGATATCGAAGCGCTTGATAATTCAGCGCGGGAGTTGACTGTCCTCGCACAGACGCCAATGTTTATTGCAGTCGACAATAAAGCCGCCGGAATTATCAGCGTTTCTGACGCGATTAAACCAGATTCAAAGGACGCGATTCAGCGCATGCACGATATAGGTTTAAAAGTGGTATTGCTTACCGGAGATAGCCAGGAAACCGCAAACGCTGTCGCCAGACAGGTCGGGATCGATGAGGTAATCGCCGAGGTATTGCCGCAGGACAAGGCCGACCAGGTTGCCAGCTTGCAGGCGCGAGGTGAACGCGTCGGCATGGTTGGTGACGGCATCAACGATGCCCCGGCACTGGCGCGTGCCGATGTCGGTTTCGCGATTGGCACTGGAACCGATGTCGCAATCGAAAGCGCAGATATCACTTTAATGCGTGGTTCGTTGCATAGTGTGGTGGATGCGGTCGAGATATCGAAAGCGACGGTGAGAAATATCAAACAAAATTTGTTTGGTGCATTTATCTATAATTCACTCGGAATCCCACTCGCCGCAGGGGCGCTTTATCCACTAATGGGACTGTTGCTAAACCCGATGATCGCCGGAGGCGCGATGGCGATGTCATCGCTTACCGTGGTGAGTAATGCAAATCGGTTGCGCCTGTTTAAGCCGATGGAGAGAAAATAATGGAAACACTTATTGTAAATCTGATGGGAATAGGAATGATCGGTTTCATTGTCTGGTGGTTCTGGATGTTTAAGTCTGACCGGGGCTGAATTGGTCAGTAATTAATGGGCTCCGCTTGAGTCATGGCCTTAATTGGTTGAAGCAAGCCAATATCCGGAAAGTTTCTGTCATATTGATTATTGACAGATTAAAGCAAGATCATGGAAGTACTAAGTTCAGCATGTTAAATTGTTGAACTAATTAAGGATTTATGGGATACCAGGTGAATAAAAAGGACCGAACCGAAATTTGTCAAAAAAGACATAGGCCGCTGTATAGGTGCTGGAGACTGATATTTATCACCATAACGACACGCTTCAAAGTGATTCGGAGCGTAAACGCACCTCCCATTTTAAGCGAGGGTTATGTTCGCAGTCTAAACTAAAACTGATATAGAAAAAGTATAAGTAGTTTAACGCAAGGAAGTCTATGTATTTTACAAATACTAGCCCGGAAATTTCATAAATCTGCGCAAAGGTTGTGCAGCATATTGATTTCACAAGGAAATATCCGAAGAAGTCTCTTGAGCAGTTTACGATCGATCATGCATATGTAAGCCCATTAAAAAGAGCAAGAGATACGATGGGAATTATCTTGAAAGACAGGAAAGTAGCAGTCGCTATTAAAGACAACTTGCGAGAAATCAACTTGGGCCCCTGGGAAGGTAAAACACGTCAGGAAACCGCACTATCTGACCCAGATGAATACCTGGCTTTTTGGAAGAAACCAGATTTATTCCATCTGCTGGGAGCTGATACATACCAAGAACTACAGTATCGAATAGTAGAAGAATTAGAATCCATATTTGCTAATGGAAAAAATACGAACAACCTTGTAGTTTCGCATTGGATCGCGATCAAGGTTGCCCTGGCACACTATTCATCTACCCCGCTATCGCATCTGTCAGAAATTTCCGATCCAGTAAACGGTGGTTTCATGTGCATATCGAAACGAGACGACGATGTTTTTATTCAATAGTGGGAGCCTAACACATGCAGCCGGCCGCGGCAGAGCCGCGCCGCTGATGCGAAGCGTTGAGGCTGTAGAAAAACCCTCATATTGGGGCTGACCCTGTTAAAATGAGCCAACAGCTAATCGGGTCATGTTGATGCCAAAATTCATCCCATACGACTACAACCAAAGCTCAATGGTAGTGATTAACTACCAGGATCAATTGCAACCAGGCACAT
>CAXMRQ010000041.1:0-12555 GCA_964196115.1 uncultured Gammaproteobacteria bacterium
AACACATGCGTTAAATCGTTCTGCCGGTGTCTCGTACCCTAGCGTTTTACGGGGTCGTTCATTTAACTGACGAGCCACTGCACTGAGTTTTGCTTGAGAGTGTACCGATAAATCAGTTCCTTTGGGAAAATACTGTCTTAGGGTTTCAGGGTCAGGTCTAGTTTTTAGCCTAGCGTTCTTTACTGTTTAAAGGCCGCTATGGGTCCCTGGTGTGCATATTTTCGTGATCCAACTGCAGTTTCTAGGATCACGCAATGGACAAATATCCTGTTGCCTTCAAGCGATTTCATTAACGCGCAAAACTCACGAACGTGCTTCACCCGGGGTGACGCGAAAGGTACCGGGATATGGTAATAGCTCATGTTGAGATTGGTGACCGGCTGTCCTTCATTGTCTATAGAGTCGGGATGGTCGGGCATTGCCAGATTGATTACCTGTTGGTAACCAGCCTCGGAAATTGCCTGGAACTGGTCAGTAGAGGGCTGTCCAGCAGTGCCGATGCTCGGTGTCAGTTGTACAAAATTTCGAATCGATTCAATCAATCTCTACCTGATCGCCTATCTGGATTGAGCCTGGCTTAATAACATTACAGCAAACACCACCACGCCATTCTGGGATTAGTGCTGCTTTCAATCCCTGATGCTGTTGATCCATTAAAGAGCAGGGGTTTGTCTCGCGTGTGATCTCTAAAATAACTTCGCCAATGCGTACAGTTTTCCCGACGTCGGCTGGGCTAAAATCTACCCCATCTACCAGTAAATTGGCTCGCCTTATCGTCCAGGGCAGGTCGGCATCAATTGATTTGCAGGTCTTCGACCAGGCTGGTTCGCTTAAAATAGTGACTTGACGATCCGGCGCTGATCCTCGTAAATCGCCTGTAATGCCTTTCTCGATTGTGATCTCAGCGCTGTTTTGTTGTTGCATGGCAGCTCTTGAAGTTGTCTTGATGGCAATTGATTTAAGTGTGTTCATAGGATTTAAGGGATTTTTAGTTGGCTCATTATAGTCTGATCATTTAGATTTATTTATTGGTCAATAATTCGATAGCAGGGTGAATATCGAGCGCCGGGCACTTTCATTCGTTCCTGTAGCATAAATGATTTGAGTAAGTCATCTAGCGATTGCATTATTTTTTGTTCACCGCGAATTTCAAAAGGGCCGTGCTCCTCGATAGAGCGGATGCCATCTTCTTTAACATTGCCACTGACGATGGCAGAAAAAGCCCGACGCAAGGATGCTGCCAGTTGATGTTTTGGTAAACCGCTGTTGAGTTCCAGGTTAGCGACATTTTTGTGTGTGGGTTTAAATGGTTGCTGAAATTCATGGTCAATTTCAAGAATCCAGTTGAAATAATAAGCATCGCTGTTCTGGCGTCTGAAGTTTCTTACCGATTCCACGCCAGCATTCAATTCACGAGCGACTTTTACTGGGTCGTCGATAACTATTTCGTAGTACTCCTGTGCTTCGCGGCCAAGTGTTAGTCTAATAAACTGGTCGATTTTTTCGAAATAGGCTTTTGAGCTTTCCGGGCCAGTAAAAATAAGCGGAAATGGCACGCCCTTATTTTTGGGATTGAGCAAAACGCCAAGGATATATAAAATTTCCTCCGCGGTTCCGACACCGCCAGGAAATACGATAATGCCATGTCCGGCACGCACGAATCCTTCCAGTCGCTTTTCGATATCCGGCATGATAACCAGTTCGTTGACAATCGGATTGGGTGATTCGGCGGCTATGATACCCGGCTCGGTCATGCCGATATATCGCCCACCGTAAGTGCGTTGCTTGCTATGGCCGATAGTAGCGCCTTTCATAGGACCCTTCATCGCCCCTGGGCCGCAACCAGTGCAAATGTTTAAACCACGCAGGCCGAGTTCGTATCCGACCTTTTTGCTGTAATCGTATTCGATCCGCTTGATCGAGTGACCACCCCAACATACGGCTAGATTGGGTTCGGTTTCGGGAACTAAAATTTTAGCATTACGTAAAATATGAAATATTGCATTGGTGATGCCATCCTGCTTACCTAAATCAAAATTCTGGTTTGTCTCAATTTGATTTTTGATGTAAACAATATCGCGTAATACCGAAAATAGTTGCTCCTGTATGCCGGTAATAATCTGCCCATCGACATAGGCGCTTTCTGGAGCGTTTTCGAATTCGAGCTTTATGCCGCGTTCCTGGGGGACCACACGAATATTAAAATCTTTATATTGCTCAAGCACTTGCTTGGTATCGTCGACAATACTGCCAACATTGAGTACTGCCAGCGAACAGCGTCGATAGATATCGTAGCTACTATCGTGCTCGCTATCCTGTTTAAGTTGGCTAACTTCCAGCTGGGACAGGATTTCCATTTGGCCGTGCGGGGTAATTCGGGTGATTTCCGTGTTTTTACTCATGGGGTTACAATTGTCGCCAGATTGGGTAATGTTTAAAAAATGCTATTATGAACATATAGTGTAGGTATTACAGAGGTATCATGACATGAGTGATGAATTATTCGAAGTAGCTTTTTCGGGACAAATTAGTGACGCCGCCGATCTGAATGATGTGAAGGCTAAAGTCGCAAAAATGTTTAATGCTGACGAGGCCAAATTAGCACAGTTATTTTCTGGCAAACGTGTCGTCATTAAAAGGAATATTGACCAGCAGATAGCGGCTAAATATCAGAATGCGCTGAAACGGGCAGGCGCTGTATGCGAAGTGAAGTCTCTGTCTGCAAATCAAGCGGTAGCGCCTGATAGTAATCCGGCTCCGGCGGCAGCTGCACCGACTCCAGCAGCTCTGGTAATCCCTAAGGCTCCTGTCGATTACGGTGATGTGACACCACCACCACAAACTGACCCACTCGGTATTTCTGGCGATCAAATTGAAGACTTGTCGGCTACTATTGCACCTGTTGGCAGTGAGTTACAAACCGAAATCAAAGAAGCTGCAGCACCTGCTATTGATATTTCGGATTTGGAAATTGCGCCAGTCGGAAGCGATATAGGTTCAAGCAAAAAAGATCCCAATCCACCACCCCCTGACACTACTGGTTTGTCAATGGCCGATTAGGGGGTTCTGCTGGTTAAAATATTTCCGAAGCAAAATTTACTTGCACTAATTATCGTCGTTGTGCGTGCGCAATCATCTGCAAAATTTGCTGAAATACAGAATTGTTCAGAGACTCACCGAGATCAATCGAAAGACTATGGGAATAATAAGGGCTGAGGCTAAGACCCACCCCGAGACCATATATTTCTATATCAGATTCAGCATCGTAGCGCTCGACTACCTGCTTGAGGTGATTGTCGAGATAATACTCGTCGTTAGCCATGTTGGTGGCAGAGTCCATCGGACTGCCGTCTGAAACCACAATTAAAATTTTGCGCTGCTCGCCGTGCTTGCGCATGCGTTGGCAAGCCCAGTCGACAGCTTCACCATCTAAGCCTTCACGGAAATTGGGTGTTTTCAATAAGGCTGCAATATCCCGACGCGCCTTGCGCCAACCGATATCGGCATTTTTAAAAATAAAATGGCACTGTTCATTGAGGCGCCCCGGGTTCTCCGGTCGCCCCTGAGACAACCAGTCCTGGTAAGCCCGCCCGCCGTTCCAGTTTCCGGTGGTGAAGCCGAGGATTTCCGAAGAGATTTCGGCCTGGTCGAGCGCACGGCCAAAAATATCGACCATCATCGCAATATATTCTATATATTTTTTCATCGACCCTGAGCAGTCGATTAAAAATGAAACCAGGCAGTCGTTTTTATAACGATATCGTTCCTTACGAAAAATACGCCGTTCGGCCGGTGCTGAAATGACCTGGGTTAACCTTCGTCCATCGATCAATCCTTCTTCTTCACCGAAGCGCCATCCGTCGCGTCCCGGCACGGCGAACAAATTGGTGATTTGGCGTGCTAAGCGTGGAATATTAATTCCCTGCGCATGAATTAGTCGATCGAGCTGGTCGCGGAATTCAATCAGTTCGGCTTGCCGAATTCGACTCGATGCCTTGATTACACTGTCGTATAAACGCGTGAATACACGGTAGACGCCGGCTTCGCCACTTAAGACTTTGCTGGTTCCTGTAATAATGGTGGCGATATTGGCATCTTCAGCGTCGTCGGAAAAATCGAGCGCCAGCGTGATACGGCTTAAGATATTATCAGTATCATCCTGTTTGATATCACCAGTGCTGTCCTCCAGTGATGATGCTCGCATTGTATTATCGACAATTTGCGCTATCGATAGAGCGTGCTCAGCATAGGCATTTTGATCATACCGATCCCGGCGCAGTCCAGCTAGTTCATGGCCGATTACCGGCGAAATAGTAGCCCGCGTGGCTTCGATTACATCGTCGGTTTCTTCCAGTGTCGGATAGCCGCTTAAGCGTGACCAGGCGATTTGGGCGATGGTGTAAATCAAGAGTCCGAGTTGGGTCTCGGTGTGGTTTGCCTGGTGGAAGCCCAATGACCATTGTCGAAATCGGTAAAACAGATTGGACTTGATACCGGGAAACCTATCCTTCACCAGTGACTCGACGCGTAGCTGTTCCAGTAGATCAAAAATGAGTCGGGGTACCGAAGCATCGGGACACAGAGAGAGGTGTAGGGACTCGTCACTATATTGCAATCTCAATGCAATACCGTCAGAGGCACCGCGATGCGAGCGAAAATTATCTTGCAGCGGGTCGGTTTGTAAATGTGGCGAACCAAGCCCGATACGTTTGCCGTGCAGGAAAAGTGTTTTACCACGATGACGCAGATCGGCTATTCCGGTCAGGGCTCGAATCGAAGCGCCGCAAAGTTCTTCTATTTGTTGCTGGTGTTTTTGACTCACCCGCATTGGCTGGTTTTCTTATTAACCGTCATTCTGGTGCAGGTGTAGATAAGACGCGTCAAGCTCCTCATCAAAACAGCGCTGGAAATATTCGGCAATAATCGGGTGTTCGTCTTCTTCGCATTTATTCAGAAACGAAAGTTTGAATGCGAGCACGTAATCTTCAAATATAAGGCAATTTTCAGCCCAGGAAATAACCGTGCGTGGTGACATTAAGGTTGATAGATCACCGACCACGAATCCCTCGCGGGTGAGCGACGCCAGCGCGACCATCGATTTAAGCAGTTTGGCATTTTTACCCTGGCAAAATTCGGGTGCGCGACTTTGCACGATGGCCATTTCTTCTTCGGTGGATAGATAATTCAAAGTTGCGACAATATTCCAGCGATCAATCTGGCCATGGTTTAGTAATTGCGTGCCGTGGTAGAGACCGCTTGAGTTTCCCAGACCTACGGTATTTGCTGTGGCAAATAAGCGAAAGTAGGGGTGTGGCGTCAGTACTCGGTTTTGGTCTAGCAGGGTGAATTTTCCGTCACGTTCCAGCAGGCGTTGGATGACAAACATGACATCGGCGCGCCCGGCATCGTATTCGTCGAATACCAGTGCAATTGGACGTTGCAATGACCAGGGTACGATGCCCTCCTGAAATTCAGTAACCTGGCGGTCTTCACGGATGACGATAGTATCCTTACCAACCAGATCCAGACGACTGATATGACCATCGAGATTGACGCGCATGCAAGGCCAGTTGAGGCGTGCGGCGATTTGTTCGATGTGGGTGGATTTTCCGGTACCGTGCAAGCCCTGCAACATGACACGGCGGTTATGTGTGAATCCGGCCAGAATCGCCAGCGTTACTTCAGGATTAAAATGATAAGCCTCGTCAATGTCCGGCACATAATCGGAGCGCTGAGAAAACCCCTTCACCTGCATGGTCGAATTAATGCCAAACAGCTCATGTACTGAAAGCAGGACGTCTGGTGCATTGGGCATGGAAATCGAATGCATATTTGATTAACTCTGGCTATCCGCGAAAAATCAAAAGTATATCTTATCGACCGCAAGGCTAATATTAAATCTGTAGGTAAACCTTTGCTTTCAATTTCTATCTATTGTTTCAATTGGTAGATTACCGGACAATCCGGTCTGGTAAGGCGTATTAATTACAACATCCAAATAGGGCTTGAATATGAGTAACAGCGGACCACTGGCAGGCTATCGGGTGATCGAGCTAGGACAACTGCTCGCGGGACCGTTTGCCGGTTGCATTCTGGGTTATTTTGGCGCCGAAGTGATCAAAATTGAACCGCCTGATGGTGGCGACCCGATTCGTGGTTGGCGCGAGGTTAAAGACGGCACGTCTCTGTGGTGGTATTCGCTGGCAAGAAATAAAAAGTCTGTCACCATTGATCTTAAATCAATAAAGGGCGTAGAACTGGTTAAGCAGTTGATCAATAGCGCCGATGTGGTGATCGAGAATTTCAGGCCGGGTGTAGTCGAACGCTGGGGGCTCGGCCCGGATGAGTTTAAACAAAGTAATCCGCGGCTGGTTTATGCACGTATATCAGGTTATGGGCAAAACGGGCCTTATTCGGAGAAAGCAGGTTTTGCCTCGGTGTGTGAGGGTATGAGTGGTTTTCGTTATGTTAACGGCCACCCTGGAGAGGCTCCGGTACGACCAAATTTAAGCATTGGTGACACCATATCGGGTATTCATGCTGCACTTGGTATCACTTTGGCGCTACTCGAGCAAAAGCGAAGTGGTAGTGGACAGGTGGTCGACGTAGCGTTATACGAATCCATGTTTAATCTGATGGAAGCAGTGGTTCCTGAATACGATGGCGCGGGCGTCATTCGTGAACCCTCGGGTAGTACGGTAACCGGTATCGTGCCGACCAACACTTATCGTTGTGGTGATGGGAAATATATCGTCATAGGCGGTAATGGGGATTCGATTTTTCAACGTTTGATGGTCGCGGCTGGTTATCCCTATATGGCGCAAGATCCTCGCCTAAGTTCTAATCCGGGACGTGTGGAGCACGAGGCCGAAATTGATAAAGCTCTGGCGGACTGGTGCCTGCAAAATGACTCGGTGTATTTGTTAGACATTCTCGATCAAAACAGGGTGCCCGCCGGTCCAATTTACAACGTCGAAGATATGTTCAATGACGCGCATTTTAATGCTCGTGGATTATTCGAAGAGGTTGAGATTAATGGCCATGCTCTGAAAATTCCAGCAATTATGCCGAAACTTGATAAGACCCCGGGTTCTACCCGATGGCCAGGACCGGAGCTTGGCAACCATAACCAGGAAGTGTTGGGTGGCATACTTGGAATATCAGATGATGAAATGGTGAGTCTGTCAAGGGACGGTATTATTTGAAATTTTTGCATGCGCTTCGGGCAGTGAATTTGATACTATTTAAACAGCCAGAGAGGAGCAGTTTTTGACTAGTCTAGAATCTATTTATTACAGTGGCTTAAACCTCGATCGCGCCAGTGAGCTTAGGAAGGATACGGCCTGGATTGATCAGCAGTGGAATCACTCTAATTGCAGGGTCATTCTATTAAAAAACGATCACAATTTAATGCATTGGCAGATAGAGCAAAACCTGGCTCCAGTTTCTATCAGTCACAACCGCGACGAAGTCGAAAATCTGGCTCTAGGATCCACCGGAGTTGTTTTTTTAGGCCTGGATAAGGACGTTCCTCTGTTTGCTGCCGATGTTTCCGGGCATGAGGACACGATGCTCGAAACCATTTTGGGTGACAATGAGTTCATCGATTTACGTCAGGCTGGATGGTTGCTTAGCGCTCAGGAGGCTGCTTTGCTGGCCTATGCGAGAGGCTTATTATACTGGAATCGACACAGTGGTTACTGTAGTACCTGTGGCAGTCCAACTGAAATGCAACATGGTGGTCACCTCAAGTTATGTAGCAACAGACAATGCGCTCGGATGACATTTCCCCGTACTGATCCGGCAGTTATTATGTTGGTAGAGCAATGGCCTGTTTCCGGACCGCCTTTGTGTTTGCTGGCACGCAATGCACGATTCCCGACGCGCTTAATGTCTACGCTGGCGGGATTTGTGGACCCATCTGAAAGCCTCGAAGAAACGGTAGTGCGAGAGGTCTATGAAGAGTCTGGAATTCATGTGGCTAATGTAGCCTATCAGGCTTCGCAGCCCTGGCCGTTTCCCTCCTCGATCATGCTGGGGTTTCGAGGCGTGGCGCTGACAACCGAAATACGGGTTGATGAGAATGAAATAGAGGAAGCAGGATGGTTCAGTGCTGAAGAATTGGGTAGCTTTGGTGAGTGGGGAGACGCAGGTGATGGCTATTGCCTGCCGCGTAGAGATTCTATCGCGCGCTACCTGATTGAATCATGGATAGATGATGTAACGAGACGCCCCTGAATTAGGGCGCCTCATATTGCTGTATTGACATTTAGGCACATTTTGCCAACTCGTAAGCTTCTTCATTACTGCTTTCGAGATCATTCTTGCCGACACTTACCTGTTGCAGGCTGAGTCGACCCAAACCTGCATCTTGTTCGTTACGGTTTTGATCACGCCGTTGATTCAATGTGTTAAGCGAGATTAAACCCAGACGCAGATCGTTTAAATCATTGTATGTTAATCCCACGTCCTTCATCATATGTTCGCTCATTTGCAATACTTCCTTAGAACTTCTGCGCGCCTGGGCAGTTGCTTTCGAATTCTCGATATACTGTGTGACAGAGGCTTTGATTTTACCGATCAGCGCCAGTATAGAGTTTGCACGAATGTCGCGTCCGTGTTGTGCAAAGTCAGTTTTATTCGACCCAAATTGACTGACAAACTGACGATTGATGCCATTTCCTGTATTGGCATCGACGATAGATGCGATTGCAAAGTTTAATAATTTCATAATAGATTTCCTCATAAATAAAGTTGAATAAATTTGTTGCTGCAATAGGAATATATGATTAATATTAAAGCTTAACAAACGATCAATTTTAATTATCAGTTTAGAAAATCTATTCAATAATGGCTTTATTACCTTCACTCAATTCACTCCGTGCATTTGAAACAGCGGGACGGCTTTTAAGTTTTAGCAAAGCGGCAGACGAACTCAACGTCACGCCAGGGGCTATCAGTCAACAAATCCGGGGCCTGGAAGAGTTTCTCGAAATCAAGCTATTCAAGCGTCGTAACCGCTCGATCATTCTGACCGACTCGGGACAAATATTTTTGCCGTTATTATCGGATGGTTTTTCCACTATTACCGAGGCCGTTGATTCGGTGCGTAGGTCTCAGAGAGATGGACCTCTGACGATTTCTGCCGCTCCCTCGTTTACTTCGAAGTGGTTGATCCCAAGACTATGTAAATTCCAGGCGTTACATACCGAAATTGATGTGCGAATTGATGCCTCTTCAAGACTGGTTGATTTTTTGCGTGAAGATATCGATGTCGGAATTCGGTTTGGCACTGGTGAATTCGCAGGGCTCGACTCAATCTATCTATTTTCATATGACCTGATTCCGGTTTGTAGTCCGGATTTGATGCATGAAGGCAAGGGTTTGCATGATTTGTCCGATATTCGTCACCATACTTTGCTGCACAGTGACGACACCGAATTTGATCCCAGCTGGCCGGACTGGGCAATGTGGCTCGCGACTGCTGGTGTCGACGATGTAGATGCCAATCGCGGCATATATTTCAGCCAGGGGGAAATGGTCATAGAGGCGGCGATAGAGGGCCAGGGAATCGCATTAGCAGGAAGCGTAATGGCGGCGGGGGCTATACAATCCGGGCGGTTGGTGCAACCATTTGAAACACGGTTGCCTGTACGCCTTAGTTTTCATTTTGTAACAACCAGGCAAAAATCACGTAGTTCGAAAGTAGGCGCATTCCGCCAGTGGGTGCTCGATGAGAGTGCCTATCTACGTGAGGCAGAGGAATAGGGAATCTCTGATTTAACCTAGGAAACGTAGCTGGATCACGAAAGTCCACGCACCAAAAGTAGGCGCTTTGAAGCGAGCTCTTAACGCATCGGAGTGCCGCATCACTAGAAAACAAAATAACTTCTCATCACCAATAAGGTGACAGGTAATAGCTCCTCGACAATTGCTCCTGCATTGTTCTAATAAGTTACATATCCCTGTAACGATGCATTATCTGCATACCCTACATCCATGTAGGTAACTACGAACTATTTGACAGGCACTATGCGCCAATATGACGTACATGGATGCACTAATGCAGTATTTGCAGGATGCAAAGGAGCTGCCTTACGCGTCTTTTTCGCGCCCAACTGCGTTTCCTAGGTTATATTATTACAGGCAAAAAAAAGGTGGGACATGAAGTCTCACCTTTTAAAATCTCAACCTCTTGCGAGGCTAAGTATGGTTTACAAATTAATCATTGTAAGCCTTATTCGCAATCTGGTAATTAGACCGCTACGATGTTCTCTGCCTGGGGACCTTTTTGGCCTTGTGTGACAGTGAATTCAACTTTCTGGCCTTCAGCCAGGGTTTTGAAACCCGAGCCGGAAATAGCACTGAAGTGTGCAAATACATCGGGTCCAGATTCTTGCTCGATAAAACCAAAGCCTTTAGATTCGTTGAACCATTTAACGGTACCGGTTGTTGTAGACATATAGATATCCTATTTAATTAAAAAAATAAAGCCTGGTTAATACAGGCCATGGGGCTGGAAGGTTTTGCTATTACTTATGGATAAAACAGGACAAGGAACAAACGATAAAAGGAGCAAACGAAGGGATGTCGAAATAGTGTGCATAAATATAAGACTTACTTTCAAGCCGAGCGAATTATATACCTCATTGATTACTGGTCAACAATTATTTTCGCTATAAATCAATATTTATTTAGTGGTATGTCTTTGTCGTAACAGGAATTTTATGAATAAAACAGGATTGTTTAAGCAGCCGACAGGTAGTATTAAAATTTATAAATAAAACTAAATTCGAGCCCAGAATTTAAAGTTTCGCTATCGGGCTCGAATAATGTTGCCGGAGACCCGTAAAAATCTGCAATAAAAACGGGTTCACTATGCCCAAACTCCCAGTATTCGGTAAACAAACTGATAGTAGTGGTCATGCTGGCGTTGTTAGCCCAGGTTTTACCGGCGCGGATACGGTACCCTGGTTTTGATTTCAACTTAAAGGCTACATCGCCGGAGGGCAAAAATAATTCCATTTTGGGTTTGAAATTGTACATCGCAGATAATTCAAGCCAATAGCTGGATTCTGAAATAAATTTCAGGCCCAGTTCAGTCTCGTACCAGGAATAAAGTTCGTGTAGTCCCTGCACTCCATTTCTGGTTAAAATATCTCTGTCCCAGTACCAGTAATGCAATCCGGCAAAAAACAAACCCGGATAGTGAATCACCCGGTGCTGAAAGTAAGATATGCCTAGCTTAATCAGTTGTTCATCGGTTTCGGTTTGGTGGGGAATACCAGACTGAGTTTGCCCATCATAGTCCACTCTACCGCCATATAACGAAGCATTAAATTTGAGTGTATCCCTTTCAGTGACGTCAGCGTAAGAAAGCTTTATACCGGGTAACACGCCTTGCTCTTTGTCCAGCAGCACATCGTTTTGATCGAATTCCTGGTAATTGAAGTAATATAGAGTCGGGGTAACTTCTAAAGCGTTGGCGATTGCAAGTTTAACTGGTAGGAATATGAAAAGTAATAACGCTAGAGATACTTGCTGTCGTGACATAAATTGTTTTGGTTCTTATATTTCGACGCATCTTACTATAAAAAAAACCGGCACGAAATGGATTCGTGCCGGTTATGCTAACTACTTTTAAATGGTTAATTCTATTCTAAAAAGTAATACTTTCGTGCAAAAACTCACCAACACCTTCGTCTAGATAAACATCGGCCGTACCAATACCGGTAATATCGATTCGAATTGTAGTGCCGCCTCCACCATAAATGGTAATTTCACCGTCGCTGACTCCATTAATGTCACCTACAAAAGGTTGGGTAGTAGCAACCAGGATTCCGCCATTAGGTAAACCTGTACCTTCGAGCGAAAAACTAAATGAACTTGTAAACGGGTAGGGAGAGTTCACAAGATTACCCGACTCGTTAAAGTACATCACCATTTTAATATAAGTGGAATCGGACAAATCTGTTATGGTAATACTGCCGCCGCCCTCAAAATTGAAGTCGCCTGCATTGTTGGCGGATCCGCCAAATGAAATACTACCGCTAATTTTCAGCGATCCTTCAATACAGTTATTGAAGCTCAATGTGCCTGAAACGCTAGAATTATTTCCACTGGCAGTGACGGTTATGTCGCCATCATCTGTACTGGGATCGCCATCACCTAAACAAGGGTAGACGATTGTTTGGGTAGCACCTGTTGCAATCGCGGCCGACTGGTTCGAGTCGATAAATTGCGTAGCGACCAACCCCATGACGGAATTCACTGTAGAAGTTATTTGCGTTTGCTTTGCTGAGGAACCAACGAATCCCGAACTACTAACCGATTGGTTAGCTATGTCAGTCGCATTTGATGAATCAAATACAACAGCACCCGTAGGCAGCGTAGGCGTAGGATAATTAGGTCCACCACCACCACCACAACCGGTAATTAATAGCATAGCTCCCACAATCGCGAACGCGATTGTAAAACCAATTGATTTGGCATTAATTATGGGAATTCTCCTATTGTGTTGCATCGTAATTTTACTCATATATATCGTAAGGTTAA
>CAXMRQ010000042.1:0-14031 GCA_964196115.1 uncultured Gammaproteobacteria bacterium
GATTACATGAACTCAATATAGGTGTAACGAGGATACAAATACAATTTACCAATGTTTCCGAGTTTTCACACAGCCTGGGCACATTGCAGACATTTTTTACAATTTTTCACGAAATTTTCACGAACGCCAAGGTAATCTGAAATATCGATGGAATTGTAGGTTGGCATCTAAGAAATATTTAGTGTCATGTCCATCATATATAACAAATTTGTTTTAGGAGATAAATTATGCTTGAAGATGATCAGAAACTTCGTTTAATAGCCGCCGCAGCCAAGTTGCAAAATATTATTGCAACTCTTGAGATAGGTCTAGAATATCAGGGTTTGATGGACTATTACGAATCCAGCGCTAAAGCGCCGCAAGATGAAGTACAAGCTATTGAACATGCTCTTGCGGAACTCCAGGTTGCAGGAGACGATAGATTTCAGAGTCAGCTCGATGACAATGGAAATCTATTTACCTCGTTGAATCATGCGATTTACGACATGGGTAAATTGGTAGATCAGATTAATAATAATCTGATTATGCATTGATGGAATTATGTAAATCAATGGGCTGATCGTATCATTGCGAGTACGGATCTTTTTTCCACTCGGTGAAGCTGCGCGATTTAGTAACCCCCAACAGCTCCTTCGGGCACTTCAGAGTCATTCATGCACCTCCCCGCGAATGACCGCTGTTGACCGTTTCACGTCTCTGGGAACATAATTTTGAGTGTCTGCTAACGGGAAATGCTAGCAAGGGAAGCGATACCCAGCCAATAAATTAATATCAATCTACCTAATAATCTGCATTGGGTTTTCTGCGAAATTTCGTCATAGCCTGCGATCCCCTTTTACATAGGGGGTTTTATGTTATTCTACGCGGGCCTGGTGGAGCAAACCACCGAATAACTAGAGGTTATACAATGTACGAGAAAGCCAGCGGCTTTCCCGAGCAGCCGCGTATCCGTCCGCAGGATTCGCGCTTCTCTTCGGGGCCGTGTAAAAAATATCCGGGATGGGATTTAACCTGTCTCAACACTGAATTCCTCGGGCGCAGCCATCGTGCCAAAATTCCCAAAACACGCCTATCCAGTGCGATTCAGCGCTCGCATGCTTTGCTGGAATTACCCAGCGACTGGAAGCTCGGAATCGTGCCTGGCTCGGATACTGGCGCCCTGGAGATCGCACTGTGGTCAATGCTTGGCGAACGCGCGGTCGATGCGCTGGTGTGGGATAGCTTTTCCAGCGACTGGGCCAAAGATCTTAAAGCTTTGGCTATAGCCGATCTCAACATTAATCAGGCCGATTACGGCGATTTACCCGACCTTTCGCAAACGCAGCCCGACCACGACGTTGTATTTGTTTATAACGGCACCACCAGTGGAGTGCGTCTGCCGAACCTGGATTGGTTGAGTAGCGAGCGGACAGGTCTTGCGATCTGCGATGCGACTTCTGCCGCCTACGCGATGCCAATTGATTTTAGCAAACTGGATGTGGTGACCTGGTCATGGCAAAAAGTGCTCGGTAGTGAAGCGGCACATGGCATGCTGGCGTTGAGTCCTCGTGCTGTCGAACGACTGGAAAGTTATATCCCCCAACGACCTTTACCGAAATTATTTCAGTTAACCAAAAACGGAAAATTAATTGATGGTATTTTCAGTGGTGCGACGATTAATACCCCGAGCATGCTGGCGCTCGAAGATCTGCACGCCGCGCTCGACTGGGCGGAAGGTGTCGGTGGTCTGCCTGCTCTGTGGCAACGCACTCAGGATAATTTTGACTGCATTGATGAGTGGGTGAAACAATCACCCTGGATAGACTGGCTGGCTTCCGATCCTGCCACCCGGTCACCAACGTCGATGTGCTTGCAAATTATAGATGCCGGGTTTTGCGACTTAGCCAAAGACGAGCAACAGGCCGCTATCAATACCATGCTTGGCTGGCTTGAGCAGGAAAACTGTGCGCTCGATATCGGTAATTACCGCAGCGCACCCCCGGGCTTTCGCATATGGGGCGGGGCAACCATCGAAACTAGCGACCTGGCGGCTTTGACCCCATGGCTCGACTGGGCATTCGCCAAATTTAAAGAATTAGCAAAGGAGAAATCAAATGTCTAAACCACGTGTATTAATATCCGATTCGATGTCAAGTCAGGCACTGACAGTCTTCGAAGATCGTGGGGTCGAAGCAGTGCAGGCCGGTAAGCTATCTAACGAGGAATTATTCGATATGATTGGTGATTTCGATGGCCTGGCGATTCGCTCGGCGACCAAGGTAACGCCCGAGCTGCTAGAGCATGCTAAAAATCTCAAGGTTGTCGGCCGTGCCGGTATTGGCGTCGATAACGTCGATCTTCCAGCCTGTACCAAAAATGGTGTGGTGGTGATGAATACACCTTTTGGTAATGCGATCACCACCGCCGAACACGCGATGGCGATGATGCTGGCACTGGCGCGCCATATTCCACAGGCGAATGATTCGACCCGTGCGAGTAAGTGGGAAAAGTCCAGGTTTATGGGGATGGAGTTGACTGGCAAGCTGCTCGGTATTATCGGTGCAGGCAACATCGGCTCAATCGTGGCGAAAAAGTCGATTGGTTATGGATTACGAGTACAGGCCTATGACCCGTTTTTAACCGAAGAACGCGCCGATACGATGGGTATTCAAAAGGTCGATCTGGATAGCCTGCTGTCGACCTCTGACATCATATCGCTACACGTGCCAAAAACACCGGAGACCGCCAATATCATCAGCGCCAGCGCGTTAAACAAAATGAAACGCGGTAGTCTGTTGATTAACTGTGCACGCGGTGGCCTGGTTGATGAGCTGGCATTGCATGCGGCACTCACCAGCGGACATCTGAAAGGGGCGGCCCTCGATGTATTCGAAGTCGAACCAGCCAAAGATAACCCGTTGTTCGAGCTTGGCAATGTAATTTGTACGCCGCATTTGGGAGCTTCAACGGTCGAAGCCCAGGAGAAGGTTGCTGTACAGGTTGCCGATCAAATCAGTGACTATTTGCTCGGTGGCGCGATTAACAATGCGCTTAATGCGCCCAGTTTGAGTGCTGAAGAAGCGAAAATACTAAAACCTTATTTGCAACTCGCGCAACGACTCGGTTCGTTTGTCGGTCAGCTCACTCTGGATCCAATTCGGTCGCTAACTGTCACCTATGGTGGTGACGCAAATACTTTGAATATCGTGCCACTGACCAACCAGATTATTCAGTCCCTGCTCGAACACCACAGTAGTTTTGTGAACGCGGTGAATGCGCGAGAATTAGCGCGGGAGCGAAATATCGATATCATCGAAGCACATAACGAAGGTAAAGATGAATATCCCTGTCGCATTACTGTCGGAGTAGAAACCGAGTCGCTGTCGCGCAGTATCAGCGGCACCTTGATCAAGAATAGACCCAGAGTGATCGATGTAAAAGGTATAGAACTGGAGTCTGAATTAGGCGAACACATGCTTTATATCACCAACGCGGATAAGCCGGGCGTTATCGGTTCGATTGGCACCACAACTGCCACTAGCGGTATCAATATTGCCAAGATGCACCTCGGTCGAGATAGCAATGGTGGTCATGCGATTGTGCTGCTGGAAATCGATGAAACACCGAGCGAAGATCATCTGCAACATTTGCGTGTTTTACCGAATATTGACGATGTGCGATATCTGCAGTTTCCGGCGTTGTGAATAGTTAAAGGATTTAGGTATAGGGGAGGTCAAATCGGGGTAGGACTTGTAGATTTGCGAAATACTGCATTTTCCCCGGTTTGATCATACTAAACGTGGAGTTTGTTATGTAGAATCTCGCGGCCTCTACTACACTCATATTCAAATTCAATTCAAACGGGAATCACAATGAAATTAAAACGGCTATTACAGATTGTTCTTATCTCTTTTGCCATGCTGATGCTGAATGTCAGTGCAGAATCGATACCTGATTTTGCTTCGATGAAAGATGTGAAGCAGAAAAAACGCGCCTTTTTTGAATATATTTATCCGCTTCTGGTAGTGGCTAATAATGCAGTACTAGAAAAGCGCGAGAAGCTTAGCCAGATTCAGGCTGATTTGAATGCCGGCGACAAACTTACGGCTGGTGAGCTTGAGTTTCTGACGGTGATCTCGGAAGAATATTCGCTCAAATCAAAAGATTCAGCGTCTAAGCAAAATGTCGAAAAATTGCTCAGGGCGGTAGATTACGTGCCACCCGCGTTAGCCCTGGCGCAGTCGGCGAATGAGTCTGCATGGGGAACTTCGCGATTTGCCAAGCAGGGGAGTAATTTCTTCGGCCAATGGTGTTTCAAGAAAGGTTGCGGCATTGTGCCAGCGAGACGTGATGCGGGTTCAAAGCACGAGGTGAGAAAATTTGCTTCTACGCAGGGCTCGGTAAGCGCCTATGTAAAAAATATCAATACCGGGCGGGCCTATTCTTCGTTAAGAAGTGTTCGTGCTAAAGCACGTAGCAAAAATGTCATGCTAACCGGCCATGATCTGGCCGCGGGTCTGGTCAAGTATTCGGCTCGGGGACAGGAGTATGTGAAAGAAATCAGATCGATGATTAGAACCAATAAATTAAAGAACTACGATGAGAAGTTCTGGAATGAATTGGTTGCTAATTAGTAGTTGACCATCTATTTAAATATGGGAAATTTTGTAGTTGGCTGAGTTTCCCAGATTCAATTTCCACGGAGTAATTCAATGTCATTAGATGCATTTTTTAAGGATGCTAAACAAATTCATAAACTGATATTTACAGCCCTGTATATTATCGGCGGTTCGATAACCTGTTATTACATGGTTGCCTTTAAGGTCGATAAATATGGCCTGTACTATTAAAGATGAGGATCAGCTCTGGTTGTCGATCGGAGTCGCTATACTGATACTCGGCTGGTCTATTAAAAACTGGAAAAAAATGTAGGCTGTTCGTTAAATGTAGGGCCTAATTTATTTGGCCAATAATTGATCGAGTCAGGGAGCGTATCTGGTCGAATAAATTCGACCCTACCTGTATTCAATTCGCAGCCTAGCCCAATTTAAATTTGGCAATCAATATTGGTAGCAGCATCAGGTTTGCTAATAGCGCCGTCATCATCGCCAGTCCGCTCAAAAGCCCGAAATAAATTGTTGGAATGAAGTTCGACAGGGAAAGTATCGAGAATCCTAGTACAACGGTTACCGTAGTGTAATAAAGCGCGCGTGCAATGCTGTTATGGCAGCGTTTAATCGCCGCCCAATAGTCGCTATCTACCGCGAACTCGGTTCGAAAGCGATGGATATAGTGAATCGAATTATCGACCCCGATGCCGATGCTAATCGCTGATATTGTGATTGTCATAATATCGAGTGGAATGCCGATCCAGCCCATCAAACCAAGCACCAGACCTGCCGCCAGAATATTCGGAACGATAGCGGCGACTGATATGCGCACCGCCTTAAACAGCACAATAAACATTAGCAGGATAGCGATAAATACCGTGCCAATGGTTAATATCTGCGACTGAAACAAGCTTTGCAGCATGTTGTTATAGAGCACAGCCATACCCGATATATTGATTTGTTCGGCTTCCAGGCCGAATTTCGCCTTGAGGTCTTCGTGTATACGGTCGAGCAACGCCTGTCGCTTCAGGGTTTTGTCCGATTCATAAATTCGAATACTGAATCGGATTTGATTGCCATCAGGGGACAGGTAAGGTGCAATCAAAGATTCTTTCACGCTGTCCGGTAAGCGTTTATAAACCACTGCCAGTTTGAAGTCGCTATATGCTTTGCCGTCATTCAACTCCTCCATCAATTGCATGCCCGTATGCACTGACAATACCTTGCCGGTTTCAGGTAAGCTCTCCAGATACTCGTGGATTTCGGCGATTTCTAGCAGGCCGTCGCTATTAAACCAGTAGCTTGAAGAGGTTATGTCGTTACCCGGCAACAGGTCGGTTAATTCTAGCCCGTCCTCCTCTTCTAAATCATCTTTAGGCGCGTCAATGATGACGTCCATCGGTGTTGTGCCACCGAGTTTTTCATCGATCAGGCTCATGCCCTGGAAGATTTCGGTATCCGATTTGTAATAATCAATAAATCGATTTTCGACCGAGAGCTGGGGTAGGCCGGAGAGGCCGACGCCAGCAAGTATGACGAAGATTATTAATGTGGCCTTACCGCGTTTATGAATAAACTGTGCCATCGACGCGGTAATGGTTCCGGTAACATCGCTGCCAGCCTTGTAATTCAGTCGGGGTAGCAACATCAAAATTGCCGGAAACAAAGTGAATGCCAGTGCAAATGAAATGGAAATGCCGATCACCATCATCCAGCCGAAATCGATTACCGGGCGTATGCCGCTTACCAATAATGAACCGAAGGCAACCATAGTCGTGACCGCGGTATAAAAACACGGCACAAACTTGCTGCGCACGGTTTCGCTGACCAGCTCAAATTGTGACATATCCGCATTTAAGCCAGTCAATTCGCGGTATCGCACGATTAAATGAATGATAAGCGAGAGCGTCACGATTAATAATAAGGACACAAAGTTTGATGAAACCACAGTAACCGGCCACTGCGCCCAGCCGAGAAAACCCACCATGGTAAGCGCGCTGGTCAGGCAGGCTGCCAGTGGAAGCGCCACCCAGCGAAATGAACGAAACGACAGGCTCAGGATGACGACGATAAAAGCGATAACGCCGACACCGAATACCTTTAAATCACTGCGAATATATTCGATAGAGTCTGTGACGATCATCGGCACGCCACCGAGATACATCTTCGCCGCATCGCGATGGCCATTCATAATCGTTCTTACCTGTCGAATGGCTTGATCCTGTAAATCCTTACGCTGCAGGTTTAAAAGCTTTAATTCCGTTTTTAGTTTCTCGAGACGAAGTTGCTCTTTCTGGTTGAGTGAATGATCGAGTCGTTTCTCAAACAACGCATCTCGTTGCGCCGTTAATTCAGCGATACGATCATCCTGTTTCAAATTAACCTGAATTGCAGTGGTGTCGGCTGAACTGCTGACTAAAAGCTTTTCATACAGCGGACTGTTGGTCATCTCCTGTTGTGCTAGATCGATCTGCACATCGCTGCTCTCAAGCGTGCGGACTTGTTCGGCTATCTCGTTGAGCGTCATCGGCGGGCTGCTGACTAAAGGAACGTCGAGCAGGCTGATGACTGATTCTACATGACTGATTTCCCTCAGTTCGTCCCTAAGTTGCTTAATGTCGGCCAGGGTTTGCGGACTGAACAGTGGTAATTTTGGACTATAGGTGACGACTAGAAAACTGTCTGAGCCGTATTTTTCACGCACACTGCGGTAGTATTTTAATGACGCGTCGTTTTCCAGAATCAGAGAATCGGCCGAGGCGTCGAGTTCGAAACTCGATACATTGGTAAGAAAAAACCCGACGATGATTGCGGTAATAGCCAGTGTGGCTATTGGTTTTTGTAAAACGATCTTGTTGTAGAGCGCATTTAAAAATGTTGCCATTGAACGTTCCTTATGCTTTTAATTTAATCCTGAATCCGTAGGTTCAGGTTTATTATTTGAAACTGTAATACGACTGGGCATATTACAGCGTATCGTATTCTGCGCGAGTAAATCTTTCATAGCCCCATTGGTATTGATCCAGATGCGAGCGCACTCTTATTTCAATTTGATCATTAAGATACTGCGCGCTTTCGAGTTCCGCCTCTGCCAGTTGATTGTGTTCGAGAGATTCTATACACAGGCTGAATGTGGTGGATGCTTTGAGCCGATACATTGCGCCGATGAAAACATCGCAATCAATTTTTTTGCAGATATTTTGAATCAGTGGTGTAGTCGCTGCCGCATGACCAAAAAAATGTGAATCGATCTGGGCGCTACCGCGGGCGGGTTTTTGATCGGGTAGAATCATCACTGTCGCCCCCCGTTTTAGCCCTTTGAAGAGTTTACGCAAACCCGACGCGTCGGTTGGCACCAGCTGAGCACCGTTACGACTGCGGGACTGTAAAATAAAATTATCGACTTTTGCATTGCGTTGCGGTTTGTAGAGGCTGAACAGATTGCCGTTCTCCGCCAGCCAGATATTCAGCAGCTCCCAGCTACCGAGATGTGGCGCAATAACGAGTCGACCTTTGGTTGACTGGAAAAATTGTTCGCAAACGTTTTCCTGTACAACTTTGACAAGAATCTTATGCGCAGGCCAGCACCATACTGCCGCAAGTTCGACCAACGAAATACAGGTATGGCGTATTGAGGTTTTCGCCAGACTGAGCTGTTTGGAGCGATTCAGTCCATCAAAGCAAAGGCGGATATTCCTGTCGGTTTGTATGGCGACCTGGTTGCGAGTGCGCGCAACCATAAATGCCAAAATCCCGGCTAGCCGATATTGAATCCTGATGGGGAGATACGACAGTATTTCGAGCAGAATTTGAATCGCGGGTTTTTTCACGTCATCTGCTATTTCGACTGTTCTATCCTGGCCCAGCTATCGCGCAAGCTGATGGTGCGATTGAATATCGGATTTTCAGGGGTCGATTCGAGATCGCTGATGAAATAACCGAGGCGTTCAAATTGGTAGGCCAATACGTTGTCAACCAGTTGGATTGACGGCTCCAGCATGGCTTTGTCCATGACCAGGTTAGAGTCTGGATTGATCGCCGATACAAATTCAGCTGCTGCACCGGGGTTGGACGTATTAAACAGGCGATCATATAAGTTAACACGGGACTGGACTGCGTGCCTGGCACTAACCCAGTGTATCGTTCCTTTCACCTTGCGCCCGTCGGCGGTATTGCCGCCCTGGCTTTCGGGGTCATAGGTGCAAATTAATGAATCGATACTGCCGTCTGCATTTTTGATCACTTCTTTGCAGGTAATGTAATAGGCAAATCGTAGGCGTACCTCGCGTCCCGGACTGAGGCGGAAAAACTTTTTAGGTGCGTCTTCCATAAAATCATCCTGCTCGATATAAATCTCTCGAGAGAAAGGAATCTGGCGCGTCTCGGAATCAGGTTTCTGTGGTTGATTTTTACCCGTCACCCATTCTTCCCGATCTTCGGGATAATTTTCGATGATAACCTTGAGTGGATTAATCACCGCCATGCGCCGCTCGGCGCGAGTATTCAGGTCGTCACGCAGTGCGTTTTCGAGGACGCCCATTTCAATGGTGCTATCTTTCTTGGTCATGCCGATCATATCGCAAAAATGCAGGATCGATTCGGGCGTGAATCCGCGTCGCCGCATGCCGGAAATAGTCATCATTCGAGGGTCATCCCAGCCATCGACATGGCCTTCACTCACCAGCATATTGAGCTTGCGCTTGCTGGTGAGCGAATACTCAAGTTGCAAACGCGCAAATTCAATTTGACGCGGATGACTGGGTGGATCGAGCTTGTCGAGAATCCAGTTGTATAGAGGGCGATGATCCTCAAACTCAAGTGTACAGAGCGAATGGGTAACACCCTCAATCGCATCGGACAGTCCATGGGTAAAATCGTACAGCGGATAAATACACCATTGATCGCCGGTATTGTGATGGGTGACGTGACGAATACGATAAATAACCGGGTCGCGCATATTGATATTGCCCGACTCAATATCGATTTTAGCGCGTAGGACATGCTCGCCATCGGCGTATTTACCCGTCTTCATTTCCTCAAATAATTGTAGATTCTCAGCTACCGGACGATCTCGATAAGGTCCGGCAACACCGGGACTGGTGAGAGTTCCACGATTTTCCCGAATTTCATCCGCATTTTGACTATCGACATAAGCATCACCCTGTTCGATGAGTTGCACTGCATAAGCATACAACTGATCAAAATAATTTGACGCAAATGGATTTGAATGCCAGCTAAACCCGAGCCATTCGACATCACGTCGGATCGCATTGATATACTCGATATTTTCTTTTTCCGGGTTGGTGTCGTCAAAGCGCAAATTGCAATAGCCGCCAAAGTCACGCGCAATGCCGAAATTCAAGCAAATTGACTTGGCGTGCCCGACATGCAAATAGCCGTTCGGCTCAGGCGGAAAACGCGTAATCACCTTGCTGGTTTTTTTACTCGCAATATCGGCCGTAATTGCATCACGGATAAAATTTGAGGTATCGACTTCGGCACGAGTGGAATCGGACATGAAAGAGTGAGTCTGCTATAGAACGAAAGGCGGCATTTTAACTGATATATGGGCAAAGCTGAATAAACCAGGCTGGGATATCAATAAAGTTTATTTGAGCTCTTTAAAAGCCGCAGTTGATCAACGCCTGCTCTCATTGCCGAAATTGTGGTTTGTTTCTCGAAACAGCAGCAATGCCTCGCATACTCCCCATCGAAGTAGGAGTACCAGGCGCGACCATATTCCTGTTCTTGCACCCTATTAACCTTGCAAATATGAACATTCAGAGCAAGAATGCAAGGATGATTAGGCGTAAAGGTCTTTGATCTTGTTCACCGCCGACAGACTCCCATGGCAGGTTTTCCCACATCGCATCACAAACTCCCAATGCATGTGGAACTTTACATATCAGCGACTGACCCCATGATTCTATCTGAGAAACGACATCCATTAACAATTACATCACATATGCCTGATAAAGGTGTAATCTTCAGTGATGGCATTGAAATCGATTATTTGCACTTTAATTCTGGCGCAACCGCCACCATTAATATAGCTAATCAAAAGGCTAATATTTTAAGGCCCCTTTTAATAAGTGCTAAGGTTAGGAGATAAGCAATGAATACCTTAAACACCGCAGCTATACAACCAGCCGTCGATTTATTGGACGTTGGCAGCATTGCCGCACCTGTTTATTCAATTTCTGAGCTAACAGCACTCAGGTCCAGAATTAAACAATTACTGAATGATAAAGACGCGGTACTAGTCGCGCATTATTATGTAGATGCTGAGATACAGAAGCTGGCTGATGAAACCGGTGGTACCGTTGCCGATTCACTTGAAATGGCGCGTTTTGGCAATAAGCACGTTGCCACCACTCTGATTGTTGCCGGCGTTCGTTTTATGGGTGAGACGGCAAAAATCCTCAATCCCGAAAAAATGGTCATCATGCCTACACTGGAAGCCGAATGTTCACTAGATATAAGTGCACCTGTCAAAGAGTTTAGTCGCTTCTGTGATAAAAACCCTGATCGAACTGTCGTTGTCTATGCCAATACCAGTGCAGCTGTGAAAGCGCGGGCGGACTGGGTAGTAACATCCAGCAATGCGGTAGCCATTGTTAATCACTTAGATGAAAACGGCGAAAAAATTCTATGGGCGCCAGATAAACATTTAGGCCAATACATACAACAACAAACCGGCGCTGACATTTTGATCTGGGATGGTGCCTGCGTCGTACATGAAGCTTTTAAATCTGATTTATTAGAGAATTTAAGAAGGCATTATCCAGGCGCTGCTGTTCTTGTTCACCCTGAATCACCGCAAGGAATTGTTGCACAAGCTGATGTGGTTGGCTCTACAACGCGTCTTATTCAGGCAGTAAACGAACTACCGAATAAACAATTTATTGTTGCTACTGACAATGGAATTTTTCATAAAATGAAGCAGATGGCAGGGAATAAGCAGCTCATCGAAGCCCCGACTGCGGGTGTTGGTGCAACCTGTGAGAGCTGCGCGCATTGCCCCTGGATGGCGATGAATAGTCTACGTAATTTGGCAGATGCATTAGAAAACAGGAACAACGAAATCGTTATTGACGAAGAGATTCGAATCAAAGCCATGCAGCCATTGCTAAGGATGTTGTCGTTTAAGCAATAGTTTACAGGCTCCATTGCAGTGAGTCGAGCTACCTGAAAACTGCAAATGACGCTTAACCAAAACGAGTTGGTTGATAGTTCGTTAAAGGTATTATATCAACGACTGCCCTCTTAACGCTTAACCGTTATGACAGGTAAGACGTAAGTCCTGTTGGATAGCTTACTCCACCATTCCTGCCGAACGAAGATCGCTTATTAGTCGACCCCGAAGTAAAGTATCACTAACTACCAGCGTCCTTTGTAACTGCGACAATGTGACTTCCGGACTAGACACTTCAAGTTGCATTACTTCCCATTCGGCGTCGTCCTGTTGCCCTAGTTGCACATAACTTGCTATAAGAAATAATCGCGCAGCCCGCGGGATTTCGTTCCGTTCTAAAGCTTGCTGTAAATATTCTACAGCTTGTTTGTAATGACCCAGCGCATAGTGTGCTCGACCCAGGTTATAGAGGTAATCCCAGGAATAGTATGGATTCAGATCCATGCCTTTGTCTATCAGGCGAATTGCATCCTCAGCGTGCCCCATATTGTTCTTGATCAGCGCTAACAGGGCATATCCGTCTGCATAGCTGGGCGATAACGAGACGGCTCGCTCCAAGGCTTCAACCGCTTCGTCAAACTGGTTTTTGTACATGTAAACGTAACCCAATGCCCAGTGTGATTGAGAAGAATTTGGATTCATTAATACCGCCCTGTGGGCCAACTCCAGTGCACGTTCCTTCATTTCCGCCGGTGAATCCGAATAACCCAGGGTCACCTGGCGAGTCAGTACCACGGCCAGTGCACCGTAGGCACGCGCAAATCCAGGATCGAGACTAATGGCCTGCCGGAAAAATTCGGCCGCCTGGTCAAATCCTTCTTCTGTGAAGTGGGCCCCTAATTCCTGTCCCTGGAGGAATAGGTCGTATGCCTCGAAACTGTTCGTTGCGCTGTGCGCAAGTTGTTGCTGTTCCTTACCCGTGAGTTGAATTGATAACGCGGAAACTATTCTTTCCGTGATCTCATCTTGCACGGTAAACATATCAGTCAATTCTCGATCGAATCTCTCCGCCCATAAGTGATGACCACTGTTGGTGTCAATTAGTTGGACGGTGATGCGTATTTGATTACCAGCTTTACGGACGCTACCTTCCAGCAAATATTTCACCCCAAGGTCTTTGCCGATATCCTGAACTTTCGTTGATGTGCCTTTATAAGTGAAGGATGAATTACGTGCGATAACAGCCAATTTTTTCAGTTGTGACAAGTCCGTGATAATGTCTTCGGCGATACCGTCACTAAAATATTCTTGCTCGGGATCGTCGCTCATATTGGTAAATGGCAGTACGGCGATAGAAGGTTTGTCTGGCATATCGAGTACCATATGTTCCGGCGATTTCAATTCCTCGCGTACCTCTGGGAGCTTCAGTAAGAAATATGCGCTAGTGACAATGAGAAAGCCGATCGTTGCAAACCCGATAACTGCTTTTCGATTCCTGGTGGAAGAATCAATTTTTCTGATAGCATTTTCTGTGGACTGAAACTCTACATCGGCAACCAGTCGATATCCAATCTTCGGAATAGTTTCAATCACTTTAGGATGATGACTGTCATCTTCAAAGGCTTTGCGAAGCTTGTTAATCGCACTGGTAAGCGCTTCATCCCCTACAACCATGTTTGGCCAGACCTTTTCCATCAAACTATCTCGACTGACCGGGGCACCAGCATTTTTAGCCAGGTAAAACAGTAAATATGCTGCACGTGGCTCGAGTTTTATTTTTTTATCGCCACATTCTAGTTGCAAAATATCAGGATAAAACGTCCATGCTCCGATAAGAATCGGATCTGATGCCAACTCTGCTGCTAGATTATTGTCTGCTTCCATTTCCCTGAATAAATTCTATCTAATTGATTTTATTGAAATAATATTTACGTTAGGTAAACATGATGAATCCGTGAGCAATTGATCAGGTGTTTATTAAGCTAGATTATTATAACTCTACCTGAACGCAACAGTAACTCAATCAATCGATCAGGGGATAGAGACATGAACACTCAGTTAAACACAAACAAAGATTTCAAAAACCATTTATCAACAGCCAGTAAATTGATTATATCTGGGCTCCTGGTGGCGTCCTCATCTGTTTACGCCGAGGACAGTTATCAACTAAAAGTATTGTTTACGCCAAGCGAAAGTATCCTGGTGGCTGAAGCGCAGGGCCGGGTAATGATTTATGACGGTCTGAAAAGCGAGACCGTTGATCTGGCCATGAACGAACAATTTGAACGTATAGAAAACATGATGTTT
>CAXMRQ010000043.1:0-22897 GCA_964196115.1 uncultured Gammaproteobacteria bacterium
TACCTAAGTCCGACAGACTCCTAAGTAATTGTCCGCTAAAGATGGGTGCTGTCAACTGCGTTTAGCCAGGTTGAATTATTCGAGTTGACTGGTTTTGGATTCGGTTATCAGTTTAATCACTTCTTCGACTACCGCCCTGGTGCCCATATCTCCTGAATTTTCTAGCGGTCGAATTCGTCGCTCGGCAAAGCCTCGTTCGATTGCATCCTCGATCAGTTGCGCGGCGTCCGCCATTTTTGTTATGCCGAGTTTATCGGCTAGATAGTCGAGCATTAGTGCGCCACTTAATATAGCCGCCAGGGGATTCGCCTTATCCTGTCCGATGATATCGGGGGCGGTTCCATGTGAGGGCTGGAACAGTCCCAGGGTATCTCCGATCTCGCCACAGGGCGCAAAACCCAGACCGCCGACCAAACCAGCGGTGAGGTCTGAAAAGATATCACCAAACATATTTTCCATGACTAGCACGTCGAATTCCCAGGGCCGCCGGATTAAATCGAGTGCCTGCGCATCGACATAGTTATGGTGAGCCTCGATGTCCGGAAAATCACCTGCTATCTCATCGAAAATCTGTCGAAAGAATGCCATCGAGGTAAACACATTAGCCTTATCAACACAGGTTATGCGTCCGGGCCCGCCTTTAAGTTTGCGTTTCAGTGCCAGTTTGAAACCAAAGCGATGCAGTTTTTCAGTAATAGGTCGCGTAATACGCAGGGTCTCACGAACTTCTTCATTGTCAATTACTTCACTGCGTCCATGTACTGCAGCGGAATAAAATAAACCTTCGGTCGATTCACGCAACACTACCAGATCTATATTAGCGGCTTTCGGGTCGGCAAGACGCTGCGGCATATTCGTATAGGCTTTAACCGGTCGAACACCCGCATATAACTGATATCGCTCGCGTAATCGAAGATGCGGAGAAATTTCAGTTCCGTCTTTATATCGAACCGAGGGTAAGCCTATGCCACCGAGAAAGATTGCATCGAACTCACCGACTGCTTCTTCAGCCCCGGGTTCGATGTCCATTCCGGTATCCCTGTAATAACCTGCGCCTGCCTGAAATTCCTCAAAACTTAAGCTAAATCCACCGCTCAAATCGGACACTAATTCAAGTATTTCGAGCGTTGCATCAGTAACATCGATGCCGATGCCATCGCCCTTGATGACAGCGATATTTGCATGTTTCATAAGCATATGAATTTTAATCCTGAGTGCGTTTCAGAGTTGCTAGCAAGCTGTAATATACTTACGCTTAATTTTAGTTTGAGTATTAAATCGAAATGCGTTCAGTAATTTGAAAATGCCTGCTCAGTTTTCTAACCACCCAGCCCAGATTGAACGCGAGTTAGCCGAATTTGCGAAATTGCCGTTACCAAATTACAGGCCTTTGTTAAAACAGTCTAGCGATCTTGCATTCGATATCAAAATCGGGCGATCAGTTTTCCTGAAAACATACGATTGTGCTTCGGAACTGGCGTATAAACAGCAGTGCATGAAGGATGGACGCATCATGTACCACGCCCACATCGGCATGAACGATATGCCGACAACTGCTAGCGCGTTGAATTTTATTCATCGCCACCTGGATGAACAGGGCTTTCGCATGGACAGGGCCGGGGTTGCACTAGACCGACGCATGGGTCTGCCACAGGAATTACGCCAAAATGCGCCAGCTGAAACGGGGCCGATGCTGGAATCAGTAGAAGACTGGTCTTCGCTGGCGCAATCGGCGCCGATTCAACCGCATATGGGTGATTTTATGATCGGTCAGCCGGCCTCGGTGTTAAACACCGTGCAGGCATTGCGTATCGGTTGTACCACTATAGGCAACCTGTCGCAGTTTTTTACCTTTGAAGCTCCGGGATGGAGCGACCGGCTGGCTACCAGTGTTGAGACGATAAAGGCTGTCGCTTTGCTCAGTCAGTTTCGCCAACAGGGTGTGATGCTGCATTCTTATCTTGAAGACGGATTTGGCGCATTATTTAAAAATTGTGCGACGGTCGCCGCCTGGGCGATGCTCGAACACTATATTGTCGAAGATTTACTGGGGACGAAGTTAAGTCATTGTATCGGCGGTTTGACCAGCGATCCGATTAAACGCGCTGGCTGGGTGCTGGCATTACAAAAAATTCACAAAGGCGAACAGGTGGGTTCAATGATTTACGGCGATACCATTTCGTTTGGCCCGAACTTTGATAAAAATCGCGCGGTTACGGCTGAATATTTGCTCTGGGATATCCTGGTGCAAATGTACTCACCCAGTGGTCATGCGGTGTTACCGCTGCCGGTAACCGAGGCGGTTCGAATTCCTTCAGCGGATGAAATCCTGGAGGCGCAAATTTTTGGGCGTCAGGTTGAACAAACTGCTTCGCGTCTGTTCCCTTATATTGATTTCTCTGCGGCCGAAGCTTTTGCCGACTCGGTTTGCGCCGATGGTGCGAGGATCTATGATAATGCGTTGCAGGGTTTAGCACAGTGCGGTGTCGATTGTCGCAACCCATTGCAATTACTGTATGTCTTAAAAAATCTCGGTGCGCAGGCTTTTGAAGCGTTATTTGCCAGTGACGTCAATCCCGATTCTTCAATGCCGACCGACATGTTTTTACTATCGCAACAGGTTGTTGATGATTACCGGTCGCTGTTTGAAACAGCAGAAATGCGGCAAAAAATGACGGGTAAACGTCTACTGCTTGCTTCAACCGATGTCCACGAGCACGCAATCGGTGCGCTCGCGCAACTGCTAAGTGAGGCCGGGGCAGAGGTGATTAATCTCGGTGCGGAGCAAACGCCACAAAACCTACTGGACCAGCTCGGTATCCAGTCAGTCGATGCGGTGTTGCTTAGCACGCATAATGGCATGGCCCTCGACTATGCGAGGCAGCTTAAGAATGCATTCGAATCTAACGGGATCATTTTGCCAGTAGTAATGGGTGGGGTATTGAACCAAAAGGTCGATAACCAGCCTTTGCCAGTATCGGTAATCGACGAATTAAAAAAACTCGGTTTCCACCCTGCGATAGCGTTACCGAATTTGATGAAGTTGCTGGGGGATAATTCCCTGGAGTGAACAGGCAGCTAAGCCGCTTTTTTAGCCTCCAGCGCATCCTTCATCCTTGTTTCTAATTGATCGAGAATCGACTGGTCGGTGATATTTTTTCCGTCGGGTGTACTGAGATAAAATATATCGTCTACTTTTTCGCCCAGGGTAGAAATTTTTGCGTGCTTGATGTTGATATGCAGCGTTGCAATGACGTTGGCTATGACCGACAACAACCCGGGCATATCAATCGAACTGATTTCCATCACGGTACGGCTGTTGAGATAATCCTGTTCGAAGCAAATTTCGGTAGGCAAGTCGAAAGCCTTAAGGCGTCGGGGTGTGCGTTTACTGGTTTCGCTCCGGTAAATAGAGGTCGATTTAAGCGCCTTTAACAGGGATATTTCTATCTGTTGAATGATTTTCGGGTCGGTAACGGCCTGGCCGTTATGATCCTGAATAATAAAAGTATCCATGACCTTGTCGTCACGGGAGGTGAAAATTTCTGCGTTTAATATACTCAGCCCGAGCGATCCGAGGGTTCCGGTAACCTGTGAAAACACATTGGGACTTTCATCGCAGAAAACGAATACCTTTGTATTCTTGCTGTGCATGGACTGGCGGATATTGACCAGGGTATGTGCGCCGGGATTCGTCAGGATCGTATTGACGTGCCATCTGATTTCGAGCGGATGATGGCGCAGAAAATAATCGCCGGGCAGTTCGTCACAGATGTCGTTTATCTGCTCACGGCTATAGGGCAGGTCGGCCATTGCCTCGAATGCCGCATCCTTGTTTTCCTGGATAATTTCTTCAATGTCGGGTGCATTGTCGAGACCCCGGCGAATGACCTGCTCGGTAGAATCGTATAGCTGCTTGAGCAGGGCATCCTTCCAGTTATTCCATAGATTAGGATTCGTGCTGCGGATATCCGCGACGGTTAACAGATACAGGTATTTCAGCATAAACGTACTGCCTACCTGGCGTGCAAACTTTCGTACGACATCCGGATCACTGATGTCTTTGCGTTGCGCGGTAACCGACATTAACAAATGATCACGCACCAGTTGGGAGACGATCCGGGTTTCCTTACGGTTGAGTTTGTGTTGCAGGCAAAATTGTGTTGCTTCTTCTGCACCGAGATCTGAATGGTCACCGCTACGACCCTTGGCGATATCGTGAAACAGTGCTGCGAGGTACAACAGGCAGGGGTTTTCCAGTTTGCTATAAACCAGATTGCAAAACGGAAATTCGTCTTCGTGTTTTTCGAGCGCGAATCGACGCAGGTTGCGAATCACGAATATAGTGTGCTGGTCTACCGTATAGGCGTGGAACAGGTCGTATTGCATGCGACCGGTTATTTTTCCAAACGCGGGGATGTACTGAGCCAGAAATCCGTAGGAATTCATGCGCCGCATCTGGTGGGTCATACCCTCGGGAGCACTCATTAATTGCATAAATAGATGATTTACCTCGTCGTTATTACGAAATTCGTCGTCGACCAGATACAGGTGTTCGCGTACTAGACGAATTGTCGAAGCAGTTACGCCTTCACACTGTGGGTGAGTCGAGACGAGTAAAAATAACTCAACCATTGAGGGCGGATTTTGCTTGAATACATCTGCATGGCGGGCTTCGATATAGCGATTACGTAGCAGGAAACGCTCGTTAATAATGATTACTTTTTTCTGCGCGTCAGTGAGTAGTATCTCTTCCCTGAAAATCTGTAACAGCATTTCACTTAATCTTTCCAGATCCATGATGGTGCGGTAATACTGCTGCATGAATTGTTCGATTGCGAGATTGTGCTCGCCTGCCTCGTAACCAAAGTCAGTTGCCAGTTGTTTCTGGTAATCGAATAACAACCGGTCTTCGCGCCGATTGGCGAGTCGGTGCAATGCGAAGCGGACTTTCCACAGATGTTTTTGACCCGCGTTTAATAATTCAAATTCGGCTTCGGTGATAAACTCGTGATCCACCAGTTCGCGCAAGGAATTGGCGCCGAAATGGCGTTTGGCGACCCAGCCGATAATCTGGATATCACGCAGGCCACCCGGCCCTTCTTTAATGTTAGGTTCGAGATTGTAGGCTGTGTCGTTATAGCGCAGATGCCGGTTTTGTTGCTCCTCAAGTTTGGCTTCGAAGAATTTCCTCGATGACCACATTTTTTTAGGTGCAATTGCAGCCTGAAATTTTTCATACAATTTATCACTGCCGCAGATCAATCGGGACTCGATCATATTGGTTATGACAGTAACATCGGCTTTACCTTCGCGAGTACAATCCTTCACCGTACGTACGCTGTGACCGACTTCCAGGCCGATATCCCAGAGAAATGTAAGAAATGCAGATAGTCGTTCCTCAACAACTTTGCCCGGCTTTTTGTCGAGCAGAATCATTAAGTCGATGTCGGAACCGGGTAACAGTTCGCGGCGACCATAACCCCCCACTGCTACCAGGCCAAATTGCTGGTCTATTTTCTCAGTAATAAAATTCGCGCAGCAAACTTTGAGTACGCTGTCGATGAGATCCGATTTTTGATTTACCAACTGCTGAATCGATATACCGCTATCAAAATCCTTATAGATCTGTTCATTGCCTTTTTTCAGGCCTTCGACAATTGGGTCGGTTAGCAAACCCTTAGGCGATTGGGCCCTATCTAGCGCATCGTCGATTGATTGGGACATTTTACAATCCATAATCCGGATGCATGGTAAGCACTTCAAATCCATCCTCGGTGACCAGGTTGGTATGTTCCCATTGGGCGGACAGGCTATGGTCTTTGGTTACTACGGTCCAGTCATCGGGTAATAGCTTGACGTAGCGTTTTCCGAGATTCAGCATCGGCTCGATGGTGAAAGTCATGCCAGGTTCCAGCACCAGCCCGGTATTCGGTTTACCGTAATGCAGCACCTGTGGGTCCTCGTGAAATATCTGACCTATGCCATGGCCGCAGTATTCACGTACTATGCTGCAGTGATTTTTTTCGGCGTGGTTTTGAATGGCAAATCCGATATCACCCAGACGCACGCCGGGTTTGATCATTTCGATGCCCAGCTTCATACATTCATAGGCTATGCGAGACAGTCTCTCTCCCTGTATAGAGGTTTTGCCAACCATAAACATACGGCTGGTATCACCGTGATACCCGTCCTTAATCACCGTAATATCTATATTCAGGATATCGCCTGACTTTAACTTTTTATCAGCCGGAATCCCATGGCAGACAACATGGTTAACCGAGGTACAGATTGAACGCGGGAAGCCACGGTAATTTAATGGTGCGGGAATAGTATCCTGCTCGTTCACCATATAGTCGTGGCAGATGTCATTCAGTTGCTGGGTTGTGATTCCGGGCGCGACATGGGATTCGATCATGCGTAGAACGTTCGCGGCAAGGCGACCGGCAACGCGCATTTTTACTATTTCTTCCGAAGATTTGATCGTTACACCCATAAATATTTCACTGTCATGTTGTTGAATAAAGGGGATTATGGTATAAAGCGCGCGCTTTCGGCAACATCGAACGCAAATAATCGGAAACTCTGAATATTTCGGAATTTCCTTAAACTACACACACATATTATAACGCGAATATGGGTGCCCGCATTTTACCAGAGAAGCGGGTCGTAATCGTCGGATATGTGGAGGCTTAACCCCGGGTAGTTCAATAAATGAACAACTACCCATACTGACATCTGGAGAAACTTATGTCTAACGTCACCATGCGTGAAATGTTGGAAGCGGGCGTGCACTTCGGTCACCAAACTCGTTTCTGGAACCCCAAAATGGCTCCCTTTATTTTCGGTGAGCGCAACAAAATTCATATTATCAATCTCGAGCAAACCATGCCATTGTGCAAGGATGCAGTCAATTACCTCGGAAAAGTCGCGTCGAAAAAAGGCAAGGTCATGTTTGTCGGCACCAAACGCGCCGCCAGTGAATCGATAAAAGAAGAAGCTCTACGATGTGGTATGCCGTTTGTCAATCACCGTTGGTTAGGTGGTATGTTGACTAACTTTCGTACAGTTCGGGCCTCAATCAAAAGGCTGAAAGAACTGGAAGACATGGCACAAAGCAATAACTACGAGAAAATTAACAAAAAAGAAATTCTGCAGCTGTCGCGCGAGCAGGACAAGCTGGAGAAAACTCTGGGTGGCATCAAGGATATGGGTGGCCTGCCTGATGTGTTGTTTGTTGTCGATGTCGGTTATGAAAACATTGCTGTCCTGGAAGCCAGTAAGCTCGGCATCCCGGTGGTGGGAATTGTTGATACCAACAATTCACCCGATAACATCGACTATATCGTGCCTGGAAATGACGACTCGATGCGCGCTATTAAGCTTTACACAAAAATGGTCGCTGATGCGATTTTAGTTGGAAAGGAAAGCATCGTAGTCGCGGTTAATGACGATGATGAAATGATCGAACTAAATAGTGAAGACGCTGCAATATCGAGCAAGGCTTCAGTAAAAATTTCTGCAAAAAAGAGCATCAGGATAGATAGCGATACTTCAGCTGCGACAGAATCGACTGAACAGGTCGAAGTAGTTCCCGAAGAGACAGCTTCAGAAGAAGTAGCTTCAGAAGAAGTAGTTTCAGAAGAAGTAGTTTCAGAAGCGGTATCGATTCCCGAAGAGACAACAGCCGAGGCGGCTGCGCCAAAAAAGGCTGCTGCAAAGAAAGCGGTGACTAAGAAAGCCGCGACTAAGAAAGCCGCGCCTAAAAAAGCAGCTACCAAGAAGGCGGCCACTAAAAAAGCTGCTACCAAGAAGGCAGCAACCAAGTAATTTTATTCAGAGGTATTGAAGTGGCTATAACAGCATCTTTAGTGAAGGAACTGCGTGAACGAACGGGTTCGGGCATGATGGAGTGCAAGAAAGCACTGGTAGAGACCGATGGCGATATCGAAGCAGCAGCGGAGCTGATGAGGAAATCCGGCGCGGCCAAAGCGGATAAGAAAGCAGGGCGCGTAGCGGCTGATGGCGCGATAAGAGCGATAGTAACCGATGACAGAAAAACTGCGGTGATTCTCGAAATTAATTCAGAAACTGATTTTGTAGCCAAGGACAATAATTTTCAGTCTTTTGCCGACGGGGTTTTGCAGCTTTTACTACAGCAAAAACCGTCTTCTGTAGAAGTATTATCGCAGCTTTCACTGGTTGACGGAAATACGGTCGAAGAGGCTCGTCAGGTATTGATAAGTAAGGTCGGTGAAAATATTCAAATTCGTCGTTTCCAGATTATTGAATCGGAACAAGGTGTTGCCTCATATTTGCACGGGTCGCGAATCGGTGTGTTGGTCGATTCGAGTGCCGAAGCTGATATGGCGCGCGACATTGCGATGCATATCGCTGCCGTTAACCCCCAGTTTGTAGACGAATCAGCGGTTCCAGCAGAATTTCTCGAGAAGGAAAAGGGAATATTAATAGCCCAGGCACAGGACAGCGGCAAGCCTGCTGAAATTATCGAAAAAATGATACAGGGTCGGCTCAACAAGTTTCTTGCCGAAGTTACACTGTTAGGGCAACCATTTGTTAAAGACCCCGATCAGACAGTAGGTAAACTACTTTCTTCATCAGATGCTTCGATTTCAGGTTTCATTCGTTATGAGGTCGGCGAAGGCATCGAAAAGAAAGTTGAAGACTTTGCTGCGGAAGTTGCTTCGCAGCTAAATAACTAATATAGGGGCCGCTGACGCGGCCTTTATTTTACGCGAGTTATATGGCAAATCTAAAACACAAACGAATTCTGGTTAAATTAAGTGGCGAAGCCATGATGGGTCTGTCCGACTATGGCATAGACCCGAAAGTGGTTGCTAAAATGGTTGTCGAACTGAAACTTTTGATCGAGGCTGGTATAGAGCTAGGTGTAGTTGTCGGTGGTGGCAATATTTTTCGCGGTGCAGGGCTTGCAGCGGCAGGCCTGGATCGAGTAGCTGGTGACCACATGGGTATGTTGGCCACTGTCATGAATGCTTTGGCATTGCGCGACAACATGCAACAACAGGGAATCATTGCCAGCGTTATGTCGGGACTGGATATGCCGCAGGTGTGTGATAAGTACACACAAAGAGAAGCGCGGCGAAGAATTTCGGCCGGTGAAGTAGTAATATTAGCCGCAGGAACGGGTAGTCCTTATTTTACTACCGATACGGGCGCCAGTTTGAGAGCTATCGAAATTCAGGCCGATCTGATGATCAAGGCGACCAAGGTCGATGGTATCTATGATAAGGATCCTGTGAAACATGGCGATGCGGTGAAATTTGAAAAGCTGAATTATGATGAGGCTATCAAAAAGCGCCTGGCAGTCATGGATATTGCTGCAATGATAATGTGTAACGATAATTCGTTAGATATGGTGGTTTGTAACATTAATACACCAGGCGTATTGCTGGATGTTGCAAAGGGCAGGAAAGTAGGTACTCAGGTATCGTCTGTTGAGGCATAAAAATGATTAACGATATAAAACAGGACGCTCAAACGCGGATGAATAAAAGCATCGAGGCGTTTAAAGCAGAACTTTTAAAAATCAGAACGGGCAGGGCGCATGTCAGTTTGCTGAATCACATTACGGTTGATTTTTATGGTAGCGAAGTGCCCATAGGGCAGGCTGCTAATTTAACGGTTGAAGATGCGCGTACCCTGGCGGTCACACCCTGGGACAAGAGCATGGTGCCACTGATTGAAAAGGCGATTATGAGTTCTGATTTAGGCCTGAATCCGTCGACCGCTGGTGCTGTCATACGCGTGCCAATGCCACCTTTAACCGAGGAACGACGTCGGGAACTGGTCAAGGTAGTGCGCGAGTTGGCTGAAAACGCGCGCATCGCGGTACGTAATATACGGCGCGATGCCAATAGTGATTTCAAATCTTTATTGAAGGATAAAGATATATCCGAGGACGAAGATCATAAAGGTCAGGAGCTGGTGCAACAGGTTACCAATCAGTCTACCGACGAAATCGAGGCCCTGTTGCAAACTAAAGAAAAAGAATTGATGGAAATCTAACAGTCAGGTACTGACAATGATGTCAACTGTCAATGAAGAGGTCGGTGTACCTCAGCATGTTTGCATTATTATGGACGGCAACGGCAGGTGGGCGAAGAAGCGTCTGATGCCAAGAACTGTTGGGCATCGAAAGGGCGTCGAAGTCACTCGTAGGTCAATCGAGTTTTTTGCAAATGGTGGGGTTAAAGATTTGACCCTGTTTGCTTTTAGTAGCGAGAACTGGAATCGGCCGGACAAAGAAGTTAGTACGCTAATGGAACTTTTTATGCGTTCGCTGAAAGAAAACAGCGCCGAATTGAATGATAAAGATATCTGTATTCGATTCATCGGTGATCGCGAGGCGTTTTCACCCGCACTACAGGCGCAAATTGCTGCCTCGGAAGCACTCACTGCAGGTAATCAGTTAATGAACTTGAATATAGCTGCTAATTACGGTGGTCAGTGGGATATCTTGCAGGCAGTTAAATCCATAGCAGGCAAGGTAGCCAGCGATGAAATAACCGTAGCGCAAATCGATCATTTAATTTTCGAATCGGCATTGTCACTGGCGAATACGCCTGACCCGGATTTGTTCATCCGTACTGGCGGTGAACAACGCATTAGTAACTTTTTATTGTGGCAACTGGCATACGCTGAGTTATATTTCACCGATGTGTTATGGCCCGATTTTAGCGAGGAGGAAATGCAAAAAGCATTAGATGCTTATTCCCAGAGACAGCGTCGCTATGGCAAAACCGCTGAACAAATGAGTACAACTTGAGACAATGTTAAAGCAACGTATAATTACGGCACTGGTTTTGGCCATTCTTTTCGGTGGCACTATTCTTTTTGCCGAACCCGACTGGGTCGTGGTGTTATTTGCGATGGCATTATTTGTGGCTGGTTACGAATTGCAGACGCTTACAATAAATCCGGGGACGCCCGCAGGTCTGGCAATGGCTACAGGGATAGCCTTGCTGTTCTGGTTTTCTGCTGAGTCTGTCGGCATACGTGTTAATTTTTACCAGTCGCTGACTGGTTTAGTAATATGGGTAGCGATTCTCGGGTTTTTAGTGTCTTACCAATTTTCTGGACAATGGTCTTTTGCGACGCGGTTTTTTCAGTTTATTCTAGGTATCACCCTGCTCTGGATATGTGTGCATGGGCTACTATTTATACATCTGCATATTCAACACGGCGCCTGGCTTTTATTGTATTTATTAAGCCTGGTTTGGGTGGCGGATATCGGCGCTTATTTCAGTGGCCGAAAATTCGGTAAGTACAAGCTAGCACCCGGCATTAGCCCCGGTAAGACCTGGGAAGGCGCCGCAGGCGGCATTATTTTAAACCTGGGCTGGATGTTAATCGTATTTCAGGTCAGTAATGGATGGGGTATGGCTTGGTGGCAGTTTTTATTAATCGGTATTGCGACTTCGGTCATTTCGGTGGTCGGGGATCTTTACGAAAGTATCTTGAAGCGTGAAGCATCGGTTAAGGACAGCGGTAGTTTGCTGCCGGGACATGGTGGCGTGCTTGATCGTGTCGATAGCATTATTGCAGCGACACCCATATTTATCAGCGGACTCTATATCGTTGGGGCGGTTTAGATGGAACAGATTACTATCCTCGGCGCAACCGGTTCGATTGGTATTAGCACACTGGATGTGATTGCCAGGCATCCGGATAGATATGCCATCTATGCACTGACTGCCAATACCAATGTCAAGCAAATGGCAATTATCTGCCAGCGACACCAGCCACGTTTCGCAGTAATGGGCAATAAGCAAAGTGCCGACCAGCTTGCAAAACTTTTATTGAGCGACAGTCCTACAACAGTTATTTCCGGAGCCCAGTCATTGGCCCGGGTGGCCTCGGATAACGAGGTCGATACGGTGATGGCGGCGATTGTCGGCTCAATTGGTCTGATGCCAACCCTGGCTGCGGTGCGCGCCGGAAAGCGGGTTTTGCTGGCGAATAAAGAATCGCTAGTGATGGCTGGATCTTTATTCATGAAAGAAGTAGCTCAGTATGGTGCTAATCTAATTCCGATCGATAGCGAGCATAATGCTATATTTCAATGTTTGCCACAGGGCGCTTATGACTGCTTAGATGAAAAAGGTGTCACCAAAATTTTGCTGACTGGATCCGGTGGTCCATTTCGGGACTTACCCTTAGCTGATTTTGAGCTGGTTACACCCCAGCAGGCAATCGCCCACCCTAACTGGAATATGGGGCCAAAAATTTCAGTCGACTCTGCAACCATGATGAACAAAGGTCTTGAACTAATCGAAGCCTGTTGGTTATTCGGAATGAAGGAATCCGATGTAGAAATAGTTTTGCACAGGCAAAGCATAGTACACTCAATGGTTGCTTATACTGATGGCTCGGTATTGGCCCAAATGGGTAATCCAGACATGCGTACACCGATTGCTAATGCACTTGCCTGGCCACAACGCATTAGCAGCGGTGTTGAACCATTGGATTTGTTACAGGTCAGTCAGTTAAACTTTGAGGTCGCCGACGAAAATCGCTTTCCCTGTTTGAAGCTGGCACGTGAAGCCTTCCGACAAGGTGGCACTAGCATGGCAATTTTGAACGCGGCCAATGAAGTTGCGGTCGATAATTTTTTAAATCACCGTATTAAATTTACACAGATAGCACGGTTGATCGAAGCAACCCTGCAACACGTGAATTCAAATCCTGCGGATAATCTTGATGTCGTGCTGGAAGATAATGCCCGGGCGAGAAGATATGTGACTCAACAATTAAATCAATTAACTACGGGCTAGCCATGGATTTTCTCTCCGTCATTTATAGTGTCCTCGCCTTCGTTGTTGCCATTGGCGTATTAGTCACGATCCATGAATTCGGTCATTATTGGGTGGCCCGAAAAATGGGCGTCAAAGTGTTACGCTTTTCAGTCGGTTTCGGCAAACCACTGTGGACAAAAAAGGCGGGCATCGATCAGACCGAATATGTCCTTGCCAGTATTCCGCTGGGTGGCTACGTGAAGATGCTGGACGAGCGCGAGGCCGAAGTGGCCGTGGACGAACTTGATCGTGCATTTAATCGCAAAAGTGTCTGGCGGCGATTCGCCATCGTCGCGGCGGGACCGGTGTTTAATTTTATTTTTGCTATCCTCGCCTACTACCTGATTTATCTGGTTGGTGTCGCCGGTATCAAACCTGTTATTGGTGAGGTGGCTAACCCCAGCCCTGCCTATTCAGCCGGCGTTCGGTCGCAAGATACTATTTTATCGATTAACGGAAACGAAACGCCTAGCTGGGAAAAAGCACGGTTTACACTACTCGAAGAGTCTGTTGATCGGGGCACTATTACCCTGGTAGTGCAGGGCCTGGACAAGCAAATTAGCGATAAAAAACTTGATATTAGCGGCCTGCGATTGCTGCAGGATGAGCAGGTTGATCTAATGGGGGAACTGGGACTATCGATGTGGCGACCTGATATACCACCGGTAATCGATTCAGTGATACCAGACGGTGCAGCGTCTTCGTCCGGATTGATGGCGGAGGATAAAATAGTTTCCATCAATGGGCAAAAAATTATTAATGTCGGGCACTGGGTTGATACGGTTCGCGCAAATGCGGAAACTGATCTGGCACTGGTAGTATTACGGGATGGCGGGAAAGTCTCCCTACAGTTAACACCAGCTAGTGTCGAGGAAAATGGGGTTAGTTTCGGATTTATAGGCGTCAGAAACCGAGTTGATATACCGGCAGAAATACGTCGTGAAATGGAAGTAGTAGAGCGCTATGGACCGATTACCGCGCTCGCTGAATCACTCGATAAAACCTGGCGCATGTCGTGGCTAACCCTGAAGGTTTTGGGTAAACTAATCGTCGGCGAAGCCAGTGTCAAGAATTTGAGTGGGCCTATCACGATAGCTCGATATGCGGGTATTTCTGCCCGCATCGGGCTGGTACAATTTCTTGGATTTCTCGCCATTATCAGTATTAGCCTGGGGGTACTCAACCTATTACCAATTCCGGTGCTGGATGGTGGCCATCTATTCTACTATCTGATCGAAATGGTCAAAGGAAGTCCTGTGTCAGAAGCCACAGAAGTGATCGGCCAAAAAATCGGCATGGCCCTGTTATTCGGATTGATGACGATTGCTATTTATAACGATTTACTGCGTCTGGTAGAATAGATTTGAGTGTATTTTTAAGGCTCAGTGCCCTGGCACTGTTATTTTTCGCGCATGCTTCAAGCGCAGATAGCTTCACTGTTGATGCAATAGAGGTGATAGGCGCCAAAAAAATATCGGTTGGCACTGTATATAACTATCTGCCGGTTAATGTCGGAGAACAATTTGACGAGCAACGCTCACCGGAAGTAATCAGGGAGTTGTACTCAACTGGCTTCTTTGAGCATATAGAATTATTCCGTGACGCCAACAGCTTAATAGTGAAGGTAAAAGAAAGACCTTCAATTGCAGAAATTAATGTTGAAGGAAACGAGGAAATCGACGACGAAGGTCTGGATCAGGCTTTCGATCAGATGGGTATGACGCGTGGTAAAATTTTTAATGAATTATTACTTTCCACTCTAAAGCAGGAACTTCAACAGCTCTATTATTCGGTCGGAAAATATGCGGTAAAACTGGAAGTCGACTGGCACAAATTAGACGATGATCGTGTGGTTATTGATATTAATATTGCCGAAGGCGAGCGGGCTTTAATACGCTCAATTAATTTAACCGGTAATCAGGTCTTCGACGAAGAGGTCTTACGTGAGAATTTTCAACTGGAGCCCAGTGATGAGGGATGGTTCGCGTCAGACAATTATTCTAGCTCCAGTTTGGCCGCCGATCTGGAAAATCTCAGCTCGTTTTACCTGGATCAGGGATATGTCCAGTTTAAGGTGGATTCGAAACAGGTGACAATTAGTCCGGATCGGAAAGATATTAATATCACCGTCAACCTCACAGAAGGCGATCAATTCACCATAAAAGAAATAGACATGGCGGGAGATCTGGTGGTTGACAAGGCGGGACTGATGGCACTGGTCGCTTTTCGCGAGGGAGAAATTTTCTCGCGTAAGAAAATCACCCGAGTGGTGGACCTGATTAATCGACGACTCGGAGAAGAGGGCTATGCCTTTTCTGACGTCAAACCGATTCCGGAAATTAGTGATGGAGAAAATACCGTAAGCCTGAAATTTCTAATAAATCCGGGCAAGAAAATGATGGTGCGTTTTATTAATTTCATCGGTAATGATGGAACTCAGGACACGGTTTTACGGCGTGAAATGCGGCAACTGGAAAGCGAACAATTTAGTGCCAGCAAAGTTGAACGATCACGCACCCGCCTACAACGCTTGAATTACCTCGGCTCTATTAATATCCAGACAGCCCGTGTCGAAGGGCACGATGACTTTCTGGATCTGAATATTACCGTGACCGAGCGATTTTCTGGAAATTTTCAAATTGGTCTTGGTTACTCCCAGGGTCAGGGTGCGCTGTTAAATGTGGCCCTGGAGCATAATAATGTTTTTGGTACTGGAAAAAATATCAGCCTCACATTTGATAACTCCGCCGCATCTGAAAGATACGGCTTTAGTTATACCAATCCTTACTATACTGCAGATGGTGTCAGTCGCGGATTTAATTTTAGTTTTAGCCAGACCGATGCCGCAGAAAATAACATTAGTAATTACCTGATCGACCGCATCAGTTTAGGAATGAATTTTGGAATACCGTTGTCAGAATTTAATACCTTTAGGCTGGATTTTGGGGTAATACAAAACGATATCACCGTATCCGCTTTAACAGCAGACGAAGTGTTTGATTTTATTATCGATAATAGTGATGAATTCGACTCCAATACTGATCCAGCCACTATCGAAGGTGATAGCTACCTTAGCCTGTTTAGTTCCGTCAGCTTTTTTCATGATACGCGCAATCGGCGTATATTTGCCGATACAGGAGCATTAAATAGTATCAGCTTAGAAGTATTCGGTGGTGATCTGGATTTCTATAAAATTCGTTATAACCATAAATCAGCGATACCGATTACCGATAGCGTCACCTATACTTTTCGCTCGCGAATTGGCTATGGCGATAGTTTTGACAATACTAGCGATTTACCATTTTTTGAAAAATTTACCGCCGGTGGCGTTCGTACCGTTCGTGGTTACGAAGTTAATAGCCTGGGACCCCTGGATAGCAATGGCGACCCATTTGGCGGTAATTTGCAGGTCATATTGACCTCCGAAGTATTATTTCCAGTAGAGGCTTTAGGCAGTTCAGAAACTTTTCGCCTTGGGTTATACTTCGACGCTGGCAACGTATTTACCGATGGTGGTGATTTCGATAGCAGCGAGCTGAGAACCTCAGTTGGAGTATCGGCAAAATGGTTCTCGGTAATTGGTCCTTTGGAGTTCAGCTATGCTGAACCATTAAATAATGTACCTGGAGATGATACTCGAAATTTTCAGTTTGCATTGGGCGCTTCGTTTTAAAGAGGTTTTCTTGAACGTGTTAATTAGATATGCATTTAGCAAGCACTTGATAGTCCTGGCTTTGTTGTTGTTCAACAGCGCAGCTATGGCTACCAGTCATTTTTATAAAATTGGCTTTGTTAATACCTCCCGGGTTTTAAAAGAAGCGCCTCAGGCTCGACGAGTAGAAGAGCAGTTAAAGGCTGAATTCGAACCACGAGAAGCGCAGCTAAAAGAAAAAAGACAGGAAATCCTCGACATTGAAGAACAATTAAAGTCGATTGATAATTCGATTAGCGCAACTACGCGTCGAAAGCTAGAGCGTGAAATCAGGCTTAAAGTTAGTCAGTTGAAATTTTTGGAACAGGAATTTCGCGAAGACAAGAATTTACGCAGGAACGAAGAAATTCGTGAATTGCAGCAGGTTATCGCTGGCGTACTGAAACAGTTAGGCGACAGCGGGAAATATGATTTAATTCTGACCGAAGGAGTAAGCTATGTATCGGATCAAATCGATATTACCGCAGAAATCGTAGATATGTTGATACGTCAGTCCGAAACGGTGGAAATCACTCAATAAAAATATAGGGGCTACAGCTTGCTTCCAAGCCGAATGACTGCATTGAATGTATCCAGGTGACTAACTTGAAGAAGTACTGTAGGGCAGAGATATGAAAATGACCCTACAGCAACTGGCTGAGCAGCTCCAGCTCGAATATAAAGGCGATCCGGATCAGGAAATAGGCGGCGTTGCATCCCAGAGCAGCGCGATTGCGGGTGACCTATGTTTTATCCAGCAAAAGAAATATGCGCGCGATATTTCTGCAAGTAAGTGTTCGGTGTTGCTTGTACCGCTTGATTTCGATCAGGCCGTATGTGACAAGTCGTTAATATTCTCTGATAACCCTCATTTTAGTTTTGTTCAGGCCATTGCCTTTATCGAACCTGATCAGGGCCGTGATAATGATAAACTGAGGCACGATTCCGCGCAGGTATCATCCTCTGCTCGAATTGCTGAAAACGTGTCGATCGGCGCTCTGGCCGTTATAGAAGACGGTGTCGAAATTGGTGAGAGTACATCGATAGGTGCAGGTTGTATTGTTGAAAAAGGGGCGAGAATCGGCAGTCAATGTAAGTTGCATAGCCGGGTTACCATAGGTCATCGGGTTGTTGTCGGCGATCGATGTTTACTGCATTCGGGGGTAGTACTCGGTTCGGATGGCTTTGGACTGGTGTTTCATCAAAAACACTGGGAAAAGGTTCCGCAAATAGGAACGGTAATTATAGAAGATGAAGTTGAAATTGGCGCCAATACTACGGTAGATCGTGGTGCGCTAGACGATACGGTGATTGAACGGGGTTGCAAGCTGGATAATTTGATTCAGGTTGCGCATAACGTACGAATTGGTGCGCATACCGCAATTGCGGCCTGTGTCGGTATTGCCGGTAGTGCAAGTATAGGCCAGTATTGTAAGATATCAGGCGCGGCGGTTGTGTTGGGTCATCTCAGCATCGTCGATCATGTTACCGTGACGGCTATGTCGCTGGTTACCAAAGATATCAAGTCAGCAGGCGTTTATTCCTCTGGCACGCCATTGCTCGAAAATAGTCTGTGGCACAAGAGTAATGCACGGTATAAATCGCTGGACCGACTGGCCAGGACAGTTGCCATGTTGGAAAAACAGCAAAATAAAACATGAAGTCGAAGTTGGTCATCGACTAAAAATAGCGCAATAAAATAATGCAACAAACGAGGGAATATGCCGCAATTTGATATCAATAAGGTGATGGAGTATTTACCCCACCGTTATCCTTTTTTACTGATTGACAGGGTCATTGAGTCGGAAGGTACTGAATACCTGTCTGCGTTGAAAAACGTAACAGTGAATGAACCCTTTTTCCAGGGACATTTTCCGGGTCAGCCAATTATGCCTGGTGTACTTATTCTCGAAGCGATGGCACAGGCCACCGGGTTACTGGCATTTTCTTCGATGAGTGAGGGACATGAATCGAAACTTTATATGCTTGTTGGCATAGATAAATCGCGTTTTCGGGGCCAGGTGATTCCTGGTGACCAGCTTATTCTCAACGTACGGTTAAAACGGAATATGCGCGGCATCGGTGTTTTTGAGTGCAAAGCGCTCGTGGACGGGGCATTAGTGGCTGAGGCAGAAATGATGTGCTCAGCGCAGGACAGAGTTGCATGATTCATGCTACTGCCATAGTCGATCCGGGAGCGTTGCTCGCCGATGATGTTAGCGTTGGCCCTTATTCGATTATTGGCGCCGAGGTGGAAATTGCCAGTGGTACCACTATCGGACCCCATGTAGTGATTAATGGGCCTAGCAAAATAGGCAAGGATAATCGAATATTTCAGTTTGCTTCGATCGGTGAAATCCCACAGGATAAAAAATATGCCGGGGAGCGGTCTACGCTTGAAATTGGCGATCGAAATACGATTCGCGAATTTGTTACTTTTAACCGGGGTACCGCCGATGGAATCGGCAAAACGGTGATAGGGTCTGATAACCTGTTCATGGCATATAGTCATGTTGCGCACGACTGCATAGTCGGCAGTCATACGGTTTTTGCAAATGCGGCTTCATTGTCGGGACATGTCGAAGTCGGCGATTACAGCATACTCGGCGGATTTACTTCGGTACATCAATTTACCCAGATTGGCGCCAGGGCATTATGTGGTCTCGGCTCAGTGGTGGTTCAGGACATTCCTCCGTTCTCGACTGCGGCTGGAAACCGTGCGCGTACCATTGGGATTAATAAGGAGGGTTTAAAGCGTAAAGGCTTTTCGGCGGAACTAATTCGAGCCCTGCACCAGTCTTTTCGTCAGCTACTCAAGTCAAGTAGGCCAAAAAAAGATGTCTATGAAAAGCTGCAGCCATTATGTGATCAATATCCAGAGGTTGAAGAGTTTGTCAATTTCGTTAGAAACAGTAAAAGGGGTATAGCCCGCTAGGGTTAACTGATTAAGATAGCCTAACTGCGTTTCCCTGATCGTCTCTACTCAACAGTAATCCTAGAAAACGCAGTTGGATCACGAAAGTCCACACACGCTCTTGACGCATCGGAGTGCCGCATCACTAGAAAACCAAATAACTTCTCATCACCAATAAGGTGACAGGTAATTGCTCCTGCATTATCCTGCATACCCTACATCCATGTAGGTAACTACGAATTATTTGATTTCACTATGCGCACCAATATCGTACGCGTCTTTTTCGCGCCCAACTGCGTTTCCTAGGATAATAAGACTGTGATTATTCTTGCCATTGATACCTCGACCGAGGCCTGCTCTGCTGCTGTGCTGCGCAAAGATGGACGCATTTTCAGTGAGTTTGAATTAACGCCTCGACAACATACTCGACTGTTACCGGCGATGATGGATTCGGTATTAAATTCTTCGGGACAATCAAAACTGTCGTTGACACATTGCGCCTTTGCGAATGGCCCCGGTGCTTTTACTGGGATTAGAATTGCAGCTGCGACAATGCAGGGGATAGCCATTGGCCTGGATATACCGGTGGTTCAAATTTCCACACTGGCAACGCTGGCTCAAACCTGTCTGGATAAATATAGCTTAGATAGTGCCATGGTTGCACTAGACGCACGAATGGGAGAAGTCTACTGGGCAAATTATAAACGCGATAAATTCGGTCTGGCTACACTCGACGGTAGCGAAAGGCTTAGTAAATTAGAAGAGGTGGTAATCGACTCGATGCCGGCAACGGGCGCCGGACACGGCTGGCGCGTAGGCGCCGATATGTGGATGAAAAAATTCGACGATTGTTCCAAAATAAACATCGATGCTGATATTTTGCCCGATGCCGCTAGTCTGCTGAAGTTGGCCCGGCAAGCGGTCGTCGAAAAGCGTTTTGTCAGCGCTGAAAATACCAGCATTAATTATCTCAGGAATCAGGTTGCCGCAAAATCAAGGCGCTAATGTCAGCTAAATACCAGTATCCTTATGGCGTGCCTGCTGTGAGCGGTCTGCTCAAAAGCACAGCCGAAGATTTCATAGTCACTGAAAATCTCGGTTTTGAGCCCAGTGGAGAAGGTGAACATCTATTTCTCTGGATCGAAAAGTCGATGTTGACTACGCATGAACTGGTTGATCAGGTAGCAAGCGATTTTTCTATCAAATCGAGGGATATCGGCCACAGCGGCCTGAAGGATAAAATTGCCGTCACACGACAGTGGCTGAGTTTATATTTGCCGGGGCAGATGAAGCTGCTCGAACTTCCTGAGATATCGGATTATAAAATATTAGATTACGCCTGGCATCACAGGAAGCTACGAACGGGTACACATCGATCAAATCACTTCGAAGTCATTATTCGCAATGTCGAAGCAGTGCCTGAAAATAGCTGGAAACAACTCGATTTGATTCGTCGTCAGGGTATGGCGAATTATTTCGGAGCGCAACGCTTTGGCCGACAGGGAGATAATGTCGAACGGGCAATGCAGGTTTTAACCAATACCCGTCGAGCGCGCAAACTAAGCCGAAATAAAAGAAGTTTGTATATATCAGCAATGAGAAGCTTTTTGTTTAATTCTGTATTGTCGCAGAGAATTGAGCTTGGATTCTGGGACAGGCCTGTTGCTGGCGATGTCTTTATGCTAAGTGGTAGTCAGTCGATTTTTTATGAAAAAATTAACGATGCGTTATTGGCAAGATTTAATCAACTGGACTTATCGAGCACCATTAGTTTATACGGCGATGGTAAACGATTGCTTCAGGATGACGCACTAAATCTGGAAGATCTGGTATTTGCCAAAAATGCCGCGATTTTGCAATGCCTGAATCAACAGAAGACGAGTTTGCAGATGCGAACTACTCGAGTGATCGTTGAAGATCTAATCGTGGAATACGATGCCGTCAAAAAAGCACTTCGTGTTGAAGTAACGTTGCCGAGCGGCAGTTATTTCACCACCTTACTCGACCATTTCATTGACGTTGAACAGACATAAATTGGCCAGTGGAATTCTTCAAATTGGCCCAATTAAAATTTTCGGTACACACAAAACCTACCTTCAGGTTCACCTTTTTCGTAGTATTTATCTTCCCTGAGAGATAAACATTCAATTACCTCTGATCCAACAAGTGCGTCAAATTTGGCCGCAAAACCGTGAGAATGCCAAAGGTCATTATGCACTGTACAGGCCAGAATTCCACCGGACTTGAGAATTCGGAAAATTTCATCCAGCGGTTCTGGTCCGACATGTCCGTGGGTAAATGTACCTGACGAGATAGCGGCGTCATAAACAGCATTGTCGATTGCTAATGGCTGGGTTACGTCGGCGACTACTACCCGCTGATATATATTTCTGTCCTGCGCAACCTGCACCATGTCGGGTGATAAATCAACGCCATCGAGATTGACGTACCCCTGCTTGTGCAAAAACATGCAGGTTAATCCGGTGCCACAGCCGATATCTAGAATACTCGCTTTTTTATCGGGTAGATAATCACATAGTAACTGGGCGACCGTAATAGGTGACGTATAACCAAGAACGTCGAGCATTTGATGATCGTATTCGTCAGCCCATTTACTATAAAAATCGACGATTTTCTGGTCGCCATCGAGATTGTAAGCCTCGCTGATAAACTCATTGGGGCCTTTCGGATTGAGTGGCCTGGTCATTTAATTTAAGCGAATAATTAAAGACTATTTAATATTGTATCAGCGTCGCTGACTTCAAATTTCATAGGTGCTTCAATATTAAGTAACTCGACTACGCCATCATTTACCACCATCGCATAACGTTGGGAACGCGTGCCCATTCCTCTTTGTGAAAGATCGAGATCAAGACCGACGGCCCGGGTAAAGTCGGCGCTGCCATCAGCAATCATCATCACCCGGTCTTCAACGTTGTGTTGCTCACCCCAGGCATCCATAACAAAGGCATCATTGACCGACAGGCAAACAATTCGGTCTATTCCTTTTTTCTTCAGTTCATCGGCTTTTACTACGTAGCCGGGTAGATGCGCTGCTGAACAAGTCGGGGTAAAAGCGCCGGGCAGCGAAAACAATGCTACTTTTTTACCACTAAAGATTTCGTCAGTACTAATGTCAGAGACCAAATTATCGATTTTCTGCTGTAAAGTCACCGATGGAATTTTATCGCCTACTTGAATGTTCATAATATTTTCCTTTGTTTGAATATGGTCACGACGAGATTGATGATATAAAGGTCTTCATCGCATAGAATACGCCAATGATTAGTCGCAAACAACGTCTCGCATGGAAAATCTGAACAGCACTCTAGAGTGGTCACGGCACCAGTTAAACAAACGAAATCACTGGATCTTCGATATGGATGGAACCCTGACGATTAGCGCCCATGATTTTGAATATATTCGACAAAAACTCGGTCTTGAGCCTAAAGT
>CAXMRQ010000044.1:0-3324 GCA_964196115.1 uncultured Gammaproteobacteria bacterium
TTGAGGGAAGCCCAAGTTCAGGCGTATCTGGACAAGTCAGCTCTGGGATAGGGCTCGGGCCATTAATAAACTGCTCATTAAACATTTTTTGTGAAACAATCAGATAATCCCTGAAATTCAATTGGTTATATCCAGGCCCGCGACCGGCTGGTGAGATATGCAGACTAATCATGACAGGATCCGCTGAAAAATGGGGACCCTGCCGAGGAGAAAACCGAGACTTCCACCGACCACGCCAGTGATGAGTAAATCAACCGAGGGAAAATATAGATGCGCCAGGGGTACGACCAAACACCCCAGGATTAATGACACCCTGGCACTGACTTGCGGAACCGATGATAAAACCAGAGCAAAAAACAATGGGCTTAAAAATATCAATCCCAGTACCAGAGTATCGGGTAACACCGCCGATGCATGATAACCGAGCAAGGTACCGGCTATCGCAGCAGTTAATATGGTCAGCGCAAACACGACGTAATAAAGCCTGCGATATTCAGCATCGATTGACGGAAACTGGCGCATGCACATCGCCCAGGAATTAATCGAAAGAAGCTGAGCATAAAAAACCAGCATAGGAAAACTCGTTTTGCTACGGATCATCGTCGGAATGAAAGACACCACCATCGGAAAAAACCGCGCATTAGCGAGCGAGCAGGCAAATATAATGGTAAATAAACCCTGCCCTGTCGAAGTCAGTTCAACCATCGCCAGCTGACCGGGCAAACCCCAGATAAACGCAGTAGCGAGCGCAGCCATTTCCGGCTCAAATCCAGTGCTTCGCGCCAATGAGCCAAACCCCATCATCGTCGTCAATAGAATAAACGCCGGTAGCGAAAGCGAGTCCAGAATTGCCTTTCGAATAACACGACCGGAGCCGCTGGTTTGTGTCATGGGAAACCTGTTCCTGTAGCCTTAATCCCCTGCTGAATTTAGATGTTCATACAGCGAATTAATAATATTGGAAAAAAACCTGCGGATTATCCTAGGAAACGCAGTTGGGCGCGAAAAAGACGCGTGAGGTATTGGCGTGTATAGTGAAATCAAATAATTCGTAGTCACCTTATTGGTGATGAGAAGTTATTTGGTTTTGCTAGGTGCGTCAAGAGCTCGCGTGGACTTTCGTGATCCAACTGCGTTTTCTAGGATTCTAGCAAGGAAGTAATGTTTGATTCTATCCGACCTGCAAGCCCTTTTCAGCCAGCCATTTTTTATTGAACAATCGTGATTGATATTTGCCACCACCATCGCAAAGCATCGTGACAACGGTATGTCCCGGACCAAGCTTCCTGGCAACTTCGACTGCACCACAAATATTAACCCCGGTACTCGAACCGAAAAACCAGCCTTCTTCGCGCAGTAATCGATAGACCATGTTGACCATGTCCTGATCGGATACCTGTAGCGCCCAATCGATCTCGCTACCTGCCAGATTACCTGTGATACGACTGTTGCCGATCCCTTCGGTAATAGATGGACCTTCGCTCATCGTCACTTCGCCTGTGGTGACGAAGTTGTAAAGCGCGCTACCCATACAATCCAGTAACACAATCTGAATATCTTCTCTTTGTTGCTTTAGGAATTTCGAAACACCAGAGATTGTTCCCCCCGTACCGACGGCACATACAAAAGCGTCCACTTTAGCTTCGGTCTGTTGCCAAATCTCGGGTCCGGTCGACTCGAAATGGGCGAGTCGATTGGCGATATTGTCGAACTGATTGACCCACACGGCGGCTTCTCGCGATTCGGCGTAGCGACCTGCCTGTTTCTGGTAGTTCATCTCGTTGTCATAAGGCACTGTGGGTACGATGCGTACCTCCGCTCCCAGCATCTCGAGAATCTCTACTTTTTCTGGCGATTGATTATCGGGCATATATATGACACAGGAGTAACTACGCGCATTACAAATATGAGCAATACCGATGCCGGTGTTTCCGGCAGTACCTTCGACAACTGTGCCGCCTGGCAGTAGTAAGCCATTTTTCTCCGCTTCGCGAATCATCCACCAGGCGGCGCGATCTTTCACCGAACCGCCCGGATTCATAAACTCGGCTTTACCTAGAATTTCGCAGCCAGTAGCGTCGGATGCCGTATTCAACCGGATTAATGGAGTATTGCCTATTGTTTCGATAAAACCGTTGCGTGTATCCATAAGCCCTGCCGCCTGCTCTAGGAGTCTGTCGGACTTAGGTGGTCGTCACGAGGATAAGTCCGGTTTGAGTCAGATTTTGAGTTCTTTTAAGGAAAATAGTTATTCTATTTGACGAAAAAGAACTCAAAATATGGCCAAATCCGGCTTCTCCGCAGTAGACCAACCTAAGTCCGACAGGCTCCTGGGTTAAAGAATCATAACAAAACAGAGATTAGAACAGAATGCCGCTAGTTAATATCTAATAAGCGATTAGCCAGGCCTACTGCCTGAGCTTTGGCAAACTTTTGTCAGCGAAGAGCATTGCAAGATTTCGCACAATATCTAGTGGAATCGAGAAGATTGGTTGTTTATAATCGCACTTCTCAATGAATTTACCCTGTTAATCTATCTGCTACTGTCTTGCTGATATTTTTCTAGACTGCTTATTTTTCCATATTCCTGCTTTAGGCAAATTACATGGCTCTTTTGATACAGCTTACCGATAGCGGCACCGGTATTAAATTACAACTCTCGGAACAACAGATCGAATTCGGCCGTGATGAGGACTGTGATGTTTCACTGGATGACGAACTAGTTAGCCAACGCCATGCCGTACTCGAGGTTGTGGTAACACCGGATGACAATCGAGTCGAATATATCTTACAGGACAAAAAAAGTACTAATCATACCTATGTTAATGATCAACTCATTGATCGTTGCCATCTAGAAAATGGTGACATTATTCGTATCGGGAAAAGTAACTTTCGTTTCGAAGACGAGGCGAAAGGTGATTTTGCTGAAACCTTAGTTCTCCACGAGACATGGTTTCCGGGCGTGTTTTATACCAAACAGGGAAAAAAGAAAAAGTAGTTCAATCGCCCAGAGGCTTCTGGGGCCTTCAAATCGACCACGGATACTAAGCTCACGCCCAGACCTGTGGGTACATATCCGTGCCCGGACGATCACCGGGTTTAAAGACCGTGTTTGGTTATGATGGCAATATGATCCGGATCCATTCCGTGCTCGCGGAACTTGATGTACACGTCGTCGCCCAAGCACCTGGTAGTGAAGACGCGCAAATCTTGATCACCCTGCAACTTGCCGGAACCGCCATGCGTGATACGAGTGTTAAACGCCACGCAATCACTCGGTTGCATATCCCAGCTCATGACGCTGAAGCCTTGTGGATCGGCATT
>CAXMRQ010000045.1:0-3753 GCA_964196115.1 uncultured Gammaproteobacteria bacterium
TTAAGGCGAATAGTCATTCATATTCAACGAAATGGATGGGGAAATCTGGCCAAAATGACTTTTCCGCAGTAGATTTATCCTAAGTCCGACAGACTCCTAGGATTTAGCCTGAATGGCTGCGTCCGTATTAACTACATTTTCAGCCATGCGTGCCGAAGCCGCATCTATCATTCGACCATCGAGCTGTGCCGCGCCCTTACCCTGGGCTGCCGCTTCTTTCAACGCGAGCAGAATTCGTCGCGCCCGGTCTACTTCTTCAGCTGGTGGTGAGTAAACCTCGTTGGCAAGTTCAATTTGTGATGGATGGATTGCCCATTTGCCCTCATAACCCATCGCTGCGGCTCGCCTGGCGCCGAGTCTATAGCCATCGGCATCATTAAAATCACCGAATGGGCCATCGATTGGCCGAATTCCGTAAGCTCTACAGGCAACCAGCATCCGCGACAGGCCGTGATGCCACTGATCGCCGGGGTAATCAGGATTTAATCCACCGATGTTGGTAGTACGTGCACGGCAACTGGCGGCGTAGTCGGCTACACCAAAGTGCATTGCTTCCATACGTGGGCTGGAAGTCGCGATTGCGTCGACATTGGCCATGCCGAGCGTGGTTTCAATGAGTGCTTCAATACCGATCCTGTTGGTAAACCCTTTGGCCTCCTCGATTTGCGTGAGCATTGCATCGACCATGTAAACGTCGGCGGCGACACCGACTTTTGGAATCAAAATAGTATCCAGTCTGTCACCCGCCTGTTCTACCAGGTCGACTACATCACGATACATGTAATGTGTATCGATGCTATTGATACGCACCGAAATAGTTTTGCCCTTGCTGCGCCAGTCGATATCGTGCAGAGCTTCGATAGTATTTTTACGAGCCTGCACTTTATCTCCCGGGGAAACCGCATCTTCGAGATCAAGGAATACATAATCAGCAGGGCTGTTGGCGGCTTTTTCGAACATGCCGGGATTCGATCCGGGAACTGCAAGCTCGCTGCGCTGTAAGCGTTGTCTGGCCGGAGGGTATTGAGTGTGGCTCATATTTGTTTACCTGGGCAATATAAAATTTCGTAATTTAATTTAAATGGAATCAACTGACTGAGCGCTATGCGCAGTATTTAAATGAGTATAGGGTCGTCAAAAATACTGAGACTATCTCAAATCTGACCTTCGACATTTATATTACGACGATAATGGACTGCTTCAATTCGAGAAAGCACTAACCAGCAGGTAAATGAACACGCTGCCTAACCAGATATCTATTAGCAGATAGAGATAGAAAAATTTTCTCTTATCCGGGTCTTTCGCGACACCGAGAGTGAGGTATAGAAATAAGGCCAGTGCCGCCAATAACAGGATGACGAATTGCATAACGGCAGTTACTCGATACCTTCATCGCAACGCGCAGCTGCGATAGCGGTCATATTAACCAGCCCACGCACGGTTGTTATCGGTGTAACAATGTGTGCTGCAATCGGGCAATCGAGTAACATCGGACCTAGCGATATCCCACGGCTGACAGCCTTGAGCATGTTAAAGGTAATGTTTGCTGCATCGATATTCGGCATGATTAATAAATTAGCGATACCTTCCAGACTGGAATTTGAAAAAGTTGCGTCTCTTATGCGCGGCACCAGGGCCGAATCGGCCTGCATTTCGCCTTCGACCATTAGCTCGGGATCTAGTTGATGGATCAAATCGAGTGCCTTACGCATTTTTCTCGACGATTCACCATCGCGACTGCCAAAATTAGAGTGCGACAACAATGCCGCTCTCGGCTTCAGACCAAATCGCCTGACTTCATCCGCTGCACTGAGAGTCATCCTGGCAATGGCTTCCGCGGACGGATTCGGCGTGACCTGGGTATCACAGATGAACATCGTATGGTCACTCATAATCAGCCCGCTCAGGGCAGAAACTTTTTCGACACCGTCTCCTTGTTGAGAAACACTGAGCAGGCGTTGTAAATGTCGATGATAGCGTCCGATGGTGCCGCAGATCATGGTGTCAGCCTCGCCCATCTTCACCATCAACGCACCCTGAATCGTCGTATTATTGCGAATCAGCTCACGTGCTTCCGATTCGGTTTTACCCTCACGCTCGGTTAGGGAGTGGTATAAGCTCCACCATTCCTCGTTATCGTCATGATCGAGTAGTTCGAAATCTTTATCAGGTTTGATTGATAATCCATTTTCCTTAATTATCGTGCTAACCACATCGAGGCGGCCGAGCACTACTGGGTGGCAGAGTTTTTCCAGCACAATGTTTTCGATTGCCTGCAATACGGTAAGGTTTTCGCCTTCGGCAAACACCACCCGCCGCAGAGTTTCGCGGGCTTTATCGAAAACCGGTTTCATAAATAAACCAGAACGGAATACAAATGCATTTAATTTCTGGTGGTAGGCATCCCAGTCTTCGATTGGTTCCAGAGCAACACCGGAATCCATCGCTGCTTTGGCTACTGCCGGCGCAATCTTCAGGATCAGGCGTTGATCGAAAGGTTTCGGAATCAGGTATTCGGGTCCAAAGGTGAGTGATTCACCATGGTAGGCGTTGGCGACTACATCGCTCGTGCCTTCCTGTGCCAGTTTCGCTATCGCGTCGACGCAGGCGATTTTCATCTCCTCATTAATTTCCGTCGCGCCGACATCGAGCGCACCACGAAACAAAAATGGAAAACACAGAACATTGTTGACCTGATTGGGATAATCGGAGCGACCGGTGGCGATAATGGCATCTGCCCGAGCTTCCCTGGCCAGGGCTGGATCAATTTCGGGTGTTGGGTTAGCCAATGCGAATACAATCGGATCCTTGCCCATTGATTTGACCATCTCGGATGTCAGTATGTTGCCTGCGGAAAGCCCGAGAAAGACATCAGCATCAACAATCGCCTCTGCCAGGGTGCGAAATGGAGTATCGCTGGCAAACGATAGTTTATATTCATCTATCGATTCGGTACGGCCTTTGTATATCACGCCTTTCATATCAGACACAATAATATTTTTCTTCTCCAAACCCATCGTCACCAGAAGTTTTAAGCAGGATATTGCGGCAGCCCCTGCACCTGAGGCAACCAGCCTGATCTTTGTTATATCTTTGCCGACCACAGAAAGCGCGCTTTTCATTGCTGCCGCGACAACGATGGCGGTTCCATGTTGATCATCGTGAAAAACTGGAATCGACAGGCGTTCGCGCAGATACTTTTCCACATAGAAACAGTCGGGTGCCTTGATATCTTCGAGATTTATTCCGCCGAATGTGGGTTCGAGTCTTTCGATGGTTTCGGCGAGTAGCTTAGGATCTTTCTCATCAATTTCGATATCAAAAACATCGATGCCGGCAAATCGCTTAAACAGAACCGCCTTACCTTCCATGACCGGCTTCGATGCGAGGCTACCAATATCGCCCAGGCCCAGCACTGCGGAACCGTTAGTAATGACACCGATTAAATTAGCCTTTGCGGTATACAATCGTGCATTTATCGGATCGGCTACGATTTCTTCGCAGGGATAAGCCACACCGGGTGAATAGGCCAGGGCAAGATCCTGTTGCGAAGTCAGAGGCGTTGTTGCCTCAATGCGAAGTTTTCCTGGCGAGGGCTTCAGATGATATTTCAGGGCCTGTTCTCGATATTCTTCTGCCATGAGTGTTGCTCTTTGGATGGTTGCGAAGATTATAACTAATTATTACCCTCAGGTTTGAAAATATGTGCCGAAACTGAGTAGATGGTTTCAACCCAGGAAACGCAGTTGGGCG
>CAXMRQ010000046.1:0-4481 GCA_964196115.1 uncultured Gammaproteobacteria bacterium
CCGGCGCCACGGTAGTAACGGCTACTGGCGATCTTCGACATCTGGCTGAGCAGTACATCACTAGCACCCAGCACCTTACCCACCGCGCGCAACGCACCCTTGCCACGAAATGTCACCACATTCGCCACCATCGCCGCGCGCTCACGGCCATAGCGCGAATAGATGTATTGAATCACTTCTTCGCGGCGTTCGTGTTCGAAGTCGACATCAATATCGGGTGGGTCGCCGCGCTCCATACTGACAAAACGTTCAAACAATAAATTGAATTGATCGGGGTTGACCGAGGTGATGCCGAGCGCATAACACACCGTTGAATTCGCCGCCGAACCGCGACCCTGGCAGAGTATCTGCTGCTGCCTGGCCCAGCGCACAATATCCCACACGGTGAGGAAATAATCGGCAAAATTGAGCTGTTCGATCATAACCAGTTCATGCGCAACTTGATCCAGCACCTTCTGCGGTGGATGTTGATCGAATCGATCCTGTGCCCCCTGGTAAGCCAGCTCACCCAGGTAAGACTGTGCATTGTGTTGCGCAGGAATCATTTCCTTTGGATAGTGGTAACTCAACTGGTCGAGATTGAATACACAGGATCGATTTAACTCCGCCGATAATGCCAAAGCACGCTGGTAATTCGGTATGCGTGCAAACAGTCGATGCAGTTCTGATGCGTCGTGCAAGCATCGTTCACTGTTGGGAAACAAATGTTGCTTGCAGCCATCAAAAGCCGAGTTGTTGCGAATCGCCTGCAACAGATCACTGATACACTTTTGCGCACGATTATGGAAAAACACATCCTGACTCAACAGGATTTCGACTCGGTGCCGCTTCGCCTGTTTCAGGGTCGATTTAATCCATCGATCCTCGGCAGGATGAAGATGACGGCTGATGGCAAGATAGAAATCATCCCTGAACAAGACCTGCAATTCTGCAAAATGCAGCACAGGACTTTGACTACGGATATTGCCTCGCATCGGTTGGATCGCAAACAACCCGGACACATCGCTGCTGAGTAAATACGCCAATGGTATATAAGCGCCATCTTTACCTTCACGATGCGCGTAACTCAGCAGTTTATTGAGATTGGTATAACCAGTCTGGTCGCGCGCTACCAGTACCAGTGTATCCTGTAACAGCACCGGCAAATGATGGTCGCGCTGGAAGTGAACCTCAGCACCATAATTCAGTTTTAAACTTTGATGCTGCTCCTGTTTTTTTAACAACTCGAGTTCACGATAACAACGCGCCAGCCCATAAGCGCCGTCAAAGTCGTTAATACATAGCGAACCGTACCCGAGCTCATTAGCACGTGTAACCAGGTCAAGCGGGTGCGAAGCCCCCTGCAAAAAGCTGAAGTTGGTCTTGCACAACCATTCGTTGAAGCCGAAGAAAAGATTGTTTCCTGTTTGCATGACGACTCAACAGTACTCACCATGTCGATACCACCGCCCATCAAAACTACGGTACACCCAACTTGCCTTGCCTTGCCCATCCTTAAGCAAAAAGTAATCCTTAATCTGCTGTTCAGGTGTTTCCTGCAACCACCACTGGCTGCCACAACGCTCCAGGAAAAGTCGCTGCCTGGCGCTCGTCGGCGCTTCGATCTCAGCCTGTTGTTGATAATAAAAAAGTGGGCGATAAGTTGAACTGGCAGACCACTGGTATTCGTCGTAGGCAGACTCGGAAACACCACCAATCGGCATAGCGACAAACGATTGCTCCGGGTAAAAATTTTTGTCGATTCGATACGACTCAATCGGTATCGGCAATTTATTTTGTAAATCACACAGGTTTTGAATATTTACCCCGGCTTCATCGTTGCCGAATAAATCCCACAACATCGGTGGTAAATGAATGCGTTCGCAGACTTCTATTTTCCAGCGCACAAATGGCATCGATTCGGGTAAATCCAGATCCTTGTCACGCTGCTGGAGTTTACGCATCAAGTCATCGTAGACGTACCAGGCCTGGTACAGTGCGGTTTTAAAATTGGGTATTTCTCGATGCAGGGAATAGGGGTGCCTGAACGATAATTCCACATCGACAACCTGGTAGTTAAACAGCGTGATTTGCCAGAGCATGCGATTAATATGCTCGCTGTCATCCCGTTCAAATTGCTCGCATAGACGTTCAAAATCTTCGCCCAACAAAACCTCTATAGTGCTCCACTGATTAAGCGGATATTCCATATCTCGGCTGACTGTTGGTCGCACCGGTTGGTCGAGCGCAATCCAGGGAAAACGCTGCAAATCGGATGAATCATCAAAACTCCAACGCCAGACCTTGCCCAACCAGCCTTCAAATCGACGCGTGATGGCGTGATGATCAGCCTGTTTCAGCTCAAACGGCCCGGCAAGGCCGATTCGATTGATAAAACGTTTAAATTGCGCCTGCTTAGCGCGGAAAGATTCGGCTTTAAAGCGCTTCGCCCCAAAAGCTTCGAAATGGATGATCAAATCATCCTGCGGGGCAAACCAGAAGTCCCAGTCGAGCGATTTAAAAATATTGCGATTCAGGCGGCTTTGCAAAAAATAAATACCCTGCGATTGCTGCCAGGTTTGATAAGCCAGGTAAACCAGACAGCGCCAGGGATGATTGGCAAATACGGCAATATAGTCATTACCGAAATGATGCGTGAGTACGAGTGTAAATAACTGCTCCAGATCACAGGCAGATTTCTGCTGTTGCGCCAGCCAGAACTGCTCACAATCGTTCACTTTGCATATCAATATCCGTTCCGACCACTGCATCACCGTGGGTGATAACACGAATGGGTTGCCGGTTAACTGATCCGAATAAATCGCCACATAGGCAGGAAACTCATCCTGTGCGGATAACTGGTCGAGCTGAATAACCTCACCGGAATTACGCATCGTCGTTATATACCTCGCGCAAAGGTATGTGCCATTTGCCCGTGGCCGGACCCTTGATCACCTGTAGCGAAAATCCATCCCTGCCATTTTGCCAGGTGTTAATGCGTATGCTGGCGTGAGGATTACCCTGCTTTTGGCTGAGGAAATAATGCCGAATCAAAAACACTACCTGCTGATGCTTGCGTGCCTGCTGACTGACAAAGGCAAGATCGCCAGTGGAAAAATGTTTCGGTGAATCGATGACGATGCGCTTAAAGGTATCTTCCAGAAACAGAGGCCGCAGTTCTTTAACCGGTTTTGCCGAACGGATAAAAAACAGGCGTTGCAAATCGATACCATGACTGATCCAGCTCGAAGCGAAAATACCCAGACCGTGATGATGATAAATCCAGACACTGGCGGGTATGCAATGCTTGAAAAACTGCACCGGAATAAGCCGACCATTTAGACCCGGCGGGATACCCCATTCGATCAGGTCACCCGGTTTAATCCCGGAAAAATACCTGTCGAGTGATCCGATACCCGAGCGCAGCAGTTGCACATCGCGTGAAGATGGCGGGTTTAATAATCGCGCCGATACCAGATGCTCGGAGAGACCGGGGTCGGCAAATTGCGCAGGGATTGAAGCCATGAATGATTCCTTTCAAATCAGGTTTTACGAATAACGCCGACTAACTTGCCGATAATCTGCAAATGCTGCGCGGGTACTTCGCGCATAGAAAATTCAGGGTTGGAAGGTATTAACTGGCAACGATCACCCACCAGTTTAATCCGCTTCAGGGTAATCTCATCTTCGATGCGAACCGCCAGAATGTCACCCTTATTCGCTTCCGACTGTAATTTGATCATCGCGATATCACCATCGGCAATCGAATCACCCGACATGCTTTCACCGGCTACTCGAATCGCCTGGATATCGCCGCCACCGAAGAAATCATGGTTCACCGAAAAGGACTCGCTGGTTTCATCGAAAATCGGCGAAGGAACACCGGCAGGTATCCTCACGGCGAGCCTGAATTCCTGCGCGCGCTCCACCGCTTCACTGGCCAGCAGGTAATCAGACACACGTTGAGAACGCTGTTTGATAAAACCCTTCTTTTCCAACGCCTTCAGGTGAAAGCGCGCGGTAGTATGTTTAAAACCAAAATGTGCAGCAATTTCACGCAACGAGGGGAACGGCAATCCCTGGTTCAGGGCCTGTCGCGTATAGTCATAAACCGCTTGTTGAATCGCTGTTAGCGTTTGCATGAAGAAAAGTGTAATATACAACAGTGTTATATGCAACTATGTTGTATATAATGTTGCCAGGGGACCTCCAACAGCTGTGTTAAATGAAGCAGGTAGATTATGATTGTAGGGTCGAATTCATTCGACCAATAATTATTCGAGGCAAGGAGGTTACTCTGTCCTGCAACGCATTATGCAAAGGAGATCATTCCCTGTTAAAGAAAAGCGACCGGTCGAATGAATTGGCTCTTTTGAATTATGTGTGGGTATTCATCACATGATTATCACCAATTCTGGCGTAATAACCCCCTGATACCGGCTGCGTGAATGTTTGCCAATGCGCGGTTGAATGCAGCAGAATAGTGTCTCCAGCCTATTCAC
>CAXMRQ010000047.1:0-21956 GCA_964196115.1 uncultured Gammaproteobacteria bacterium
CTTTAACAATGTAAATACCGCCAATCGAACAGATTAACCCCAGAGAAGCGAGTGCCAGTGGCAGGAACATCAGGTCACCGCGGCTACCCAAATCGGTCATAGCTGCCGCCGTAAGAGTTGATGCGATAGCGATGGTTGCGATCATCGAGCCGCAATAAGATTCGAAGATATCGGATCCCATGCCGGCTACGTCGCCCACGTTGTCACCGACGTTGTCCGCGATGACACCGGGGTTGCGTGGGTCGTCTTCCGGGATACCGGCTTCGATTTTACCCACCAGGTCGGCACCGACATCGGCGCTCTTGGTGAAGATGCCGCCACCGACGCGCGAGAACAGCGCTACTACTGAAGCGCCCATGGCGAAGCCATGGATTGAATGTAGTGTTTCCGGATCGCCAGCGAACATTAAATAAACCGTACCTAGGCCTAGCAAACCGAGTGCCGCGACCGCGAGGCCCATGATTGAGCCACCGAAGAAGGCAACGGTGAGCGCCGCCGCCGCACCTTCATTATGCGCAGCGGTAGTGGTCCGAACATTGGCGCGAGTGGCCGTATTCATGCCGATATAGCCAGCGGTACCAGAGGCGAGTGCGCCGAGCAGGAAGGAAAATGCGGTTCCCCATCCAAGAAAGATATAAAGCAATATGATTAATGCGGCCGCGAACATCGACAGCATCTTGTATTCACGCTTCATGAATACCATAGCGCCAAGGTGTATTTGATTGCCGATTTCGACGACCTTACCCTCACCTTCAGGATACTTTTTTACCAGTGTATAAGTGTAACCGGCAGCAATCAGCCCTAGCACACCGATAATTGGTGGCAACAGAGTACTTACTTCCATACTATCCCCCTAAAATGGATATTTAATTTTGAAAAAAAATATGCTCCAAAATGGAGCCTGAAAAATTTGCGTGCATGATATCGACTTTGTACCGTGGGTTCAAAACCTCTTTATACCTAAATCACGGTTTATTCGTTAAAAACATAAAAATTTGGGCTTAATCAGTGCTATCTGAATGAAATATGAACCGTTACACTATGCATTACTATTCTTCGATGGTTTAATCCCGTTCTTATCATAGTACGCAAAAACACAGATCCCACCCATCGCCGTTGACCCCATAGTAGATGTCGAATCGAGTTCATTTAAAAGACGATTACCTGGAGTACCACCTGATTCGCAGGCGCCTGGTGCTGTCGGCTGTCATTGTGCTGGTGCTGCTTACAACGCTATTGATTCGGCTTTATGTATTGCAGGTTGTTGACTATGAACATTTTTCCACGCTGTCAGATAGTAACCGTGTTCGTATCAGAGCTTTACCGCCAGCCCGGGGTTTGATATTTGACCGAAATGGTGTGGTAGTCGCTAAGAACCTGCCCGCCTACCGCCTCGAGATTATCCGCGAACAGGTAGACGACATCGAAGATACGCTGATGCGTCTCAAACATTATGTCGATTATAGTGAACAGGAATTAAAACGATATCGCGAGTCTTCAAAAAGACGCCGTCGCTTTGAAAGCATACCCTTGCGTTTGAATTTAGACGATAACGAAGTAGCCAGACTTGCGGTCAATCTGCATAAGTTCAAGGGTGTAGAAATCAATGCACGATTAGCGCGTAATTATCCCCTTGATGGTCTCGGTGTACACGCGCTTGGTTATGTTAACCGACTGGACCTGGATGATCTAAGTCAGGTTGATGAAAATAACTACGCCGGTACCAGCCATATCGGCAAACTCGGGGTTGAGAGATTTTACGAGAACGAATTGCACGGTACGGTCGGCGTACAGCAGGTGGAGGTGAATGCCAAGGGGCGGACCTTGCGAGTACTCGACGAAAGGCCGCCAATTCCTGGCAATAACCTGCACTTAACCATCGATACGAATTTACAAAGGGTTGCCGAGAAAGCGTTTGGTGAATATACCGGATCGGTGGTTGCAATCAATCCCAATAACGGTGAAATTCTGGCGCTGGTGAGTATGCCGATTTTCGATCCCAACCTGTTCGTACACGGTATTAGCGTGAAAGACTATAGCGGGTTGCGCGACTCATCCAAAAGGCCATTGTTCAATCGGGCCCTGTCAGGTCGGTATCCGCCGGGTTCGACGGTAAAGCCATTTTATGCATTGGCCGGACTCGAAACCGGAACGATAACTAAAAATAAAAAAGCATATTGCGGCGGATATTATCTGCTACCCAACGAGGAGCGAAAATATCGTGACTGGAAAAAGGGCGGGCATGGCACGGTGGATATGATGGACGCTATTACGCAGTCCTGCGATGTTTATTTTTACGATTTGTCGTATCAAATGGGGATCGATAAAATTTCGGCTTTTATGACGCAGTTTGGGTTTGGCGAAAAAACTGGAATTGACAGTCCGGGTGAAAAAAGCGGTTTAATGCCGTCGCGTGAGTGGAAACGTGCGACGCAGAGTATGCCCTGGTTTCCGGGAGAGACGCTGATTACTGGTATAGGGCAGGGCGCGTTATTGGTAACACCATTACAACTCGCCAATTCAACTGCAGCGCTGTCAAAAAAAGGACAACGTTTTCGGCCCCATCTCGTACGTGCCATCGAGTCTGCTGTAACCGAAGAGAAAAGTGATTTTGAAGGGTTACAGGCAGGACAATATAAACTGGTTAAAGAGCAGAATTGGCAGCATGTTCTAAAGGCTATGAAAAATGCCGTGCACGGTGAGCGTGGTACTGCCTACCCGATTAGCTGGACTATGAAATATACTACTGCTGGCAAGACAGGTACTGCTCAGGTTTTCGGAATCGCCCAGGATGAGGAGTATGATGAAGAAACCGTGGCTGAAAAATTACGCGATCACGCATTATTCATCAGTTTTGCGCCTGCCGATGACCCACAAATTGCGGTGGCTGTGATCGTGGAGAATGGAAGTCATGGTGGATCGGTTGCCGCGCCGATTGCTCGCCAGGTAATGGACGCCTATTTACTGGGGCGATCATGAATCAGGCATTTGATTACGAAACTACCTCTTATACCAAGCGAATACTCGATGCGCTGCGTGTTGATCCTGTATTGATCCTGTTGCTCGGGCTATTATCAGTATTTGGCGTGATGTTGTTATACAGCGCGAGTGGTTCAGATATAAGCCTGATGTTACGCCAGATTACACGCTTGGCAATGGCATTATTACTGTTGGTCACGGTGGCCAATATACCAACTCGAATTTTAAAGAAAGTAGCGATCTGGCTTTATCTGGCAGGTATATTATTGCTGCTCGCGGTTATGTTTTATGGTGAGGTAGGTAAGGGCGCACAACGCTGGCTTGATCTTGGTTTCATCCGTTTTCAACCCTCCGAAATCCTCAAGCTGGCTGTACCGATGATCGTTGCATCTTATCTGGCTGACCGAACCCTGCCTGTGGGCTGGAAAGCGTTAACCGTGTCGGTAATTCTGGTATTGATCCCGGTCTATCTAATTGCCCGACAGCCCGATCTGGGCACCGCGATTTTAGTCGCTAGTGCCGGTTTTTTTGTATTATTCCTGGCCGGGGTGCGCTGGAAAATTATTTTAATCCTGGGATTTCTGGGTTCGTTAACCGCGCCCTTATTATGGAAGTTTGTACTGCTAGACTATCAACGTGATCGTATTCTGACGTTGATGAACCCGGAGAGCGATCCACTGGGTTCCGGTTATCATATTATTCAGTCAAAAATCGCCATTGGTTCGGGTGGTGTCTACGGTAAGGGTTGGCTGAATGGTACTCAGTCACAACTCGATTTTATACCTGAGCGCTCAACTGATTTTATCTTCTCGGTATTTGGTGAGGAATTCGGGTTCTTCGGCAGTATTGTGTTGATATTTCTCTATCTCGCAATAATCTACAGAGGGCTTTATATAGCGGCGCATTCGACCGAAAATTTTGGTCGATTGTTAGCCGGCGCATTAAGCCTGACATTTTTTGTTTACCTGTTTGTTAATATAGGTATGGTTGCCGGGTTGTTGCCGGTAGTTGGGGTGCCACTGCCGTTGATCAGTTATGGTGGTACCTCGATGGTAACCTTAATGGTGGGTTTCGGACTGATAATGTCGATACGTTCTGCGAAGCGGTTTTTAGGATAATTGATGAAATATATTGTACTTTTTGCGGCTTTGCTGTTTACAACGGTTATTAGCGCCGTCGAATTAAAGCAGGGTGATTATAAAAATCGTCCTGAAGTAAACGCATTTATCGAGCGTATGGCCCGTGAGAGCGATCACACTGAGCAGGAACTGGTCGATTTATTTTCGCGCGTTAAAAAGCAAAGCCATTTATTTGAGTTACTGAATAAACCTGCCGAAAAAGAACTACAGTGGCATCAGTATCGACGTATATTCATCAAAGATAAGCGTATAGAGCAAGGCGTTGCATTCTGGCGCGAGCACCGGGATCTATTAACAGAAGTTAGTTTAAAGACAGGCGTTCCCGGAGAAATAATCATTGCGATTATTGGCGTCGAAACCTTTTATGGCATCTACAAAGGAAAGGATCCGGTATTTGATAGCCTTGTCACGCTGGCATTTGATTACCCTAAACGCAGCGCTTTTTTCAGCCGCGAGCTTGAGCAATTATTACTGCTGACAAAAGAGCAAAACCTCGATCCCAGGTCACTGAAAGGATCCTATGCTGGTGCTATGGGTATGCCGCAATTTATAGCCTCAAGTTACCGCGGTTATGCGGTAGATTTTGACGGCGATGGTCAGGCAAATCTATTCGACAGCATTCCAGATATTTTCGCCAGCGTGGCTAACTATTTTGTTAAACATGGTTGGCGAACGAATGAGCCGATAGCCGGCCCGTTAACTGTGCTTGAGAAAAACACCATCGATCAGCTCAACCCCGGGGTTAAAACCAGCTATAAATGGTCCGATTTAACTCAAAACGGATTACATTCGAAAACCGAACTGGATCCCGATACGGCCGTGGCTCTGGTGAAACTGGAACTAAAGACTGCGCCTGAATATTGGGTCGGGCTACAGAATTTTTACGTGATTACCCGTTATAATCACAGCGAAATGTATGCCATGGCTGTTTACCAGTTGTCATTATTAATTAAAGACCGGATGCGGCAGGGCTAATTATTTTGAGACAGTTAGTTATCATCGTCGCGCTTGCGGGCATCCTCTCCGGCTGCACTTTTGGGGTGCCAATCGGAGACCGAAGCGGCGGCAATCAAACGACCTATATTCCAAAAACAACGCCATCAGCCGCTGGCAATCCTTCCTCCTACATCGTCGCTGGTAAGCGCTACTACGTGCTTGATAGCTCGGACGGGTTCAGACAGCGTGGACTCGCCTCCTGGTACGGGAAAAAGTTTCACGGCCGAAAAACCTCGAACGGTGAAATTTATAATATGTACGCGATGACCGCTGCGCACAAGACATTGCCTATTCCTGTTTATGTGCGGGTGAAAAATTTGTCTAATGGCCGATCGATTGTGGTCAAGGTCAATGATCGCGGACCGTTTGTTGAAGGCCGCATTATTGATCTGTCTTATACAGCTGCGCAAAAACTCGATATCGTCGGAGCGGGTACCGCGAGGGTTGAGATAAGTACGCTCACAGCCGGGCTAAGCCAGTCAGCCTCCACAGCAGTGGTTCGCACTATCCCGCTCGCGGACAAAGTGGCGGAAGATATACCCATATTTATCCAGCTTGGTTCATTTGGTGAGGAATTAAACGCGATTAATCTATTACGGGATTTGCAGGACTTAAATGAACGCGCCGCCTCGATTTCTGAACTGGCTACTAATAACGGTTTGTTTTATCGAGTAAGAGTGGGCCCATTATTCGATATCGATGAAGTCAATACGGTGATTCAGCGACTGAAAGACAAGGGATTTACCACCGCCCATGTCGTTGTGCAGGAGTGACTTTGTTTAAGCAGTTTCGGCTCAATTACGCTTGTTACCGCCTGAACCACTCGTTACAATCGCCGCACTTTTGATCAAGGTATGCATTGCTAAAAAATGAAAATATTTAATATCTACATTGCTGTTTTTTTAATTTTAATCAGCGCCGGTCTGTGGGCTGCGCCAAAGCCGATACCCGACCCGCCTGCATTGGAGGCAGACAGTTATATCCTGATGGATTTTGCCAGCGGGCGAGTGCTGGCAGAAAAAGATGCAGACAAGCGCGTAGAACCGGCGAGCATCACTAAATTGATGACTGCTTACCTGGTCGACAAGTCGATCGCTGATGGTGATATGAAACTCAGTGATCTGGTAACCATTAGCGAAAAAGCCTGGCGCATGAAAGGATCAAAAATGTTTGTCGAGGTTGGTAAGCAAATTGCGGTGGGCGACTTGATGAAGGGGTTAATAATACAGTCAGGCAATGATGCCAGTATCGCCCTGGCTGAGCATATAGCGGGTACTGAACCTGCCTTTGCTGGTTATATGAATCACCAGGCCCAGGTTTTGGGCATGGCTAACACTCAATTTGAAAATGCGACCGGTTGGCCGACCGAGGGGCATTACAGCACGGCGCGTGATATCGCAATTTTAACGCGCGCGGTTATCAGCGAATTTCCCGAGACTTATCGACTTTATAAAGAAAAGGAATATACCTTCAATGGAATCCGTCAATTCAATCGCAATCGTCTGTTATGGCGTGATAAATCGGTGGATGGCGTTAAGACAGGCCATACCGAAGCAGCAGGCTATTGCCTGGTCGCATCTGCCGTTAGAGACGATATGCGCCTGATATCAGTGGTTCTCGGTGCCGGTACGGACAAGTCGCGTACCAAAAGTAGCCAGTCTTTACTGAATTACGGATATCGACATTTTGAGACTCATCGCCTTTATCGTGCGGCCGAAACTTTGAAAACCACGCGTATCTGGTATGGTGATCAGGAACAGTTAGCGATGGGTGTCGCGAACGATATTTATATCACCATACCGCGGGGTCGATATCGCGACCTGCAGGCATCGATGGAAATTGATAGCGAGATTAAAGCGCCGGTAGCACGCGGCCAGGAAATGGGCGTGGTGAATGTTAAGCTGGATGATGAGTTGATCGTCAGCGAGAAAATTGTCGCTACCCATGCAGTTAACGATGGTGGTTTGCTGGTCAAAGCGCTGGACAGTATAAAGCTGATGTTTAATTAAGAGACGGGATGTCTGAAAAACTATACTTAAACGGCGATTATGTTTCGTCCGACAAGGCCAAAATTTCGGTATTTGACCGTGGATTCATGTTCGGTGACGGCGTCTATGAAGTGATACCGGTTTATTCGGGCAAGCTATTGCGCTGCGACGGGCACCTACAGCGATTGCAGCATAGCCTGGATGCTATCGGAATTCCGAATCCACACTCGTTCGACGAATGGTTAAAAATTTTTTCCTCCCTGATTGAGCGAAATTACCCGAATGCCGATTCTGTAATTTACCTGCAGGTCACCCGCGGTACGATGTCAAGACGCGACCACGCCTGGTCAGCTAATATGCAACCCAATGTACTGGTAACCTGTAGTGAGCAGCTTTTTGTGACTCAGGATTCGGCGACCGCCGGAGAAAAGGCAATCACGTTGGAAGACACGCGCTGGAGTGATTGCCATATTAAAACGACTAATTTGTTACCAAATACTCTGCTGCAGCAAAAAGCCAGAGGTCAGGGTGCGATCGAAGCGATCCTGCTTCGAGATGGATTTGCCGTTGAAGGCTCACAAAGCAACCTGTATATCGTCAAGGATGATATCGTTATTACACCACCCGCAAGTCGCTATATGCTGGGTGGCATTACGCGTGAAATAGTGCTTGAACTGTGCCAGCAGAACAAAATTATTATCCGCGAAAAAAATATTAGTGAGGATGAGTTGCATCGCGCCGATGAAATTTGGTTGAGCTCATCGACGCGCGAAATATTGCCGGTGGTAACGCTTAATCGACATGCTGTCGGTAAAGGTCGACCGGGGGTGGTCTGGCAGCAAATTATTCAGCTCTACCAGGACTATAAATTAAAAGTCATGCGAGCGCCGAATGGCTGAAAAGCAGGAAAATAGACAATCAGCGCTGGAATTGATCGAATATCCCAGCCGCTTCCCGCTCAAGGTTTTTGGTCATCACAATCCTCAGTTCGAAGATATCGTATTAGAGTTAGTCAGGCTGCGATGCCCACAGAACGAACATTTCGAAATCAATAAACGAGCCAGCAAGGGTGGCAAATATACAGCCGTGACGGTCACATTCACCGCTTATAGCCAAAAACAGCTTGAGGATATTTATCAGGATTTATACGAATGTGAACACGTGGTAATGTCGTTGTAAGCCATTAACCATGCCTGCTATGAATATCAGCATAAAATACCTGGGGTACAGCGATTATCAGACGACCTGGGATGCGATGAAGACCTTTACTCATTCGCGCAATGCCTCGACGCCTGACGAACTGTGGATCACCGAGCATGCGCCGGTGTTTACCCAGGGCCACAATGGAAGACCCGAGCACCTGCTTGACATCGGCGAGATACCGATAATTAAGATCGACCGCGGCGGCCAGGTTACCTACCATGGTCCGGGGCAACTGGTATTGTACTGCCTGCTCGATTTAAATCGTCTGGGGCTGGGTGTGCGTAGCCTGGTAACCTGTATCGAATTATCGATTATAGAATTACTCTCACTATATAAAGTTATAGCCATCGCGCGCAAAAATGCTCCCGGTGTTTATGTCGACCAGGCTAAAATAGCAGCACTTGGATTGCGTATTCGAAAGGGATGTTGTTATCATGGGCTGAGTCTCAACATTGATATGGATTTAACTCCGTTTTCGCGTATCAACCCCTGTGGTATAAAAGGGCAGGCGGTAACGCAGATGATTGATTTGAATATCACTATCGGACTTGAGCAGGCGGGGCGGGAACTCGCGGACATATTAATCGAGAGCATATTGGTCGGGAACGTAAATCGTGGATAAAAACAATCAGGTAATTCAGGGCGTAAAACTGAAAGGTGCCGACAAGCTGGCGCGCATTCCGATAAAAGTCGTGCCGACAAAATCGATGCAACGCAAACCGTCCTGGATTCGCGCCAAAGCGCCCACCGGAGATCGGGTACGGCAGTTAAAGGCCAGGCTACGCGAAAATAACCTTTACACCGTATGCGAAGAAGCGTCCTGCCCCAATTTGGGTGAGTGCTTCTCCAAAGGCACCGCAACTTTCATGATCATGGGTGATATCTGTACCCGACGCTGCCCATTCTGTGATGTCGGGCATGGGCGCCCCAATCCGCTGGATACTCAGGAACCGCATAATCTGGCAAAAACAATTCACAGCATAGGTTTGCAATATGTCGTCATTACTTCGGTCGACCGCGACGACCTACGCGATGGCGGCGCAGGACATTTTGTCGATTGCATTCGGCAGACACGTCAACTGAATCCAGATTTGAAAATTGAAATTCTGACCCCCGATTTTCGCGGGCGTATGGATGTTGCGCTCGAAATCATGACCCAGGCGCCACCCGATGTTTTCAATCACAATCTCGAGTCCGTGCCGTCGCTTTATAAAAAAATACGCCCGGGTTCGGACTACCAGTGGTCGTTGGATTTGCTGAAAAAATTCAAGTATTTGAACCCCCAGGTACCGACCAAGTCGGGCCTGATGCTGGGTCTCGGTGAAGAAATCGATGAAGTCAAACAGGTGTTGCGCGACATGCGCGAACACGATGTGAATATGCTAACACTGGGTCAATATCTGCAACCGAGTCTCGACCACCTGGCAGTAGAACGGTTCGTCACCCCGCAGGAATTTGATGAACTGGGCACCTATGCTGAATCGATTGGCTTTGATCAGGTTGCCAGTGGGCCGATGGTGCGGTCTTCTTATCATGCTGATTTGCAGGCAGAGTCGGTGCTTAATGGGTGATATTTCAGTTTGCGGTTAAAGCTTAGGAGTAAGGTTTCGCACACTAACTCTTTCATTACTCCGTAGCCACTACCGAGTATGTACGAAATATTGTTTCGTTTAAATGAAAACGGCGCAATGCCCTGCGGTAAAGGTACCGTCGAACCCCTGATCAGTCGTATATCGTCGCAATTGGCTGGCGCTTGTGCTGTGTAGACTCGAATATATCGATGATACGTTGTTCGGCTTCCGCGTCGATTTTCTTTCCTTCCAGAAAATCGTCGATCTGATCGTAGGTCAGGCCCAGCGCATCTTCGTCTGTTTTTCCTGGATCAAGACTTTCAAGGTCGGCGGTCGGTGCCTTGTTAATCAATTGTTCCGGTGCGCCAAGGTGGCTCGCCAATGCCCGAACCTGTCGCTTGTTTAGCCCAAATAATGGCACCAGGTCGCAGGCACCATCGCCGTATTTGGTATAAAACCCGGTGATATTCTCAGCCGAATGATCGGTTCCGATTACCAGCCCACCGAGTATGCCGCCGATTTCGTACTGCGCGATCATGCGCATGCGCGCCTTGACGTTGCCTCTGGTGAAATCGAGCAGCGATTCAGACTTCGGTAACAGGTTTTCCTGTGCTAACGCGTCGAGCGTAGATTGATGAATCGCGTCTGAACTTTGCTGTACATTAACGCAAACATTGGCGCTCGGCTGGATGAAGTCCAGCGAAAGTTGCGCCTCGGTTTCGTCGGTTTGCTCGGCGTAGGGCAGGCGTACCGCGACGAAACGGTAGTCGCTGTCGCCTTCATTTAATTCATTGATCGCCAGTTGCGCGAGGCGACCGCAGGTGCAGGAATCGATGCCGCCGCTGATGCCTAGTATCAGGTGTTTTAAGCCTGATTTCATCAGCGTTTGCTTTATGAAATCGATGCGGCGGATAATTTCGAATTTGACGTCGATTTTGGGGAGGGTTTCCATTTCGGCGACGATTTGTTTTTGATTCATTTTGTTTTTGATTGGGGTTTTGGTTGGTTCTGGAATGATATTAGTTTTGTGAGGGGATGTAAAAATTTGCGTTTGGGGTTTGGATTTTATACGGGAATGGTTTCGAACACTGAGACTTTCATTACTTCGTAGCTAATATTGAGAACCTGCGCGAGGAACTTCTTTTTTTTGCCAAAAAGAAGTAGCCAGGAAAAGGGCGTTTTAAAAACCCCGTCTTTAAATAATGACTGCGGAAATCATAAACCAAAGACCTGACATCGAACCCGGTTAGCATATCCGATAATGGATTCACGATTCAAGATTTGACCACGGCTATTTGATAGTTGGGATAAAATATCGATAGGTCGAATCGTTTATCGATCAAATGATGGATAGCGTGTTCGAAGGTGCCTGGCTGTAACTGGTCCTGGTAGTTAATCACCACCATTGAACTTTGGTTGTAGTCGTAGGGGATGAATTTCGGCATCGATCTGACCTGTCCTGGTGGTTAGCCTATTTTAACAGGATTAGGCCCAATATGAGGGTTTTTCTACAGCCTCAACGCCAAGCTGTGCGGCGTGAACGATGCGCAGTGTAGTGAACGTTCGAACGAGCGCGTGTTGTTATGCGGCATTTTCTTGGTGAATGTCCCAACCGGGAAAAACCAGTACGGCAGGGTGACACTTGAGAGCAATAGCGAGTTGTTTGGCCCGCCCCACACCGAGATTAACTCGATCATTCTCAATGGCTGAGATAGTAGACTGAGGAATACCTGTGGCCCTCGCCAAATCATTCTGGCTCATCTCTTGTAGCTCGCGAATGATTCGAACTGATTCACCTACTGTTACTTCGATATGTTTTTTTGCAATTTTGTAATCTTTCATTTCATTTCTTCCGATAACCATGGGCATTAACATTTACAACCTGAACGAGTACTTGGTCTCTTTCAACCTTATAGATCACTCGAAATTGCCTACCTAATCGGGAAGACCGGATACCTTTCCACTCTCCCCGCAATGACTCATCATGAACTTCTTTAATTAATCGAAGTCCATCTGGTCCTGAGACATTAATTATATCCTGCCATTTTTCATATCGTTTAAGAATATCTGTTGGGATTGATTTAATCTGGCGTGTTACACGTCGATGTTCATAGATTGCCCACATACTATAATTAGGATATATATCAAATTTAGTATGTCAAATTTGCCGCATAACGCCCAGCACAACTGCGAAGGCGCGAATGCACCGAAGTCCGTTGCAGCTTCTTGTTAAATGCTTTACTATGCGCATAACTATACGCATTAAATTGATAGTGATAATATGCAAACATTATATGATTATGATGCCCCAAAAAAACCAACAAATCTTAGCTTAAACAGCGACTTATTGAAAAAAACCAAGGCATTAAACATTAACCTCTCTGCCACACTTGAGCAAGCATTAAGAGCAAAATTAGCAGAAAGGGAAGCTGCAAAGTGGGCTAAAAAGAATAAGCGAGCTATACAAGCATATAATAACTTCGTTGAAGAAAATGGCTGTTTTGCGGACGAGTATAGGCAGTTTTGATGGCGCAGTTTGATGTATATTTGAACCCTGGTAAGCGTACGAGAAATACTTACCCGTTTATTTTAGGTATACAAAATGAATTGATAGCGGATATTGCTACAAGAATTGTTGTACCACTTGGTAGTGCAAAATATTTTAGCTATGAGGAAATGAAAGGGTTAACCCCCAAGATAGAGTTTGAAGGCGCTGATTTATTGATAATGATACCCCAAATAGCATCCATGCCTGCTAACTTTTTGAAAGAGCCAATTGGTACTTTACTCCATATGAGAGATGAAATTATCTCAGCGTTGGATTTTGCCATTACAGGCATTTAACGCCTGCCGTAAGCGGCTGAGCGAAGCGAAGTCCAGCCAGCTTGCTGGCCGATGCTTGACGGCCTGGTTATGTGCTGGGCTACCCGAAAAAGCATGCATTGGCATCCTCGCTAACAATTGATAAAAATTCTTCAAAGTACTGCACACTTGGGACTGGTTTATAGCTGTGCCATTTTAAATCTTGGCGCTGCCAGAATATTTTCCAGAGTTTCCCCTTTTTTTCATAGGTAGTTTTCGCAAATGGCAACTCCATAATATTTTCGGGGTTTCTCCATTCCGGGCGAATTTCGAAAAGCTCTACACTCTGGTTTTCGATACGGTAACCAAAATCTAGCTGAATGCGAATATGAGCGGGGGGTCTCTTTGCCGCAAGAAATTTCTCGAGTTCTCGTTCACATCGTTTTACTTCAAATTCGCTTATTGCCATAACTATTTCTGAAGTGTGACTTGCACATAACGCCGCAAACACCGGAGGCAAAACCGTAGCGACGAAGGAGCGAAGGTTTTGACTTCCGAGTGATTTGATTTGTTATGTTTTATTTTCAATATTATCTTTTAGTTCTGTTAGGAACTTCCAAAAATGTCCTGTATCGAATGCTATTACCCAACCAGCTTCAATTGAAATTTCAGTACAACCAGATTCTAGTTCTGTTACCAATAAGTTGACTTTAGCTAGCTTAATAGAAAAATCACTTAATATATGGCCTCGTGAATATTTTGTAACTGAACCGACCTATGTTTTTTCGAAAAAAAGCATGAACCTCTCTTTTTCCCAAACTAAATAAATCGAATTTCTTAATAAGGTCAATAAGTTACCACGCATTTCGATATGTTTCTATACCTGTAATAAGGCTAACTCCAATTTAATATCATTGGAGATTCCCGTATGAGTCCTTGCGCTTACTTTAGACCTGTCATGCGGCCCATGATTGAGAGCCAATAGAGAATATAAGTATGAAAAGTAAATGCAAAACCCCGACTTTTCTAGAGGAAGTACGTCAACTAAGAAGGGGGTTTGAGATCGCATCTTGAAGGGTGAATTCAAGTTCTGGATACCATCTGGCAGATTACCCGAGGTCTGACTCGGTCAAATTGTTGCCCGATAGAAGTATAATTGATTCGACCTAATCATCGCCCCAGATCAACTTACCGCAATTACTAATTTGATAGCCGCCAAGCCCGTCGGCGATTTTTTGACCTGCGTCAGATTTTATTCTGTTCATCAAGTTATGAAATAAATGCCTGAACCAGATGTTGCGCGGGATGGCGAAATCTAAAACTTCCCAGCCGAGGCTGATGAAATCGAGGCCGAATTCGTTCGCTATCGCCCGGGTGCCGGGTGCGATATCGGTTTTCTGCAGGTTGATTGAAGCTGCTGCTTCGCGTTCGGATAAGGAAGTACTCGTGACATTCAACATGTCTGCATTGAGTCGATGCTTGCTTAACACTTCCATCAAAAAGCGTTGCGAGCCCGAGCTGGCCTGACGGATGGACCAGCGATATTTTTGATCAAAAATTTCGGGAACCTCGGGTGTCTTATCGAGTAACGACGAATCGAATATAAGGCCCTGCTCGCGTTTGAATGCGCGGATCAGTACCCAGTTATGATTTTGCGAATATTGCTGTAGTAGTGAAGGATGACGGGTAATGCTTTCCTTTTCGGGGCCCCAGTGAATACAGCAGGCGTCGACCTTGTTGGCATTGAGTAATTCGAGTCCGTTACGGGTACCGGTTGCCGTGTAGGTGATGATTGCCTTGTTGCCCAGTGATTCGGTAAATTCGTTAACAATTCGGTGCAGCAACGGGTCGTCACTGCCCGCGATAATTAGTCGGTCATGTAACAGACCATTGTGGGTCGAATCGAGCATCCATTTATCGATCAGTTCTTTAGGGAACATCCACTTTCCGGTTATTTTGGTCGCGGGTATATGGCCTTTGTTGACCAGGGAGTAGATTTTTTTCTCGTTGAGGTGCAGGTAACCGGATACCTGTTTGACGTTCATAAAAACATTGATTTGATTTTCTAATACGCTGCTCATCGATATTTATTTCCTTAGCCCACAAGGATGTTTGTTTGACACGCCATTATTACTCTTTCAATGTGAGTCCCCAACTTCAAAGCAATAAATATACCCGATTAGCAAATCGCGATAATTATTCGGGTTTCTATTAAGAAAATAGATAAAAGCCCTAAGTAAGTGTCCGGAGTATTTATGAAATAGAGCCGATATGTCGCATCTTGATTCCAGGAATGGGTCAAAATGTCCCATGTCGTTACCGGTATTATCTAGCGAGTTGAGGTGATACGATTAATAATTACATTGTTTGCATTGGTACAACATTTGCAATCATAATGGCTTCAATATCTGTAAATAAAACAGGTTGCAATTATGGAAAAGATCGAACTGGAGGATTTTAATAATGAGCTTCCAGATAAATTACCCATTTCCGTAATCATGGAAAAACGTACATCGGATCACGAGTGGGTGGATTTTACCTACGAGGCAATCGGCGTTGTTACCAGTGGCCACCAGCAAGACGAAGAAACAAGGAAAATTTATGAGCAGGATGGCGTTGAGCGATACCTGTGCTCGGGTCTCAGTCTACAGCTATACGTCGATGAATGTGAAAGCTATTACCATAATCTGATGTCACCCCAGCCGGGCTGCTATATTGTTGCGGGTGAACCCGAAACGTCCGGTGAAATGCCAGAACCCTATCTTGCGAGCCTGTCTTTCGATGAGGTGCATGCCTACTCCGAAGGAGATGAGCTGGTATACGCGGTCGAAATTCCACCAGAGCTTTATAAATGGGCCGAGGCGTTTATCCTGACCCACTACGTGGCGATTAAAAAAACCAAACGTAAGCTGAAAAACTGGACGGAGCAGGCGCCCGGGAATACGCCCGCAAAAGCTGCTATTTCCGGCAAGCTATCATGAAGCAGGCTGAGCAGGAAGGCCGGTTGTCGCGCTGGTCCCGTCGTAAGCAGCAAACGACTGAAGAAACCCAAAAAGAAGATCTGTCGCTTGAGATAACGCAGCAAGCGTTAACAGAAAACGAGATGCAGGAAGCCTCAAGCGAAGATCAGCCGCAAGTTGAACCTCAGGAACCGGTGCTTGTCGATGCTGATATGGAGCCCGTCGAGTCGCTAACCGAAGATTCCGATTTCAGCAAGTTTATGTCTCCCGGGGTGAGCGATGAACTACGAAATCTGGCGTTAGGAAAAATGTTTCATGCGCCCTTTTTCAATATTCGTGATGGCCTGGACGAGTATGATGAAGACTACACCACTTTTGAAAAACTCGGCGATATTATAACCTGTGATATGCGTCATCAAATGGAAATAGAAGATAAAAAGAAACAGGAAATCGAAGCTAAAGCAATTACCGAGGCGGAATCTATTGCCGATGAAGAAGAGGTGGAAATGGTCGAAGATGAAACCCCTTCTATAGCGGCCGAGGATGAAGGTCTCGAAGAACTGAAAGTTGAGCCTGCAATAGATGAACCAGTTCTGGATGAAATTGTTCTAGATGAGCTTGTTCTAGATAGTAATGAAATCCCCGACCAGTCAACCGAAAAAGTTGCAGCAAAATAGTGAGTAAGATCGAAATGGGTGCAAGAGAAGCAGCGCTGGCAGTAGTTGAATCATTTAACACGACTCCTACCAGTATTATTAGTTACCAGTCAAACGGGCGCGTTATCGTGTTTGGCGACGAAAGTGCGTTAAATCTCTGTAATGATTTTACTGAACCGTTGAAGCTGACCCGGATATCGATGAGTGTATCGGCAAAAAAAGCCGCATCCGATGCCATTGTGCTTAATCAGCGAGCTATCGATATTCAGGGTCATATGGGCAATTTTGTCGTCAGCCTGATCGGCACCGACGATATGGCCGAAACCTTGCAGGCCGATATTATTCTCGATTTGAATCCGCAGCCATTAATAACACTGGAGATTCCACCTCCGGGTTATCTACATGAATCGTTCGCCAATCAGACCTCGACAGAGTTGCAAAGCAAGTTAGTTGAAATGACCGGCGAATTTGAAAAGCCGAAATATTTTAAATACAACCCTGCAATTTGCGCCCATGGTGTCAATGGAAAAACCGTTTGCACCAATTGTATCGATGCCTGTCCAGCAGGCGCGATCAGTAGTTTGATCGAAAAAATCGAAGTCGATCCTTATCTGTGTCAGGGTGGTGGCGCCTGCGCAACAGTTTGTCCGTCGGGTGCTATTCAGTACGTCTACCCAGGGCTTGCCGACAGCGGTAATCAGATTAGGAAAATGTTGCAGGAGTTTCGCGAGGAAGAGGGCAGTCAGGCAATAGTGATGTTCCATGCCGAAGAAGAATTCCCCGAGGCGTTGCTGAAATCCCATACTTCTGTATTACCCGTCAGAGTTGAAGAGCTAGCCAGCGTCGGCCCCGATTTATGTTTATCAGCGTTAGTTTACGGGGCATCGCAGGTGGTTTTGCTGGCCAATGAGGAAATACCGGCAATATCGTTAGCGCAACTTCATGCACAGCAAGAATGGTTGCAGTCTCTGCTACGCGGTCTCGGCCTGGATTCTCAAATGATTTGCATTCAGCGGATGGCTGAAGACTTTGTTCCAATGCAATCCGAAATACCTATAGAGCCTGCGGTTTATACGATGCCTGATAATAAGCGTAGTGCTATTTTTCAGGCGCTGGATCACCTGTATCAGCATCTGGAAAAAACCGAAGAGCTGGTTAGCTTACCGGTAGGTGCTCCTTTTGGTAGTGTTACCATTGACGAGAGTCGCTGCACTTTATGCATGGCCTGTGTCGGAGCCTGTCCGGGCAAGGCTTTGCAGGATGGGTCAAACCGAGAGGTGCCTGAGGTATTTTTTATCGAAAGTAACTGCATTCAGTGCCGCTCCTGTGCTAGTACCTGTCCGGAATATGCGATTTCAATCTCGCCGAGAATGATATTCGATCGTGAGAAAAGAAATCAGTCACGATCTTTGAATCAGGATGTTCCATTTGGTTGTATCAGTTGCGGCAAACTTTTTGCTTCTACTACGGTGATAAAAAAGATGAATGATAAGTTGAAAGATCACTACATGTTCAATACTCCTCGAGCCCTCGACCGTTTAAAAATGTGTGAAGATTGCCGCGTGGTTGATATTGTCCAGGATCCCGGGGCTATGAGTGGTAATTTTGACACACTAAACTGAATAGAAGATATAAACTTATCCCAAGTGGTTATAATTGGTAACTATTCTTCCATCCATATTGGAACGCAGAGTGCTATATGAGTAGTAGTGAAGACAATAATAATATGACATCACAAGCGCAAGCATTGGTTCTGGAGGAGATGGATCAGCAGGTTTCTGTTGACGTTAGCTTCGGTGCGCGTGTCGATGAAAATAACCTGCCAATCGATGAAGAGCAGCATTACCGCGCTTCCGCCTATGCCCTGATCGCTGCATTGCTAAGGGAAACGCCCGACCAGGCAATGCTTGATCGGCTGGGAGGGTTCTCCCAACAGGCACCCCCGGATGGCGATGATTTATTACTAGCGATGTCAGTTCTCGCATTATCAGCAAAATCACATACCCCATCTTCCATCGAAGACGAATTTCATAATTTATTTATTGGCCTCGGCAAGGGCGAAGTTGTGCCTTACGGATCGTGGTATCTCACTGGCTTTTTGATGGAAAAGCCGCTGAGCGACCTGCGCGATGACCTGGCAAAACTCGGTTACGAGCGAAATCCAACAGTAGTCGAACCTGAAGATCATGCCGCAGCATTGTGCGAGGTGATCTCGTTGATGATCGCCGAGGGAACCGATTTAGCCGTGCAGGATAAATTTTTCCAGTCGCATATGACGAACTGGATGAGTCGTTTTTTTGCCGATTTGAGCGAGGCTAAATCGGCCGTATTTTATAAAGCAGTAGGACGTTTTGCAGCAGCATTTATTGCATTGGAAAATGAATACTTTTCGATGCAGACCTGAATGTATGAGTTAGTCATTTAAACCCTTTATAAGGGGAGGAGAACCTGGTGAAAAAGATAAAAAAAGATCTCGACAAGAGCAAAAGAGAGTTTATCAAAAATTCCACGCTGGTTGGTGCGGGGTTGGCCGCTGCTGCGGTCGCACCTGGTGCAGCAGCATCTTCTGTTAGCTCTGGAAAACTCGAAGATAAAAAACAAAAGGGTTATCAACTGACCCCGCATGTTATCGAATATTACAAATCGGCAGCGAACTAGTCTGGAGGCTATGATAATGAGTAAATTAATTAAAAAGTCGAGCCGCGTAGACGGCGTCAATTCCACTGATGCAACGGCTAATAAACCGGTAGCCGATGCAATCAGTCGCCGCGCTTTTCTGAAGAATTCAAGTTTGATGGCAGGCGGTGCTGCACTGGCTACTACCGTGTCGCCAGTGATGATGAAAAAGGCTGACGCCGCGATGGTATCCGGTGCACCTGCTGAACGTATTAAAACAATCTGTACCCACTGTGCAGTTGGCTGCGGCATTATTGCCGAAGTGCAAAATGGTGTCTGGACCGGACAGGAGCCGGCATTTGATCACCCGATTAGCAAGGGCGCACATTGCGCAAAAGGTGCTTCTATCAGAGAGCATGGCCATGGTGAGCGACGTTTGAAATACCCGACCAAACTGGTCGATGGTAAATGGATAAAAGTTTCCTGGGAAGAAGCCATCAATGAAATTGGCGACAAGATGCTGGATATCAGAAAAACCTCAGGTCCCGACTCAGTGTACTGGTTAGGTTCAGCCAAACACAGTAACGAGCAAGCCTATTTAATCCGTAAGATGGCGGGTATGTGGGGCACCAACAATGTCGACCACCAGGCACGCATCTGCCACTCGACTACCGTAGCCGGAGTAGCGAACACCTGGGGTTACGGTGCGATGACCAATTCGATGAACGATATTCATAATTCCAAGGCGGTGTTGTTGATTGGTGCAAACCCGGCAGAGGCGCATCCCGTAGCGTTGCAGCATATATTCAAGGCGAAGGAAGAAAACAATGCGCCAGTAATTGTGATCGACCCTCGCTTTACACGAACGGCAGCTCACGCCAATCACTATTTAAAAATACGCCCCGGTACCGACGTTCCGATTATCTGGGGCATGTTATGGCATATCATCGAAAATGGCTGGGAAGACAAGGAGTTTATACGTCAACGTGTCTACGGATTCGAAGACGTCAAAAATGAAGTTGCTAAATGGACACCCGATGAAGTCGAACGCGTTAGTGGCGTTCCAGAAGGGAAGGTTTTTGCGGCAGCCAAGGCGATGGCTGATAACCGTCCGGGTACCTTCATCTGGTGCATGGGCGGAACCCAGCACACTATCGGAAATAACAACACCCGTGCTTACTGCGCATTCCAGCTAGCGCTCGGTAATATCGGCGTATCGGGTGGTGGTGCTAATATTTTCCGTGGCCACGACAATGTGCAGGGTGCTACCGATCTCGGCGTGCTTTCAAATACCTTGCCCGGTTACTATGGCCTGTCGGCCGGCTCCTGGAAGCATTGGTCCAGGGTTTGGGATCTCGATTACGAATGGGTTAAAGGCCAGTTTGATAGCGGCAGCTATGAACAGAGTAAGGGCAAGGATGTTCATGTCATGAATACCAAGGGTATTCCGGTTTCACGCTGGATTGACGGTGTTCTCGAGAATAAAGATAACATCGCACAAAAGGATAATGTTAGGGCGATGGTATTCTGGGGGCATGCACCGAATAGCCAGACCCGAGGTGTCGAGCAGAAAAAAGCGATGGAAAAACTCGACCTACTGGTGATCGTCGACCCTTATCCGACCGCTTCTGCGGTGATGCATGATCGTACCGATGGCGTCTACCTGCTACCGGCGGCCACACAGATGGAAACCTACGGTTCGGTCACTGCTTCTAATCGTTCGTTTCAATGGCGCACAAAGGTTATCGAACCGTTGTTCGAGTCGTTACCCGATCATACCATCATGTACAAGCTGGCGAAAAAGTTAGGTATCTCCGACCAGTTATTCAAGAATATTGCGGTGAATGGTGAGGAGCCTCTGGTTGAAGATATCCTGCGCGAAATTAATCGCGGTATGTGGACTATCGGTTATACCGGCCAGAGTCCTGAGCGATTGAAGAAACATCAGGAAAACTGGGGAACCTTCGATTACACAACATTGAAAGCCGAAGGCGGACCTGCCGATGGAGATTTCTATGGTTTGCCCTGGCCTTCATGGGGTACACCAGAAATGAATCATCCGGGCACACCGAACCTGTATGACACATCGAAATCAATCGCCGAAGGCGGTTTGACCTTCCGCGCCAGATTTGGTGTCGAAAGAAACGGTGAAAATCTGCTAGCCGAAGGCTCTTATAGCAAAGACTCTGAAATCAAGGACGGTTATCCTCAATTCGACCACGCGATGTTGAAGAAACTTGGTTGGTGGAATGACCTGACCACAGATGAGCAAAAAGCAGCTGAAGGCAAGAACTGGAAGACCGATTTATCCGGTGGCATACAGCGAGTCGCGATCAAGCACGGTTGTGCGCCTTTTGGCAATGCCAAGGCGAGAACGATGGTCTGGACTTTCCCGGATCCGGTGCCGATACATCGAGAGCCGCTGTACACGTCGCGGCGTGACCTGGTGGAAAAATATCCAACCTACGAAGACCGCAAGTCTTTCTGGCGCTTACCAACACGTTATAAGTCGATCCAGGCGGTCGACCATTCGAAGGACTATCCGTTAATTCTAACTTCGGGTCGATTGGTCGAATATGAAGGCGGTGGTGATGAAACACGATCCAACGCATGGCTGGCCGAATTGCAGCAGGAAATGTTTGTCGAAATGCATCCTCGCGATGCGAATAACGCCGGGGTTAAGGATGGTGACGATGTCTGGTTAGAGGGTGCTGAAGGAGCTAAGCTCAGAGTTAAGGCCCAGGTGACAAGACGTGTCGGGTCAGGGGTTGCATTTATGCCATTCCACTTCGCAGGGCAGTTCCAGGGTAAAGATCTTACATCTAAATATCCGGAAGGATCGGCCCCTTATGTCGTGGGTGAAGCAGCCAATACCGCGATGACCTACGGTTACGATTCAGTCACGCAAATGCAAGAATCCAAATGCAGCCTTTGCCGCATTACGAAAGCTTAAACAGCGAGGAATTATAAAATGGCTAGAATGAAATTTTATTGTGATGCGGAACGCTGTATTGAATGTAATGCCTGTGTAACCGCCTGTAAAAAC
>CAXMRQ010000048.1:0-20071 GCA_964196115.1 uncultured Gammaproteobacteria bacterium
GGCGTTCCATCGGCGTAGTAAATAAAGTTTTAATATCTGAACCTGCGGAGTCACCTACAGCCAATGCACCGAGCAGTAACAAGGTTACCTGAAATAACTGCCTGGGCTGATTATGCTGTAGTTTAACGGACATTGATTGTCACCCATCTAATGGTACATTTTGAGGACAGGTTTGAGCTTTTTGTATGAAGCGACTGGTTTACCTGCCCGATCCGAGATAACGAGCAATGCTCTACAGTAAACAGGTTTTTAATAGATAGTCTAAGCCCTTCCAGTACTGCTAAAAGATCTTCTTCGTGTAGCAACCCCATCGATAATACCATTGGCGAACTATTTAATTCGACATGGTTTTTTACCGTGAGACCAGGGCGTATGAATTTTTCCTGCGGCCGCAAATTATAAGTCAGCTTAGGTAGCTTCAACACCTCATTCGTGGTTTCGAGGCTTTCTATCCAGCTCAATCTGCGTTCCTCACCAACCAGCCCGCTCGATTTATAGCCACTGTAAAGATTTCGATATTGATCGAGTAAATCGATATCGTTGACTATTTTGCTATACTGCTTATGCATGCTTGTCAGGGTCGCTACTGCGGTTTCGTATTTTTCTACTTGGATGTTTTCATATTGAAGTCCGCCAAAACTCAATGTGCCCGCTATACTAATCGACAACACAAAAATAATTAGTGGTTGTCGTAAGTAATGCCAGTCAATATTATTCATTTGGCGTTACCTCCCTCACCACACGAAAAATCAGTCCAGCTGTTGATGGACTGTTATTTTTACCCACACCCGCATCACCGGCCAAACTATTGCTGGATTCTATGTTCAGCGGTCGTTTGGTTATTTCGACAGAGAAATAATTACCCGACTCGGCCATGGCCTTTTCGAAATCGTCCACTGCGCTTAATGCATACCGGTAATTACCTCCAAAATTTAAAAACTCCCCTTCGACAATTGCGACTTCGAAATAACCCTGCTTAGCTGGTTTTTCACCAGGCTTTGGCTTTTTCCGATTGGGTTTAGCCCAATTCACCTCGGCAGCTCTTCCAGAGTCAGACATATTAGAGGTAAACCAGTCGATTTTTTTTATACGGATATCGGAAAATAAAGAAACATCCTGGCTTATTAGTGCGAGCATTTCCTCCGGGTCATCTAAGAATTTGTTCTGAATAGTTTCAACAGTCTGCACAATATTTTGCATCGATGCGGTAGACGTGGTCGAATCAATTTGAGCTTCACTGAGTTGATTAAACTTGGATCTGTACTTTTGTTCAATCAGCGCCGTTTCTGCAACGGTACTGATATATATCCAGCTCTTTGCCGCGCTGGTTGTCGCCATGCCCAGGCCAATAGCGATGAATGCGATACTCAAAGCCTTCAGGGCCATGCTGGTAACATGATGTCTAAAATATTTTTTTTCTGTTGCCTGTGCGTAGTGATTGATCAACATCTTCTTGCTGGCATAATAACAATATAATCCCGAGCTGAAATCCTGCTGATCAGCAAGCTCAATTTTTTCCTTCGTTAATATATCATTGACGTCGTGAACCTGATAATCGGATAATCCCTCTTCTGCACACTTGATAGTGAGTTTATCTACGTGTCGTCTATTGGTCAGAATTTGAATAGATACGGTATTTTCAGCGCGTTCAATCATGTGCTGGCTAGTCAGATAGCGCTGCGTACTTTCGACGTCGCGTATGACGTCGGTAGCGTAATCGCCCTGATAAAAACTGGCAATCGGCACCAGACGACTGAGAATTAATTTGCCGTCTATGAAAACCGACTGACGTAAATTACTGGGTACCTGCTGACTAACCAGAATAATGACCCTGTTATCAGTTTTGAGATGACTGATGAAATTTTCAGCCAGGAGCGGGAGACTGATAATGCCTGATAGCGGGGTGCGAGTATCGTCGATAATATTCAACCATGGCTCGAGTAAATATTGATTGGATAATCCAAGCAATAGCAGCTTTTCTTCCTTGCGAGTCTTTTTCTCGATCGATTGTGTGACTGCATATCTGTATTTCGAATTACGGAAATACTTGGCATAATTTCTTTTCAAAAGCGCCTGCCGATCTGAACCGCGTAAAAACGGGATTTTGATCAGGCGAAACTCTTCCTCAATTAAATCGACCAGTAGTCGCACTGGTTCGTTGCTGAACGAACGTAAATAGGTGCTGAACAAATCCAGCCCCTGTTCATCGGGCTCGAAATAAACGCTACTTTCGAGTTTACGGCCCTGCCACTCCTGTGCGACCATTCTATATCCTGTGAAATAGAGGACTCTTTTCATCGTATCGCCATTATAATTGGATGGTACTAATCGTGTCGTATATCGGCCCCATTACCGCCATCACCAACCATAATACGAATATTCCAATCGTTGCCATCATTGCCGTTTGCACTATTGGTTCCAGTTTATCGATACTGTCATTGATATCCCGGTCAAAAAAATAACTGACATTATTCAGCGATTTATCCATCTGCCCACTCGACTCACCGACGCGTAACATGCGTACCACCAAAGGTGGAAAAATACCAATGTTTTTAAAACTTTCGCTGATACTGGCGCCTTCCGAAATTTGCTGCCAGGCCCGGTCGATTCCATTTTCCAGCACCGAGTTGCCGAGTACCGACTTACTCAGATTGATTGCATCAAGTACGGTAATGCCAGAGGCAAACATCAACGCAAAATAACGCGTAAATCGGGAAATTTTTATTTTTTCACTCACCGGCCCAATAATCCACATCTTGAGCAGCATTCCATCAATCTTGAATCGTGCCTTACTATTGTTTTTGTAAAAGTAAGCGATCACAAAGAATGCTATGAATGGCGTGGCGATTACCAGATACCAGAAATCCACAAGAAATCGGGAAGTTGCCATCAGGGCTCGCGTTTCGAATGGAATTTCTCCACCCAGGCCGACGATTCCAGACATAATATCGGGCACCAGAAAAATCATCATAAACATGAGCACAGCTACCACCAGCGAGCCACTGACAGCCGGGTAAGTCATAATTTTTTTGGCTTTGGCAATCAACTCGTCCTGCCATTTTAAGGTGTTGGTAATATCGACCAATACTTCACTCATCTTTCCGCTGCGCTCACCTACCTTGATTAAGCTGACGAATACATCGTCGAAAATTTTAGGATAAAGTCCGAGTGCTTCAGAAAATGTATTACCACCTTCGATCGCTTCGATAACGCCGGTAACAACATCACGAAAGGATGGGTTTTCTTCCCCATCGCGTAAATCTGCCAGACCCTCGAGTATTGGCACACCGGCACGAGTTAACTGTTCCAGATAAAATGAAAAGTTGATTAGATCACGGCGACCAATTTTGTTTTTGCCGAACAGGTCGGATCCATGCTCTTTTTGCTTAAAAGTAACCAGATCCATTTCCATTTTTTCGAGCCTGAATTCAAGATCTGGTACATTTCCAGCATCCAGACTACCCTGTATGAACTTGCCTTTCGCGTCTATCGCTTTGTATTTATAATGCGGCATTTTAGTGCGCTAGGTCATTCGGTCTGTGAGATCGGCTACGCGACCGACTTCCTTGATTGATGTAATACCACTGATGATATGGCGAACACCATCGTCGGCGAGGGTAAAAAATCCCTGCTCATAAGCTGCATCACGAATTTCTTTGGTGGTTGCTCCATGTACCAGCATATCGTCCAGATCAGAATTCATTTTCAGAATTTCGAGCAGTGCGAGGCGTCCTTTATAGCCACTCTGCTCACAGGCGGTGCAGCCTTTGGATTTATAAATTTTTACTGGAATGATACCCTCGCGATTACTCAGCATACCCAAATCCTGCCTATCCGGTTTATAAGCTTCTTTGCAATAAGTGCATAGTTTTCTCACCAGGCGTTGCGCCAGTACGCCGATAATATTTCCTGCCATGATTTCTGGAATAATACCTATATCCCGCAGCCTGGGTAGGGCGCCGATAGCAGAATTGGTATGCAAGGTGGTATATACCTGATGGCCGGTCATTGCGGCACGAAAAGCCATTTCCGCTGTTTCCGCGTCGCGCACCTCGCCCACCAGAATGACATCCGGGTCTTGCCGCATCAGTGATTTGATTCCATTTGCGAAATTCATGCCGGCTGCTTCGTTGACCGAGGTTTGGCGGATCAGTGGGAAGGGATATTCCACCGGATCCTCGAGAGTCATGATATTAATCTGTTCATTACTCAAATAGTTAAGCAGCGAATAGAGCGTCGTTGTCTTACCACTACCGGTCGGGCCGGTAACAAGGATAATGCCTTCGGGCCGCGCCATCATAATTTTTAATGTATGCAGCGAATCTTCCGGTAATTCGAGTTTTTCGAGCGCGATGACGCCTTTTTCCCTATCCAGCACACGCAGGACAATATTTTCCCCATGGATAGTGGGCTGTGAAGCGACACGGAAATCGATTGGTCTGCCAATGATTGTGCGCGATATTCGACCATCCTGTGGCGCCCGTGTTTCGGCGATATTCATGTCTGCCATAACTTTCAGGCGTACCGCGATAGCTGACCAGTAAGTCTTATGCAAGCTGCGAATCTGGCGTAACACGCCATCGATCCTATAGCGAATCCGTAGGAAACCTTCTTCAGGCTCGAAGTGTAAATCTGACGCGCCACGTTTCACCGCATCCGATAACATAACGTCTACCAGTCGCACCAGCGGCTGACTATATTCCTCTCCGTCACCCTGGTAATTGCTATAGTCAGCTTCGCCGGTTTCAATTTCACGCAATATGCCATCGATGGACAATTCGTAACCATAAAACTGGTCGACCGCATTTGATATTTCCACTTCGCCCGCCAGAACTGGCACTAACTCTATATGCTGGCCTATTTGAATTCTGATACGATCCAGTGAAAACAGGTTAAAGGTATCCGACATGGCAATAGTAAGTGTGCTTTTAAGCGGATCGAAGGAAAGCGGGATAACTTTATGCTTGCGTGCGGTATCTGAATTGATCATCTTGATCGCATCCGGGTCGGGCACTACGCGTGATAGATCGACACTATCCTGCTCCAGCGCCTCACCCAGGGCTGAACGCATAATCGCCTCTGTTGCGAAGCCGAGGCTAACTAATAGTTTACCTAGAGGTTGGTGAACCTTTTTTTGTTCGGTTAGAGCAATGTTTAATTGATCTTTGGTGATTACACCCTCATCAATTAATATTTCGCCAAGTCGCCTGGGTTTGTTTTCAGCGTTCATAATTGCTTCAGTATCTCCAATCGCGCATCAACGATGTCCCTGTTAAATGTAGCCAGCCCATTGCTATAGTTATTGAGCGCTTTTTCGTAGTAAGCGATAGCCACTTTGGGCTTGGCAATATGTTCAAGACTGACTGCCAGATTATATGCATAGTTCGGATCATTCGGATTATTTTGCAGAGCCGCAAAATACCGCCCCTGCGCCTCCTGCCAGCGATTTTGTGCGCCAAATATATTGCCTAGTGCAAAATTCAGGTACGGCGAATTGGGTTCGTCACGAATCATTAATTTCAGCTGAGTTTCAGACTGTTGAGGAGAAAAACTTGCCACCGCAATCATCGAAGACATTGCCAGTGAATCTTTAGGATTAGCATTCAGTAAAGTTTGGTAATCTCTGATCGCCTCTTGAATTCTGTTGTTTTGAATATAAATTGCTGCTCGCGCTAGCAACGCATTTCGATTGCCCGGATCCAGGCCGAGGACTGAATTATATTTAGTCAACGCCAGTTTATCGTCGCCCCGCTGATAGGCGGCATAGGCTTCGCGCAACAAACGATCTTTTTCGGAGATTTTACTGTTGCTGCTTATATTAATTGCATTACTAGTTGTGGGACTATTATCACTGCCCGTCGCCGATTTGATACTGGTTTTAGTCACCCCTGGCGAGGTTTGCGACGATAATGTTTGAACCTCGACTACCGCCGCGATTTTGCTGTCGGTTTGTTCATCAGTAGCATCCTCAAGCGGAGTTCCTTCATCTGTGTCAAGCTTGATCGCAACGACTTCCTCAGCATCGACCAGTGACTCTGCATTTTTAACCAATTGCAATGTAGTGGCATCTACCTCATTGCCTGGGGTTGCGGCGAACACATTGGTAAATTCCTCGCCTGCCGATGTATTTTTAATTAATCCGGGCATCGGATCACGTTTTAAATACCGTATGCGGTCGTCAATACTGTTTGTATCTTCATCGAGTTGCAATATCCCTATAACCGCAATTACCACTAAAATCGCCAGGGTGGTACCGACATAAATTTTAACGGTGTGGATTCGTTGCGTGGAGGTTTTGCTGCGAAACATTTTTTTCGCATATTCCGGCGTCATAACTATATCGGTAGCAGATTGTACGCCTGCAAACAAATTGGAATCGTCGCCACTACCGGGTTTTCGTAAAGTGCGGTCATAATTATCGGGCGCGAAGGTTCGCGTTGAGGTATCCATCCCGGTTTCCGTGCGAAATTCGGTAGCAGGGGCCGGGTTAACTTCATTAGTTATACTTGACCGACTAATTTCGGCTTCTGAGTCGTCCTTATCCGGAACGGCTGCAAGGATCAGACTTTTCGTGATATCGTTTAGTGGCGCTAGTTGCAGTTCAATTTCTTCTGATGGCGCACCGTCAGCCTGCCTGGCCGCCTGCGCCGCTGTCAGCGTGTCGTCCTCATCAAACAGACTGATTGAAAGTTCCTCATCGACGAAATCATCTAACTCGTCTGACTGTGCCTCATTAATATCAGGCACAGAGTCACTTCGTGATGATCCGGTCTCGTCATCGGATTCACGGCTGAGTAGTGTGTCATCACCAAGAAAAGCGGTCACATCGTCATCGGTGAAAATCAGGGTCTGATCTTCGTCTGGCTCGTCAACAATTACAACAGATCTATCATCTTCTAAATTTTCGAGCTCAGTATCGGAATTATTGAATCGCGAGCTATCAGAAGATGCATACTGACTATCCTCTTCATTTTCGAGCTCAGTATCGGAATTATCGAATCGCGAGCTATCAGAAGATGCATACTGACTATCCTCTTCATTTTCGAGTTCAATCTCGGAATAATCAAATCGCGAGCTATCAGAAGATGCATACTGACTATCCTCTTTATTTTCGAGTTCAGTATCGGAATTATCGAATCGCGAACTATCAGAAGATGCATACTGCTTATCCTCTTCGCTTTCAGGGACAATGTTTGTGGTAGTTTGATCAAGCAATATGGTTTCGTCCGATGATCCCTGTTCGGCAACTGTCTCTCTGCTATTTTCTGCCTTTTGTTCGGCAGCTTTCTTTAATGCATCTAACAGTAAACTCATTACTTTTCTTTAATTACGAGACTATTGTGAAAAAGATTGCGGATTTAAATAACGCTTGAAATCTTTTAAATTGGTATCGAGATTGGCATTATTGATGATACGTGGCCGCAGAAAGATGACCAGTTCGGTCTTATCAAGCTGCTGTGATTTAGTGCCGAATAAAAGTCCTATACCCCTGGCATCGTGTAACCCGGGTAAACCAGAGCTTGTTTTGCCTGCGGAATCCTGCATGAGCCCGCCTATTACTGCGGTATGCCCATCAGCAACACGTAGTACCGATTCCATTTCACGCACCTGAATCTCGGGTATACTGGAGACGACACCGGCAAGCGCTAGGCTGGGGTTAGGGTCATCAACAAATCCCAATATGCGCGTAAGCGTCGGGCGAATATTAAGAATAATTTCATCATTGGCAGTAATGAAGGGTGTCACATTCATCACAAAACCAACCGGAACTGTTTTCAAATTACTGGTAAAGGTTGTGGTTACATTACCGCTTTGATCTGTTGCGCTGTCTGCTTCAATTTCAAAGTATATTTTATTGTCAGCTACCTTGAGAATTGAGGTCTGGTTATTCAGCGCCATGATTTTAGGACTCGACATTACCGACACCTCGCCGAATGAATCGAGCGCCTTTATCGCCGCTGTTACATTTCGATCGGCATTACTATCGGCAAATGTTGCGGACGTGAATGGCGTCGTTCCGAGCGTACCTCCCAATAGACTTTGCTCCAGGCTCCAGCCATCTCCGGTGGCTATTCTGGACCAGTCAACACCGGCCTGGAATTCATCATTCAAGGTTACTTCAACTACAGTCGCTTCGATCAACACCTGTTTGCGTGCGCTATGAATAACCTGATCGATAAAGCGTTGTATTTCTTCATGGGCGGCTGAAGTAGCGCGCACAGCGATAATGCCACTTTCGCGATTTGAGATAACGCTGCCTGAAAAATTTTCAGTCTTGGCAAGCGCGGCAATATTCCCCTCGAGCGTCTTCCAAAAATCGTTAGAGGCCTCGTTACTCACCGAAGTAGTCGAATTACCACTATTACCGCCATCACTGGAAGCTGATGCAATTTGCGTAGCGACGGTAACGCTGGAACTCGTTGCGCGCGCCATATTTAGATAATCAACTTTGTAATTTCTGATAAATGGACGATCTTGTTCGACAATTAAATTGGGGCCTTCCAGGTAATAATGAAGTGAAACCTGCCGTGAAACCCGCTTCAGTATTTGTGGCAGTGTTTGGTCAATTGCGTTAATGCTTATCCGACCAGTGATTGAAGGATCGATATCCAGATTCAGTCGTGCGTCACGCGCCAATGCAAATAACAATTCGTTAGCCGGAACATCGCTGACGACAACTGTAAATGTCTGCAGTTTCTCAGGGGGTTCCGGGGCAGCGATAATGGGTACTTGCTCGACTACCGGTGGAATCGCTGCTGGCTCAGCTTCAGCTGGCGGCAGTGGGGTGTTAATATGTCCTGTCGCAGCCATTTTATCGTTTCCACCCATAAAGCTCTGACAGGCCGATAAGGTAACTATGACGATTAACGATAAAATTTTTTTCATTGTCATTATTCCAGTGTAGATCAATTTTGCTAAAGTAATGCTTTTTGCATTCGGTAGACAGAATGTAAATAAGGGGAATTCACCCTCACGGATGCGGGTAATCGCTTTATTTCCTGACGCCCCCGGGCTACTGATTCAAATTCATCATAAAAAACACGATATATAATTTGTGATTCCATTTCTACTTCATATAAGTAAGTTTTATCGATATTTAATGGCCATTCATTCTGCAAAATGTTTACCAGTTCGCGCACCTTGGATTTTTTACTCATCAATACCTGAATTGATACTTTATCCCGCTGAGCATTACTTAACCACTCCCGACTTTTTTGTAGCTTAGCATCTAACCATTGTTGGTAATTTGTAGAGGTCGCATTATCAACCAGCTTCGGTTCAGTATCAGGGGTTTCACCTCCCGCCTCGATCTTTACCGATTCATCCTGAATCTTATCGGCTATGTCCATATAAACTGACTTGTTAGCTAAAGAGACCGCATCTGCTTCGGGCACAAGCTGCTCTGTTTTAATTTCCGCGACGACCGGCTTCAATTCTGCTATTACAGGATCAACAGTAACCTCGCTCCCACCGATGACGGTCTCTTCGGTAAGTGCATCAATCACCTGTGCACCAGTATCCTCGCGATTATTCCCATTTTCTGTGACCGGTTTTTCAATTTCAACGGGTTTATTGTCGTTTTCAGGTTGTTTTTCGCCTAATTCTACCGTTTCAATCCGAATATTAGCTAGTACATCGGTCCAAAGCGGCCCACTTTTATGAATGGCCAATGCCACGGCAATCAAAACTGGCAATGCCAGCCACCATATTGTATTGCCATTATTGCGAACCACATCGACACCAAATGCGCTGTCGTTGACTGCCGCTATTACGTGTCTTGATGTCAGGTTATGCGTACCTTCAGCAAATGCTGACAATAGTATTTTGTCGGCAATAATATTAATTCTGCGCAATAGTCCACCTGAATACCGGGCTATTTTTTTGGCCAGGCTCGAAGTAATTAATTCTGGGCCGGTATAGCCGACTTCGCGCATTCTGAAATTCAGATAATTATGAATTTCAACTGGCGTTAGCGGAGACAGGTCAAAATTGTGGGTAATTCTTTCACGTAGCTGGCGAATCGATTTTTTCGATAAATTTTCATCCAGCTCCGGCTGTCCGAATAAAATAATCTGCAGTAGCTTGTGCTGATCGGTTTCAAGATTAGATAACAGACGAATTTCTTCCAGCGTGTCGAGTGGCATGCCCTGAGCTTCTTCAATGAATAACACCACCTGCTTATCTTCTATATGCCGTTGTAGCAGGTAATCCTGCAAAATATGAATGACTTCGTGCTTCGACGCATCTTTTGTAGCCGGTAATTCCAGCTCGTGGGCAATCACGAACAAAATATCTTCCGCAGAGACACTGGGGTTGCCGATATAAATTATTTCTACCGACTTAGGCAATTTAAGTTGCAGCATCCGGCACAACATGGTCTTGCCGCTGCCGACCTCTCCAACTACCTTGATAATTCCTTCACCTCGATGAACTGCATATACCAGAGCGTCGAGGATGTCACCGCGCTTACCGCCTTCGTAAAATAAACTGGTGTCGGGCGATATTTTGAATGGCGGTCGATCTAGCCCGAAATATTCTTCATACACGGTTTAGCCCTCCTTACCTTCAAGGCGATCCATTCGGCCATACAGAGTGGTGCGATTAATTCCCAGCATATCCGCCGCTTTACTAACATTGCCACCCTGCTCGCGCATGGCGAGATCGATCATCTGTTTTTCTACTGATTTCAAAACTTGGTCGAGCTGAAAGTTGTCCGCTTTCAGGGCCGACTTCATCCAGCTTTCGCTATTATTCTCGCCGCCTGGCCTATGTAATCCCGACATCTCCAGTTTGAGCACTTCCGACTTGATTCTCTGCCCCGGAAATTTAGCCGACAAACGAATAATGATATTCCTTAATTCTCGCACATTTCCCGGAAAAGCGTAATCATTCCAGAGGCTTAGCGCATCATCGTCAAGCGTGAAAGTAGCGATCTGTTCACCCACATCTTGCTTAAAATATTCCAGTAATTCGAGCTTGTCGCCATGCCTTTCATTTAATGACGGTACGCGTAACGTCAGCACACTCAGCCGATGGTACAGGTCTTCTCTGAAGCGGTTATTTTCAATCGCGCTAAATATATCTTTATTGGTCGCAGACAATACGCGCGCCAAAGAATGTCGGGGTTGCGTTTCTCCCAGACGATAAAACTCACCATCTTCGAGCACTCGCAGCAACTTGGCCTGCAAATCCATTGGCAGGTCGGCGACTTCGTCGAGCAATAGGGTTCCAGAGCCAACCTCTTCAAAAAATCCTTTTTTTGTCTCGGTAGCGCCTGTAAATGCGCCTTTAATATGGCCAAATAACTGCGATTCGAGCAACTCGCCATTAAACGCCGCACAATTCAGGGTTAAAAATGGTTGTTGCTTGCGTGGACTGGAGCGATGTAGATTTCTCGCCGTGACTTCTTTTCCGCTTCCGGACTCACCTTCGATCAGAACCGGATAGGGTGAACCGGCAATTTGCTTGATTTGCATACGCAGCAATTCGGTCACTTCACTAGAGCCGACAAGACCTTCAATATCACCATCAACGGAATCACCTCCGCCCGCTTTTATTTGCTGTTTAAGGCGTACTTTAATCTCTGCGATATCACAGGGCTTGGATATGAAATCGACAGCGCCATCTTCTTTGGCCTGAAAAACATGCTTTTTGTTATCCTGCCCGGACAGAACCAGGATCCTGGTAGAAGGATGCATTTGCGATATTTTTTTAATTACCGCTAAACCTTCATCGGGTGTATGCGTATCGGGCGGTAAACCAAGGTCGACTAATGCAAGCGTAGGCGAGTCTTCCATTTTGTCTAACATCGCAAAACTGGAGAGTCGATCGCTGGCGCGACTGATCTGGTATTCGTCGTTCAAAACAAACTCAAGACTATCGGCGATAATCGCATCATCGTCGACCAGTAGCAGGGTCGGTTTATTTGCATTTGTCGGTGACATACGGTAATCCTGAACTATCAGACCAATGAGTATAGTGTCTAAATCTCAACAACTCAATGGTTACTTTAAATTACGGTTAGAACTATTTGATATATAAAGACTTATGGATATTGTCTCGATACGATAGCCAACAGTCATCGTTGGACGCCATCGAGGGTTTCGTCGGAATTTGTCTGCGCAGACTGCACCGCCCGGGCATCCTGTAGGCCATAAACGATGCTCGACTGTGGCAAATTTCGAGAATCAATCATGACGGCGCTAAGCATGCCATCCGCAACCAGACTGGTAATCCAGCCCGATCTGCTCACCATGCATTGCCATAAAAATAGACTGTTCATATTCTCTTTGCCGATTGCTATTTTATTATCCGAAATGACTAACCCCTAAATTCAGGGTTACAAATAAATTTAGAGTTTGCATAAAGAAATCGTTATAACATATTGTATTTAGCACATTTTTTGACCTATAACTGATATATTTCAAGTCAAATGTCCGAATTAGTTAAATTATGTTCAACATTGTACTTTTTGAGCCCGAAATACCGCCTAATACCGGCAATATCATTCGTCTGGCGGCAAATACGGGGTGCAGGTTGCATCTCGTCGAGCCAATGGGGTTCGAACTTGAGGATAAATTGCTTCGAAGAGCCGGTCTCGACTACCAGGAATGGGCTGAGATTATTTGTTATAAGTCATTTAACGATTTTGTTAAATCAAGCAAAATCAATCATTTATATGGATTCAGCACAAAAGCAATGCGAGTTTATACCGAAGCTGAATTCGTCATCGGGGACGCGTTGCTATTTGGCCCTGAAAGTCGTGGTCTACCGGCTGAAATACTCGATTCACTTGATAGTGATAAAAAACTACGTATTCCAATGGTAGAAGATTCGAGAAGCCTGAATTTGTCGAATACGGTCGCTATAGCGGTTTATGAAGCCTGGCGACAACAGGCATTCAAATAAGGCCTCGGCTTAATTATCATCCCCGAGTTCAGCTCTTTGAGGTCGATCTTCCAGTGATTTAACTGCCTCGAGCGGTTCTTTACCCTCATAAAGCACGTAATACACCTGGGCCATTATTGGTAAATCGAGGCCCAGCTCTCGCGACATATTATAAATTGCTTTCGCTGCACGCAGACCTTCTACCGTTTGACCAACCTCTATCTCGGCTTGCTGAATTGACTTTCCCTGGCCAATTGCGAGCCCGAACTGGCGGTTTCTGCTCTGGTTATCGGTACAGGTGAGAATCAGGTCACCGAGGCCAGCCAATCCCATCAGAGTTTCCTGTCGTGCGCCGAGGCTCTGCCCAAGGCGCATTACTTCTGATAAGCCCCGTGTCATTAAAGCCGCTCTGGTATTTGCGCCAAATCCCAGTCCATCGGCTGCGCCCACAGCTATCGCCAGAATGTTTTTTAGTGCGCCACCCAGTTCAACACCGACAACATCGCTAGAGGTATAACAACGGAAGCGATTACCGTGCAGCAACTCAGCAAACCGGGAAGTGGCAGAATCGTCATCACCGGCGCAGGTTATTGCCGCAGGCAATCCGCGAGCAACTTCTGATGCGAAAGTCGGACCTGATACAACACCGTAATGGTGACCCGGTAATTCTTCGCAAACTAGTTGATGTAAAAACTTGCCCGATTCTATTTCGAAGCCCTTACTTGCCCAAAATACTGAAATATCAGGATCGATGCAGATTTTTAAAGATCGCAGGAATGCACGAAAGGCCTTGCTCGGAACCGCGATAAGTACGATTTCAGCATCCTCAAGACAATCTTCTATCGACGCTGTGGGTCTGATATTCGGGTCTAATTCGATCCCTGGCAGATAGGCTGAATTTTCCCGTTCGTGGATGAGCCGTTCTATATGATCTGTTCGATGTCCCCAGAGATTAACCCGCAATCCATTTCGAGCCAGCTGTATTGCCAATGCGGTTCCCCAAGAACCAGCACCGAACACCGCTACTGTCGATTTAACGGTCATGATCGGTTAAAGGGTGTCTCTAAAAATAGTGATTTTTTCGCGGCAGGCTTTTGCTCCTGCAAAGCCTGCATACATGCCATCCATGGCAATAAGAGCAAGGAGCCGGAGCGAAGCGGAGACAACAGCCAAAGGCTGGCCCGCAGGGCGAGGGCAAAGCCCGAGTAACCTCCGCGCGCAGAACCGCAGTGTATATGACATACATGAGGAAGGCTGGCCCCAGCGCAGCTGCTTTGGGTCTTCGAGCACGGAGCTTATGTACAGGAAGTACTGTATGCCGATTTTGCAGGAGCAAACATCGGTGACGCGGCTATCACGGAAAAAGTGCATTTTTAGAGATGCCCTTTAGTGCTTAACGGCTTCTTCGGCTTCCTCGACATTCTCTTCCTTTGACGCCTGTTGTTGCATATGCTGCTGGTAGAGGGCGTCAAAATTCACCGGCGATAGTATTAATGGTGGAAATCCGCCGCGGGTAGATAAATCGGATATTGTCTCTCTGGCGTAGGGGAAGAGTATATTCATGCACTGGCTGCCGAGCAGATACTTTTTATCGTTTTCGTTAAATCCGACGACTGCAAAAATACCAGCCTGTTGAACCTCGACCAGATAGGCTGTTTTATCCTGATGCTTAACTGTTGCGGTAATAGTTAAAACTGCCTCGTATAACTTGTCATCGATGCTGTTGTGCGCATTATTCAGATTGAGTTCTATTTTCGGCTCCCATTTAGTGAAGCTGAAGGCGCCAGGCGTATCGGGCGACTCAAACGACAGGTCTTTTACGTATATTTTTTGAATCGAAAAATGAGTTTCCGGGGCTTTTTCGTCGGCCATCGTGTAATGCTCTTTAATGAATGTGATCGTGCGATTCGGTTATTTACGGCCAATCGGTAAATGTGCTTCCTGCCAGGCCTGGATGCCACCGCTCAGACTATAAACCTTATCGAATCCAGCTTTGTTTAATTGCCTGCAGGCGAGCCCTGAGCGCTGGCCTGTCTTGCAGTAAACGATGACGTGTTTATCCTTGTGTTTTTCGAGTTCGCCGATGCGCTGAGCGACTGAAGCAACAGGAATTTGAATAGATTTGGCAATTTTACCAGACGCGGTTTCAGCAGGCTCCCGAACATCGAGTAATACCACGTCTTCATTGTTGAGCAGCTGGATCGCACCGGCTGGCGTCAGTTTGGAGAAATTCTGCGAAGCGTGCTTAAATTCGTTGATAAAAACGGCAACCAGAAGGGCGGCAAAAGCACCGGCCAGCAAACTGTGATTTGCTGAAAATTCAGTAATTTGAGTGAACATATTTAGTAGAAAAATTAATCAGGAAGAACAAAAAACATCTTGCATCATGCCTATCAGGCGTAGTGTGCGAGCATCCACCACACGGTAAAAAACCCGGTTGGCGTCTTTACGCGACGCTAGTATACCCTTATCGCGTAAAATCGCGAGATGTTGAGAGATATTACTTTGTGAAGTACCGACATTATCGACAATATCTTGAACACTTACCTCCTGGCTGCCGAGTGTACACAGTATCTTTAATCTTAATGGATGTGACATGGCCTTCAGCGAACGGGATGCAATTTCGATGTCTTGCGCTCGTGCCATTAATTGCGGTGCATCGATCGATTTTAGCGGATCAATATTCATTCGGAGTCTATTACCAAACTATAATATTAGCGATTGATTATGTACGAATCGAAATTAATTGTCTAGCTCAAGAGAGGCTAGAATAAACGGCACTCAGTTCGCCAATTTCGTCTAAATCCAGTATGATTTCGTCGTATGATATTCCTGATCTGCGATACCCGATGAGCCAGTTCAAAGTAAAACTGTTAAACGTACTTCTGGTCACCACAATTTTCACTTTCAGTCTGTTCGCGCAGTCCACGACAGCGGGCGAAAAAGTTCGGAAACAGACCGATCTAAAGAATTTGCAATCAAAAATTTCGAAACTGAAGCAAATCATTGACGTTAAGGAAGACAGTAAATCACGCTATACAAAACAGCTTAAAAAAATTGAAAATGGCATTGCCAAAGTCAGCCGTAAGGCCAGGGAGTCGAAAAAGAAAATTGCCGACAAGCGCGCAGAATTGAAAAAGTTGAGCAGGTCGCGAAACAGGCACCAACAGCAATTAAGCCAGGAAAACGACCTACTCGCGAAACAAGTTTATACCGCGTTTACACTCGGCAGACAGGAAAAAGTAAAACTGCTGTTTTCGCAAAAAAATCCAGCTGAGTTACAGCGCAATCTGGTTTATTACCAATATTTCTCCGATGCCCGCGCGGAGTTAATCACCACCGTAAAACTCAGTATCGATAAAATTCTACAGGCGGAAGCCAGTATCAAAAAGACCAGGCAGGATCTGCAAAAAAGTCTTGGTTTACTAGAAACACAAAAGGCTCAACTGGTAAAGGATAGTGGTAAACGTAAATCGATCATCAGTTCGCTGGATAAGCAGCTTAAAAAACAGGGTGGAAGGCTCTCCCGACTCGAAGATGAAGCCGAGCAGTTACAAAAATTGATAGGATCAATTCAAGAGATTCTAACTGAAACACCTGACCCTGAGCTTGAAGGGAAATCTTTTGCTCAGCTCCGTGGTAAGCTGGCCTGGCCGTTAAGGGGAGATGTAAAGAAACTGTTCGGACGCCATAAACCATTATCAGACTTACGTTGGCAGGGAATAATGATCTATGCCCCGGCAGGCGATTATGTCAGAGCAGTTTCACGGGGGCGAATTGCTTTTGCCGACTGGCTTCGAGGTCTGGGCAATTTAATTATCATTGATCACGGTAATTCCTACCTGTCTCTGTATGGGCATAACGAATCTTTATTTAAATCAGCAGGCGAATGGGTTGAAGCAGGTGATATAATCAGCAGTATTGGTAATAGTGGTGGGCAACAGAAGTCCGGTCTTTATTTCGAAATCAGGAGAAAAGGCAAGCCGCAGAACCCCACGAAATGGTGTAAAGCCAGGAATCTGTTTGCATCTTGACTCTAACTAAGTGATTATTGTTTGTTACTGATCTTAGCCCGAAAAATTAATAAATTATGCGCAATCTCGCTTGCCTATTGATTCCACAAGAAATAGTTCCTCAGTCGCTCGGAATCATTGATACGAGACTTCTTTGGATATTTCCTTGTGAAATCAATATACTGCGCGATCCTTGCGCAGATTTATGAAATTTCCGGGTTAGAAAAGTGCATTTTTTGTGGTGTACAACAACTTCTAGTTAAAAATCTGGTCTACAATTAGCGCAAGGCATGCGGAGAACTTAATGCTTAATAAATTACGAAAATCAACCTACTTTGTGGTGGGTATAGTGCTTGGTTTATCACTGGCTATCGGGCATAGCGTCTATGCGTTAAAAGATAATCAGGATATTCCGTTTGAAGATTTGCAGGCATTTACCGAAGTTTTTTCGCGTATCAAATCAGACTATGTCGAAGGTGTTGACGACAAAAGTCTGATCGAAGATGCCATTAGAGGCATGCTCAGCGGTCTCGACCCTCATTCGTCTTATTTAAATACCAGCGAGTTTAGTGATTTAAAAATCGGCACCACCGGACAGTTCGGCGGTCTCGGTATCGAGGTCGGCATGGAAAACGGCTTCGTCAAAGTCATTTCTCCCATCGATGACACACCCGCCGCGCGCGCTGGTGTTCAGGCTAGCGACCTGATTATCAAGCTCGATGATAAACAGGTAAAGGGCATGACGCTGAACGACGCGGTTAAGATTATGCGTGGAGAGCCGAATACCGATATCAGGCTTACCATTGTTCGTGAAGGTGAATTAAAACCATTATTGATAACCATTACGCGAGAAATTATTCGCGTCAAGAGTGTCAAGAATCGCATGCTGGAGCCGGGTTATGGTTATGTGAGAATTACCAATTTCCAGTCGCGTACCACCACCGATATGCTTAAGGCGATCTCCGATTTGCAGAAGGAAACAACCCTCGAAGGTTTAATTCTTGACCTGCGTAATAACCCTGGTGGCGTGTTGAATGGGGCGGTCGGTGTCTCCGATGCCTTTATTAACGACGGCTTGATTGTTTATACCGAAGGCCGAATCGACGATTCCAGTCATCGTTATCTGGCGACCCCGGGCGATAGCCTGAATGGCGCGCCCATGGTTATTCTAATCAATGGCGGGTCTGCTTCCGCCTCGGAAATTGTAGCCGGTGCACTGCAAGACCATAAACGCGCAATAATAATGGGTACCAAATCGTTCGGCAAAGGCTCGGTTCAAACGATTCAGGAATTACGTAATGGCTCCGCGGTGAAGTTAACCACAGCGCGCTATTTCACCCCCAATGGCCGATCAATCCAGGCCACAGGCATTGTCCCCGATATCAGTCTAAAGACGCTGAAAGTTGCCTCTACAGACGATAAAGACAGTGTATCGTTTTCTGAAAAAGACCTTGATGGCAGGCTCAGTAATCCTAACGGCGAGTCTAGCGAGACCGACACCAGCGGTAAGGATAAAAAAGACTCCGCAAAACTGGCTGAAACTGACTTCCAGTTATTCGAAGCCCTGAACCTGCTGAAAGGATTACACATTTTGAATCAGCAGAGTAATAGCTAGTCCGCACGTCATGATTAGATGTTTTCTGGCTATACCATTGCTGTGCCTGACGCCGTTTGCAGTCGCCGACCAGCGGCCTGTATTGTCACTGGTGATCGACGATCTGGGTTATTCGTACCAACAGGGCCAGGCCGCGATTAGTTTACCGGGAGATCACACTTACGCAATCATACCGGGCGCCACTTATAGCCAGAAACTGGCAAGCCTCGCACAACAAAAAGATAAGGAAATCATTCTCCACCTACCACTACAGGCCTCCAGTTCCCTGGCACCAATGGAACCGAATGCACTCAACGAGAAAATGGACGAGGATCAGATTACCGCCAACCTGCATTCAATGTTGTCGGCTTTTTCTAATATTAAGGGTGTGAATAATCACATGGGCAGTCACTTGACCGCGATTGATTATTTCATGCGCCCGATTATGGACAGCATTAAATCCTATAATCCCGGGTTGTATTTTCTCGATAGCCGCACAACGGCTCTGAGTGTCGCACATACCGAAGCGTTAAACTCTGGTATCGATTCAATTTCGCGGGATGTATTTCTGGATAATGACCATACCAATGTCGAATCGATAGCATTACAGTTTCAGATCTGGCTAAAAAAAGCGCGTGATAATGGCACCGCTATCGCCATCGGCCATCCGCATGAAACTACCATTAGTTATTTACGCGAGAATCTGCCGCAAACCGAGACATTGTTTAATTTTGTCAGTGTTTCGAAACTGATTGATATGGTGTACAACTCTGAAGATGCATACTCGTTAACGCAATTGCAGAACAATCTGAATTAGTATTCTCTGACAATAAAGCGCATTTTTAGAGGTGTCCTAAAGTCGTAACGTGAGTTCAGATGGTATGTGCCACTTAGCGGACATTCTATTTCATTCTTTGAAAGGCAACCATCGACCGTTAGCGCCCTTGTAGACCAGGATCTAAACAGTTGCTATCCGTAAAGCTGTCGTTCAAAAACCATCGTTCAACGGCTGGAGTCGACCCATAACGGTCGCTCATTTAGTCGCTAGCAACGATCAAGAGTTAGAGATTTAAGACTCTATTAATCGCCAAAATACTCGTTTAGCAATTCAATCAAACTCCTAATATGCGGAACATCACCATCAGAATAATCGAAATTTGATGTACCATCTAGAACCAGATGCAGATTCTCGGTCGTATCTGTGATGCGCAAGTGTTCATCTTATGCCTCTGTCTCATTGAGTTTCTAGTTCATTAGCGTATCGATAGCGTTGGAAAAGGAGCGTAGAATCGCCTGTTTTATTCATTCTGATTTCCAGGAAACTAGCCCAGCACCCTAGATGGTTACCTCGTGCCCGATTTCAATAGCACAGGCAACAGAACCCGGTTTGAAAGTTCCATACCGTCAGCAATGACATCTTAAAAATTATTTATACCGCCTGTAATGGTACAATTCACAGGGTCGGTTACAGGAGCGGTACCCATGAGCAGGACGATTTTCGAGCGCTACGGTGGTTTCGCCAGTATCAGCAAGGTGGTGTCGGCTTTCTACGATCAGATGCTGGATTCGGAAGATA
>CAXMRQ010000049.1:0-13854 GCA_964196115.1 uncultured Gammaproteobacteria bacterium
ATCAGGACATCTGCGTATAGTTTCTGCACACAGACACACGGGGGACAGGTCTAACAATCCAATATTTCAGAATACTAGAAAATAGAATCTCATGTTGAAGAATATGGAACTCCAGGTCAGACATAGTTTTATCTCTCCTCCGCATGCCGCCAATTGAAGTTAATTTAATGTTCGGGGTCTGATCTTGTTACTTGCTTTTTTGATCTTCGAAGCCTAACTAAAGCCTAGCAGGAAACAAAACCTGACCCTATCCTCTCGATATCGCAGCCGCAAAGAAAAGACTATTATTCAGCTCACCTGTGATAAGGTGCGCCTCGAAAAAACAGGCTACTACCTTCGAGGCGCATTGGATCCCTGGACAGCATTAGGTAAGGCGAAAATCCCCAACAGCGATGGCGAACTCACTTTGTCGCAACGAGGAGCAGAGTTTTGCATTCGAATTGTCGGCGTGCCTGGCGACCTGATGAACAGTCGTGTGCACAACTCGGAAGAAGCCCTTGCCAAACTTGCCTGTACTCGCCTCAAAACCGTTGAAAACGCTCGAGTATTGGTCGGCGGCCTGGGCATGGGTTTCACACTCGCTGCCGCCCTCAGAGCAGTTTCAGCTGGGGCAGAGGTCACTGTGGTAGAACTCATACCTGAAGTGGTGGAATGGAATCAAGGGCCATTGGGTAAATGTGCAGGACATCCTCTACAGGACCGCCGTACTCGTGTGCAGGTTTGTGATGTGGCAGATTTGATTGTTGAGAAACATCGGAAATTCGACGCGATTTTACTCGACGTCGATAACGGCCCAGAAGCTATGACCCATTCAGATAACAACTGGCTTTATTCCCTAAAAGGATTGAATGCGATTTATAAAGCACTTCGTCCCGAAGGTATTGTTGCCATATGGTCGGCCAGACAAGACCAGCTATTTACCATTCGCCTGAAAAAAGCCGACTTTAAAGTATCGATGCGTACCGTGCGGGCACGGGTGGGAAAAGGCAGCCGTCATACAATTTTTCTGGCTCAAAAGCCCTGGCGCTCGGCTAATGGTAGTTAGGGCGCCACACTCACTGAGTTCATGCGAATTCCCAAAGGTCCTCGGGGAAGATAGAAGTGTAAGGTTTCACCATCCCGCTCTACTTCCAGCGCTACGTTATCGCCAATGTTACCACTGGACGTAGCCTGTTGGAGACCGAAGCCGTTGTAAACACGCTGGTTATCGTAACGAATAACATAATCACCCGACTGTATTCCCGCAGTTCCAGCCTGCGAACTTGCCAGTACATTGGTTACGGCAACACGGTTAGTCTGACCTGAAGCATAGAGATATGCGTCATATTCGGTCTCGCTCAAGCGATTTTTGAGATCTTCCTCTTTGCCCGCAAGTGCCTGCATTGCCTCGCGATATTGCGCTCTGTCCCAGCTTTCACGGATTGACTGATCACGTAGGTAAAGTCGTTCCATTTCCAGTTGCTCGAAATTAGCCTTTAGTTCGCTGGCCCGGCTGCTAGCCATACCGCTATCGATTAGGGTCTGTTCATTGAACCAGTGACTATTCGAATCAGAGGTATCCGATTTAGAGTCAGCTGTTATCTTCTCAGAGTCGTTTATTCCCTTAAAAGATAACATACTACTATCCAGTTCAGCCATTTGACGGCTTAATGTTTCAAACTTTTGTTCCAGCACCTGTCGTGCTCGGACTTCTTTTTGGAGTAGTCGATTGAATTCAGTGAGGCTTACGGCATCCGACTTTTTCTCTGCATTTTGACTACTGGCGACAATAACGCTATCTGGCGTGGACGTATCCATCCTTGAGTCGGGTGATTCGGAGTCATCTTGAATGATTACGCCGATAACAACACCAATGGCAAGAGCCAGGCTTATAAAAATGATTGGGTTTTTCATTGGTTTAATCCAGCAATAAAATCAGTACAATTAATTCGGCGTAATAGGTTGACCATCATGGGTGATGCGAGTTCGCTGTTATGCGAGTAAACCCCGCATGATGCTAACATTAAATAGACCGAGGAGTGAAAAATGCATGGTTTTGCTGCATTGATTGAAGCTTATGAAGAAAAATGCTGCGCATACCTTTGTGACGTAGAGCAACGAAAAGCGCTCTATCAGCGAGGCTGACGATGTATCTCTTCCTGGTCGGTATCGCCATGTTATCAGCAATCCTTGGCTTGTTCTGGATGAAAGATCAGCTAGAAAGTCCGCTACTCGCGCGCATCGCCTATTCTGGATTGGTCGCCCGTCTGGCTGTACTCAGTGCCGTCTTTTCATTGCTGGGGCTGTTGCTGATGATAGCTGAGTACGCCGAAAATTCGGGGCTATGACGATATTGATGATCCGGTCAGCACCCCCGGCAGTTCGATCTGTTTTTCAAGCAAAGACGATGGCAATGAATCAAAAATGACATCTGGGATTCGATGCAATAACATTCTTTCATCATAGAATATTTTCATTTTAGAGCGGCTCCCTTAAATTAGCCGAACAGAACCTGAAGATCACGTGGCGTGCTACAGGTGAAATGCGCGTGGTTTTGGTGAAATAAAAGGGTTTCGATGGAGGCTGATAACCCGGCGCTATTGGGCACAAAAAAACTACACTCATGGTTGCCGACGCTCCTCGCTTCAAAGACGTCCGTTTCCTCTTGTCATTCTCAGGTCCTAAATATAGGCGCCGACCCAAACCGGCGGGAAGGCAATTCCTAGTTCATAACCACCTGACCAATAACAGTCATCGGAAATACCCGATTCGATATAATAATCCCTTATTGATTCGAGCACCTGTTTGATGTTCAACCCCGGTTTCATCTGTGATTGAATAATTTCAAACGCTTTGATCGACTGCTGATGAAGTGCTGCAACCTCAGCGGGTGGTTCCCCTACCCAGAAACTGCGCGCAATATTACAATGGTAGCGATTAAACACACCGCTTAAACCGACCACTAGACATCAACTTTTTACTGCAGACGACGACACTAACCGAATGTTCTAAAAGAGGTTTACTAACTGAACCGTGGTAGGACTGGAATTACACAATTTATATGCGTATTAACATTACTGAAAACCACAGATCCGGTATTTGAATTTTGTCGATCAGGCACTGGATATCAATCCAATGTATATAATCCATCTATAAAAATTTGCTAGACTGTGCTTCTGCTAGAAAATTCCAGGCGATCCGATGACAGATAGAGTCAAACAGTGGTTGGAACAACTCGACCTTGGTCAATATGCGAACGCGTTTGCCGAAAATGCTATCGACTGGAATTTGCTGCCTTTGATTGATCAGGAAACTCTGAAAGATATCGGAGTCATAGCTGCTGGCCACCGCCTGAAAATCCTTAAAGCAGTGACTGAGATTCATTCAGAAAAACCAGCTACCCTAGATAGTCCCGTGAACCAACAGGCGATCTCAACTAAAGGCGAATTGATAGATGACGAAAATATCACAGCCTGGTCGCGTACCCCGGGTGAACGCAAACCAGTAACTATGCTGTTCGCCGATATTGTTGGATCCACCGCGATGACCGAAAACCTCGACGCCGAAGAGACGCATGAACTACTCTATAAAGTGACCAGGCGCATGTGCGATGCGGTGGAGTCACAGCAGGGTACGATTTGCCGTTTTATGGGTGATGGCATCATGGCAATGTTCGGCGCACCCGTAGCCAGCGAAAGACACGCATTAGAGGCCTGTAGGGCAGCACTGGAGATGCAGAACAAAATCATTGCCGATGCTTCCTCCGAGATTCAAATCCGCGTCGGGTTACATTCGGGTGAGGTTGTAGTATTAGAGGTCGGGGACGATCCTGATAATCCCGAATACGACGCATCTGGACCAACAGTACCGCTGACTGCTCGAATGGAGCAATCAGCAAAGCCGGGAACTATTTTGATAACTTCGGCAACTCTGGACCTGGCTGGCAAATTAGTCGAAGTAAGTGAACAACCGGCTGTAACAGTGAAAGGCATTTCGAAACCCATTATTGTCCATAGGCTGCACAAAGTTCGTTCGGCAGCCGAATTTTTTCCAATCAGCACGCTGAGTCCCTTCGTAGGCCGAAGAGCTGAGCTAGCACAGTTTCGCAGCCTGCTTGAGGTGTGCCTGGAAGGTGGTTTCGGCCAAACCGTATTCGTTCGTGGCGAAGCTGGCATCGGTAAAACTCGATTTGTCGAGGAAGGGACTTTATTAGCGCAGGATCGGGGGTTTATTCGGCACAAGGCCCTGGTGCTCGATTTTGGTACTGGAAAAGGTCAGGAAGCAGTTCCCGCATTAGTCAAAAGTTTCCTGAATATTACACCGGGATGTAGCAAAAGTGAACGCGAACAGGCTCTGGAGCTGGCTGTGAGTAGGGGCATAATTATACCCGAGCAACGTGTATACCTGAATGACTTACTCGATCTTACACAACCACTCGATCTACGAACCCTGTACGATGCTATGGATGTAGAAGCGAGAAATAAAGGTAAACGCACGGTGGTAACAGACATCCTCAGCGGGCTAGCTGCTCGCAAACCTATTTTCGTTGTAGTAGAAGATCTACATTGGGCAGATGAAATGACACTGGAGTACCTGGCGAGCTTGACCGAAGCAGTCGCAGAGTGTCCAGCACTTTTGGTAATGACATCACGCACAGAGGGTGACCCTATCGATACAATTTGGCGGTCACGGGCCGGAGAAAATCCTATCGTCACCTGGGATTTGAGTCCACTACGCAAGGACGAGTCGATTGAATTAGTGGCTGCCTTCATCAACGCAAATGACGACATGGCAAAACGTTGTATCAAACGAGCTGCAGGCAATCCATTGTTCCTTGAGCAATTGTTACTCGATGTAAAAAAAGGAAGCTATGAGAGCATCCCAGATTCAATAAAAAGTCTGGTTCTGGCACGTATTGATCAGCTACCGGTCGAAGATAAAAAGGGGGTGCGAGCCGCTGCTGTACTTGGTCAGCGCTTCGAACTCGAGGCCCTGCGCTACCTGATCGATAACCCCGAATACGAATGCCAGGGTCTGGTAGAGCACCACCTGGTGCGACCCGAGGGAGCACTCTTCCTGTTTTCTCACGCACTCATTCAGGGTGGCTCCTACGCGTCTATGATCAGACCTCAGCGTGGCGAACTCCATCGTCGAGCGGCAGAATGGTACGCCGAGCGGGATGCTGTATTACATGCAGAGCATCTGGATCACGCCGGAGATGCTGGTGCCTCAATGGCATATTTGAAGGCGGCACAATTTCAATCCGTACAATATCGTCCAGAACGAGCCTTACAGTTAGCACAAAGAGGACTGGAAATCGCTGCTGATACGGAACGATTCGAACTCAGCTGTCTTGAAGGTGGGCTATTGCGAATCCTGTGGAATCTTCCGAGTTCGATTATGGCTTACCAACGCGCAGTTGAAGATGCAAATGGTGACATAGAGCGCTGCCGGGCCTGGATAGGTCTGGCAGAGAGCCTTGGTATCACCCACGCATACGAAGAGTTGATCAACGTGCTCGGAGATGCGGAATATGCGGCAGAAAAACTCGGGCTATCCCTGGAGCTTGCACGAATACACCAGATTCGAGGTGGGGTTCACTTTGTTCGGGGTGAAATCAAAGATTGCCTGAAATCGAACAAAACATCGTTGCGGTACGCACGTGAGGCTGAATTACCCGAGGTTGAGGCGCAGGCACTTAGTGGCCTTGGTGACGCCGAATACAATCGTGGCCGGTTTATCTCCTCATACCATTATTATGATCAATGCATTGAGCTAGCCCGCAAACACGGATTCGGACGCGTAATGGCAGTGAATCTGTCGATGCGAGGATACGTATCGCAATGGCAAAACGATTTAGAATCAACCACCGATGACTACCATGCGGCAGTTGCACAGGCCGCAAAAACGCATGACCTACGAGCTGAGATGCTCGCTCTGGTTGCAGGTGGTGCCTTCTGGGCGGCGACTGGCAACCTGACCAAAGGCGAAAAATGGCTACGTCGCGGTCTGTCAATTACCCAACGCCTGGGTTCGAAACTCTTTGAAGGAGAGTATCACTACCTTCTAGGCCGAATTACAATCCATCAGGGTGATCGACAGGAAGCAGGTAAGCTCGCGCAAGCTGCGATAAATATTTTGCAAGAATCTGAATCGGGCATGACTTTTGGTGGCCCAATTGCGCTGGGAGTATTAGCGCTTGCCCTGGAAAACCCAGACCTGCGCTACAAGGCACTAGCAGAAGCTGAGGCGCTACTTGAAACAGGCTGTGTTGGACATAATTATCTCATATTTTTCGAGGATGCTATGGAGGTATCTCTTCAAATGAGTGAATGGAACGAGGTAGATAGATATGCCCGGGCATTGGAAGACTACACACGCGCGGAGCCATTGCCACGTTGTGGTTATTTCATCGACCGCGCTCGTGCGCTCGCCGCCTATGGTAGCGGAAATCGAAATAAAGCTTTGACCGGGGAACTTCAGCGGCTCCAGAATGAGGCGCAACGCATTGGACTCAAATCAGCAATACCGGCCCTGGATTTTGCACTTTCAACGGCCTAAAACCGGGATTGATGTTAAATATGTATCTACCCCGGCTGACTAGTATCGCATATCGATCTACTCAGAAACGGCTGGATCTCTCCAGTGGCTGATAATCAATGCCATAACTACCATCGCGATACCGCTGATACGCGCCAGTGTCAAATCTTCCCCGATGACCAACCATGCCAGTAATAAGATTACCACCGGTTCAAAATTCAGAAATAACGCAAATACTGCGGCCCCCACTTTTTTGATGGCGCGTAACGATAATACAAATGCAATTATCGAACATCCGGCAATCGCAGCCATATAAAACCAGCCGGAATTTTCTCGCGGAGGCGTTAATTCAAAACCGAATTGCAGGCTGATGATGCAAAGAACTATCGTGCCGAGGGTGATCCACATACTATCAACGTAGCTGTCGGTACCACGCGGAAATTTTTCGTAACTGAGAATGAACAATGCGGAACCAATAGAGCCGGAAAATGCGAGTGCCAATCCGACTGGATCCAGCTGTTGAAATGTCGGACCAAGCGCCACTGCCAATCCCGCAAATGCCAGTATAAAGCCGGTCAGCTCATAACGCGTCACAGTCTGTCGATTCACCAGTCGTTTCCAGGCGATTATCTGTAGCGGAAAGGTATAAAAGATAATTGCCGACATACTCACTGGAATATATTGAACAGCCCCGAGATGGCCTATAGAGGTTATATACAGTCCGAGGACACAGAGAGAAAATATCCACGGCGACACCGACATTTTCCATGATTTTCGTAACACCAATACGATTAAAACCATCATCACGCCAGCCATTAAAAAACGATACACGGTAAGCGATACGGGTGTCGTGCCAACATCATAGGAGAGTCGCGACAGCGTGGTATTAACACCATAAAAAAGCCGCAAAGAACGCCATCGAACGACCAACAATCTGGTTATTATTCACTGGGGAAATTTGTACTAATAAACTGGATTGGAGGATTCTAATCGAAAAATACTACCCTGCCAGTTAAGAATCTACCGGAGAACCACCTTCCGAAGTACGTCGCTCGATGAACGCCTGCAATTCTTCGTAGATACCCGCATCCATTGCTGGTGCTTCAAACTCATTTAAAATTTTCTTCCAGATGCCATTAGCTCTTTGCGTGGCGGTTAAGCTGCCACTTTCTTCCCAGCTACCGAAATTACTCCAGTCAGAAACCAGCGGTTCATAGAAGGCTGTCTGATAGCGTGACATGGTGTGTTCGCAACCAAAAAAGTGGCTACCGGGTTCAACGCTGGCAATCGCATCAAAAGCCAGTTCGTCATCGGTACTATAGAGGGGTTGAAAAATTTCAGCAAAAGTCTGTAACATTTCGATGTCGAGAATGTATTTTTCCATCGAAGCAGTCAAGCCGCCTTCGAGCCAGCCAGCGGCGTGTAGCATCATATTCACACCCCCTAATACACTGCCCCAGGCGGACATCAGAAATTCATAGACAGATTGCTCGTCGGGCGCATTCGACGCGGTTGCGGCTGAACCTCGCCAGGGTAAATTAATATGCCGTGCTAGTTGGCCCGCTCCGAACGCTGCCTGCACAAATTCGGGTGTTCCAAACGCTGGTGAGCCAGATTTCATATCGACGTTTGAGGTAAATGAACCATACACCACCGGCGCACCAGGGCGAACAATTTGTGCGAGTGTAATGCCCGCGAGTGCTTCCGCGTGTTGTAGCACCAATGCGCCCGGCATGGTGACTGGCGCCATTGCGCCTGCCAGCGTAAACGGCGTAATAACCGAGACCTGCCCCGCTTTGGCAAAATCAATAATGCCCTGACACATCGGCACATCGAGCTGCCGGGGTGAATTGGTATTGATCACCGTGTAGCACCAGGCCTTGTCACTAAATTCTTCTTCACTTAAACCACGAGCAATGCGTGTCATAGCAAACGCATCATTGACCTGCCCCGAACCACGCGAAAATATGAAGAATGGTTTCTGGCTCAGCGTTAATTGGCTCTCGGTGGTATGTAAATGCCTTAAATGCAACGCCGTGTCTTGCGGTTCGACATTGGGCGATTGCAGGTGAATTACATCAAAATGTTCGGAGAGTTTGATAATGTTGCGGGTATCTTCGAGTGTACCATTGCGTTTACCCCGGTCGATGTCGGAAATATGGGGTGCCCCGCCAACACAGACAAAAGCAATATTATCGCCACCGAGAGTAACGTTTTTCTCCGCTGTCGCCCCATACATTATAAATTCGCTCGGCGCGGATTCAAGGGCCTGCGCAACCAGAGTGCGGTCAATTTTGACCATTTCTGAATCCTCGTCAACTGTCGCTCCGGCCTGTTTAAAGTAACTTCGCGCTTCAGCGTTTAATACGCGAATACCGAGTTCTCCAATGACTCGCAATGCGGTTTGATGAACCGCTTCCAGGCGGTCCTCGGAAAACGCCGGTTGTCTGATCAGTGGGTTTTTCAGCGCAGCGTAATTAACATTGCGCTTGTGTGAATGTGACACACCCGGCCGACCAGTGGTCGAACGTCTCCTGTTACGACGAGTCATAATAATTGCTCCCCATATTTATCGAAAATCCATCCCCTGAATGAGTCCGCTTCCGTAGCCTGCAATGTCTTACCGGTAAAACATAGATAATACGCCTCGGTATAACTTACCCGCGTAGCCAAAGACTCCTTGACGTCGAGGGCATAAAAACCAATTTGTGCAAAATAGAGTACCCGCGCGCGGATAAATGCTTCCGGCATCGGGTAATCGAATCGAACGAAAAAATCAGTAATAGCCTGTAAACAGGCGGTATCGGCCTCATCTACCTGATCGCGAATTCCTTGAGAACGGCGCGCCCATTCTCGCATTGCAAGGTCTAAACGCGGGTCGAACTGCTTGCCATCAAGGCAGCTATCGAAAAATTTGAAGATTCCCTGCATCAAGCTGATGACGTTATCAAACGCATTAACAATGGCGCTGGTATTTTTCTCCTGCCAGTAAGCCACTAACGCCGTAATCAGATCGTCACGATTTTCAAAATGCCAGTAAAAGCTTCCACGCGTAACACCAATCTCATCGGCGAGTCGGGTAATTCGCACAGCATCAATACCTTCATCAATAAACACATCCATCGCAGCCGCTAACCAGTCGTATCGCTGAAATTGACTCCGATCAATCTGGCTACGTCCTTTATCGGCCACACTTCGTAGCAGGCTGTTATCGGTCATTAATTAATTCCATACAGTAGTGTATGTTTAAATATACACAACGGTATGCCAGGTGCAATAGAGGATTTGCCCTATGGAGCCTAATAATACCGATAGCGTTAAAAACCCGGTTCGTGTCGAACGTTTTGCCGATCTGGAATTTAAACCGCGTTTCGAATACGGGCACATGGCTGAACTGGCCGAAACCTGCGGATCATTCTGATACAGGAAACAGAAATGCCATCGATATCAATTAGTCAATTGCCGATCGACGATAACACCAGTGGCTGGAGTGGAATGCTGGCAGCCGATATGGCCTGTCATCAGGACAACGATCTAATCGGCTACATGCAAGGCCTGGGGAAACCGAATAAGTTTCCACGACGCCATTTACTCGATCCAGGTGTGCGGGAAAAGTTTGCCTGGGAAATCTGGAATGCCCGAGCGGAAGCGTGATCTTGAGTTTAATAATTGTTATAGTCAAAACTCAAATATTTATTTAAAGAAAAATTACCCCAGAATGATTCGCACTTCGATTGTTTTATCCGTTCTGATAATGCTGGCAAGTTGTGCCAGCATTATTAGCTCAACAACCTCTAAAATGGCCGATAATCTTACCATCGCCATTCTCAATCAAAACGATCTGGAAACGGTACGTGTGGGCGCCCCAGCCTATTTGCTGATGCTCGATAGCTTTATCGAGGGTGATCCAGAGAGTATCGATCTACTGCTGGCAGGCGCCAAACTTTATGCTTCATATACGTCGGCATTTATTGAAGACGAAGAACGTGCAATAAGACTCGCCGATAAATCACTTTTTTATGCCAAAGCCGCTTTATGCCTGGAGGTTTCAAATCTTTGTGAAGCACTTGCAGCCAAACAAGCGGAATTCGAGCATGCGCTTGCGCAAACGAACATTAATAATTTACCCGTCCTGTATGGTTTCGCCAATGCCTGGGCTGGCTGGATTCAGGTTAATGCTGCGGACTGGAATGCTCTTGCGGAACTGCCCAGGCTGACCGTACTGCTTCAACATTGCCTCAAATTGGATGAAACCTTTGACGATGGTGGTTCGCATATTTACCTTGGTGTTCTGTCGACACAGCTACCAGCCAGTCTCGGCGGTAAACCTGAAATAGGTCGCGCCCATTTTGAACGCGCCAATGAAATTTCCGCTGGTAAAAACCTGATGATTAACGTATTGATGGCCGAACATTATGCACGTATGGTATTCGATCAGGCGCTACACGATAAATTACTGCAAACCGTACTCGATGAATCTGCCGATGTCCCGGGTTTTATCTTGATAAACACATTAGCCAAACAGCGCGCAGGCGAATTGTTAAAAGAATCTGCTGATTTTTTCTGACAAAGGCCCAAAGTTTGCACTATTCCTGCTATAAAGGAATTGACAGGCAACATCGGTGTCTACTGCACATGGATAGCGAATTTCACTCCTCTTTTTGATAACTGACAAACGAAGCTTCTAAGCATCAATATTCTATACAGGATGGATAAATGAACCACCTTAATAAACTTTATCTAATTATATTGCTGGGCGTTTTATGCAGTGGGCACAGTCTTGCGAAAACGTTAAAAATAGCCACGCTCGCACCGGCCGGAACTACCTGGATGAAGGAAATGAAAAAAGCTGCAAAGCGCATTAGTGAAAATACAGAAGGCCGAGTCAAACTGAAGTTCTATCCCGGTGGCGTAATGGGGAATGAGCAAAGTGTACATCGCAAGATTAAGGTCGGCCAATTGCACGGTGGAGCCTTCACTTCGGGAGGTTTGGCGCATATTTATTCTGGCATACAGGCTTTAAGCCTACCTATGATTTTTAATTCCCTGGCCGAAGTTGACTATGTACGCGCTAAAATGGATACACATATAAAGCAAAATATGGAAAAAAATGGATTTGTGTTGCTTGGCATAGCCGATGGCGGCTTTGCGAGGATAATGTCCAAACAATCGCTAACCGACCTTGAATCGATACGTTCAAGCAAAGTATGGATCCCGGAAGGCGATTCGATGGTGCTGGAGACTTATAAATCTCTCGGGATTTCGCCCATTTCGCTACCTATCTCAGATGTCTTCACCGGCCTGCAAACCGGCCTGATTGAAACGGTGACAGTAATTCCGACCGCAGCAATCGCGTTTCAATGGCATAGCAGTACCGCTTTTATAACCGATATACCAGTGATCTATCTGACCGGACTATTGGCTATAGAAAAAAAATCATTTGATAAAATTAAAGCCGAAGATCAAATTATTGTAAAGCAGATTGTCACCGATGTGTTTAATCGGCTCGACACATTGAACCGAACCGATAATGAAAAAGCCATCAAAGCCTTAAAGAATTACGGAATCAAATTTGTTAAACCCGACCCTGATGAACTCGACCGTTGGAAAACACTATCTGCCGATTCTATCGTCAATATGACAAACGAGGGGATTGTTCCAAAGGAGGCTGTAGACCTGGTGATGCGACACCTCGGCGATTATAGAAAAACTCAATAATCATGCACATACTGGTCAAATCCGTACACCGGGTCGAAGATATTCTCCTAGTGGTATTGCTCAGCAGCATGATCGCACTGGCTTCAACACAAATACTACTGCGTAATCTGTTTGATTTTGGCCTTGTGTGGGCTGACCCTCTGCTGCGTATTATGGTGCTCTGGCTTGGTATGATAGGCGCGACAGTTGCCAGTCGAGATAACCGGCATATTCATATCGACCTGATTTCTCGCTTATTTAGTAAAAGATGGTATTTGCTAATTCAGACCTTTGTCGGCCAGTTCACCGCATGGGTTTGCCTGTCGATTGCCTGGCATGGGGCGCACTGGGTCAAATTGGAGTATCTCGATGGAATGATTGGCCTGTCGGGTATTCCAGCCTGGATGTTTGAGATTATCATTCCGATTACTTTTGCTCTGATCGGCATCCGTTATTTTCTATTTTCGCTACGTTGGGGATCGCTATTTTTGCGTCGAATCAAATCTCATGCTGGTAATCTAGATTGAGTTTTATCAGCCCTCTTATATTGCTTCTGGCGATTCTACGGACACCATTATTTGCCATAATTGCAGCCAGTGCGATGCTGGGGTTTTATTCTGAAGAAATCGATCTATCGGTAGTTAGTATCGAAATTTACAGGCTCGCTGAAATGCCGATACTACTCGCCATTCCGCTGTTTACCTTTGCTGGATACCTGTTGGGTGAAAGCCAGGCATCAACTCGGCTGGTTAATCTAACCAATTATCTACTTGGCTGGATGCCCGGTGGGCTTGCAATCGTAGCCATATTCACCTGCGCACTGTTTACTGCTTTTACCGGTGCTTCGGGTGTCACCATCATTGCTCTGGGGGCCTTGCTTTATCCTGCGCTTAGACAGGCCGGTTATCACGAAAACTTTAATCTGGGGCTATTAACTAGTTCGGGTAGCCTCGGATTATTGTTTGCACCCTCATTACCGCTAATCTTGTTTGGCGTTGTCGCACAGCAAATGGACCTGGATCAGCCAGTCGGAATCGATCAGTTATTTCTCGCTGGGATTTTCCCGGGACTATTAATGCTAGTAATGCTCTCGATATACAGCATGACTCAACCTCGGAACAAGGGAGAGAAAAAGAGTTTCGAGACGAAAAAAGCACTTGCGGCAATTAGCGCCGCGAAGTGGGAAATACCTTTACCGATTCTGGTGTTGGGAGGTATTTATGGTGGCTACTTTGCGGTCTCCGAAGCCGCCGCGGTAACTGCTCTATATGTCCTGGTGGTTGAGGTTCTGGTATTGCGCGAAATCACGTTTCAACAATTACCCCATATTATGCGTGAATCTATGGTATTGGTCGGTGGCATTATGATCATTATCGGGGCTTCATTAGCATCGACCAACTACATGATCGATGCCGAGATACCGACTCGCCTGTTTGAGCTGATCCAGCAATATATTGACGACAAACTAACATTTTTGATATTGCTTAACCTGTTTCTACTGGCACTGGGAATGATGCTGGATATTTTTTCAGCAATCGTCATTATCGTCCCGATAATATTGCCGATAGCCGTCGGTTATGGCATTCACCCGATTCACCTGGGCATTATTTTCCTCGCTAATATGCAGCTAGGTTATTT
>CAXMRQ010000050.1:0-11777 GCA_964196115.1 uncultured Gammaproteobacteria bacterium
GATGCAAGTGGTAGAGTCGAGTCGGGAACAGAGACCGAGAGTACCAACAGTAGGCGCTCTTAGGCGCCAATAGTAGGTGCCTCTAGGCAACGCAGGAGCAGTTACCGAGATTTATCCTAAGTTCGACAGGCTCCTAGATAACTTGATCCAGCGCCTTCTCTAAAGTCGCCACAGTACGATCAATATTATGCAGCTTATCAAGCCCGAATAAGCCGAGGCGAAAGCTCTGGTAGTCTGGCGGTTCATCGCATTGCAGCGGCACACCAGCCGCAATCTGCAATCCCTCGGCTGCAAACTTGCTGCCATTTTGCACATCACTGTTCGTGGTATAACAAACGACCACACCGGGCGCTTCAAAACCTTTGGCGGCGACACTTTTGAAACCCTTGCTGGCCAGCAGCGCACGAACTTTGTCACCAAGCGCCTGTTGTTCTAATTTCACCCTGTCAAATCCGTAGACCTCGGTTTCTTTCATTACCTCATGGAAGCGTGCAATAGAATCCGTCGGCATGGTCGCGTGGTAGGCATGACCACCATTTTCATAAGCCTGCATAATCGATAACCACTTAGCCAGGTCGCAGGAAAAACTGGTGCTGGTAGTCGAAGCGATCCGCTGTAATGCTAGTGAACTCAACATCACCAGCCCGCAGCAGGGCGATCCGCTCCAGCCTTTTTGCGGTGCACTAAGCAGAATATCAACACCGTTGGCCTGCATGTCCACCCAGAGAGTGCCAGATGCGATGCAGTCAAGCACAAACAAACCACCCACGGCATGGGTAGCGTCGGCGACGGCTTTCAAATAATCGTCCGGTAGAATGATGCCGGACGAAGTTTCCACGTGGGGAGCAAATACCAGATGCGGTCTTTCCGACTGAATGGTTTGCACTACTTCTTCAATCGGCGCAGGTGCAAAAGCGGCCTCTGAACCCGATTCGACCTGACGCGCCTTCAACACAGTAGAGGAAGATGGAATATCACCCATTTCAAAAATCTGCGTCCAGCGATAGCTAAACCAGCCGTTGCGGATTACAAGACATTTTTTATTCGTCGCAAACTGTCGGGCGACGGCCTCCATGCCATAGGTCCCGCTGCCGGGCACTACTGCAACCGCCTCGGCGTTATAGACCTTTTTCAATGTCGTCGATACATCGTTCATTACAGTCTGAAACGATTCGGACATGTGGTTCAGCGAGCGATCCGTGTATACCACGGAGTATTCGAGTAAACCGTCTGGGTCGATGTCAGCTAATAGACCGGGCATAATGTATTATCCTGATTGTTGTGGGCGTCAGGGGACGCGATTAGTCAGCGTTGTTTTATCTTTCATTGGGATAAAAGTAAATAGTTGCTGAATTATTATCTTAATTAGGCGCTATTTTCGGACGAAATTCCATTTTTCGCTTGTGCAATTTTGTGAATGGCGTCCGCAGGCAAACTTTTGCAATTTGCTCCGTACTGATCGAGGAATAACTGATACATTCCGGCAACAAACATTTGATTGCTTTCTGCAATACATTCCTGTCTGGACTCTAAAACATCTTTCTCCAATTTGTCTCGATTTGATACTGGCTGAAACTTAAATTCCGAGATCAAATCAATATCCGTTATCACACCGACAATTACTACTGCCTCAGACCAGAATTCGACAAAGCTATTTTTCGCAAAATGCTGATGTCGCGACTTTCCGTCGACATATTCGATTTCGATGAACGGCCTTCTTATCATCGGAAAACATCCACGCAGGCTTTTGACTTTTTGCGGATTGGGGGGCCAACAGACCAACTCATCAATAATCGGATTATCGGTGTATCGATCCAATGCAAGATTCATAAATTGACGCCTGACATATTAACCCTGACCGGATAAACGAAATAGGTTATTTCATCATACTAATCACAGGGCGACCAGCTTCGATAGTTTAAAATGACAAAATCCAACATTTCTTAAGCGAATGCGGTATCTCGCATTAGAATTTAACTCTATAATTCCAGCATCTACAGCAAGCATGTTTCGCCCGAATCAGGCAGCGATACGTGGTTCATTATTTTTTGGAAATCACTCAATTGAATGCAAGATAACAACAGCGCGTTGCCTGCCACAAATTCTGATCAGGCAGTCAATGGCATTATCGCACTAGTCGTCGCGACTTTATTTTTTGCGGGCCAGGATGCGATCACCAAACACCTCTCGCAATCCATTTCAGTCGCTCAAATCGTCACAGTGCGATTCTTTTTCTTTTCGCTGTTTGCTATCGCATTTGCCAGTCGAAGTATGGGTGTCAAGCTTGCCTTCCGATCTACACGACCAAAACTACAGATTCTACGGGGTTTATTGATTTGTTCTGAAATCGCCCTGTTTGCATTTGCCCTCCGGCATCTCGGTCTGGCAGAAATGCATGCCATATTCGCCTGCTTTCCATTGATAATAACCGCTCTTTCGGTGCCCTTTCTAGGGGAGTCAGTGGGCTGGCGGCGTTGGATGGCGGTAGGTCTGGGGTTTGCTGGTACACTCATCATCATCCGACCTGACAGTGGAGCCCTTAGCTCTTATGCGATAATAAGTCTGGCCTGTGCCCTGATGTTTGCGATTTATAATCTAATTACGCGCAAAGTGTCACGCCATGATCGTTTCGAAACTTCATTGCTTTATTTTGGCGTGGTCGGCTTTATTGCCTCACTCACAGTCGCGCCCTTTTATTGGCAAACCCCGACTTCAGATCAGATTTTCTGGCTCGCAGTGATTAGTATTACTGGAATTATAGGTCATCTGCTTTTGATCAAGGCCCTGCAACTGACGCCCGCCGTAATCCTGCAACCATTCAATTACTTCGTATTATTATGGGCGATGATTATTGGTTATTCGGTTTATGGCGAGGTACTACAGCCCTACAAAATTATAGGCGCGGGGCTGGTAGTTTTCAGTGGAGTTTATGTTGCTCGACGTGAATTCGTAGTGGCAAGGGAAACAAAAAAATGCCTTCGTCGGGCGATGTACCCTCCCGAGGTTTGATGGCAGCTTCAAATGGATAGCTATAGAAATTGTAACTATTTTCCTGCAATGTGAATTAATTTCACTGAAGAGCCTATTCGTTGCTAGAGAAAGTAAGCGCCTTTTGTTATTATTTTAGTTAATGATGCTTGTAATTTAATTGCTGCATCTTTTTCATTCCATTACCTTTTTCAGGAGTCACTCACATTAACGGCAGCACCATACTTATTAATCTGGTTGGTGGTGTTGCTTTGCTATTGTGGGGCCTGCGTATGGTGCGCATCGGCATTATAGATGCCTGGGGTAGCGAAGTCCGCACCGCACTGGGCGCGAGCCTGTCGAATCGATTTAAAGCTTTTTTCGCCGGTCTTGGCGTTACGGTATTATTGCAAAGCAGTAGCGCCACAGCGCTGTTGACCTCCTCTTTCAGCAGCCAGGGCATTATCAACACCGCTCCTGCGCTCGCCGTGTTACTCGGGGCTGACGTCGGTACTACGCTAGTTGCACAGATTCTTACCTTCGACCTGTCGACTTTATCACCATTTTTGATCGCTGTCGGCGTGGCAATGTTCACCTATTCTGATGCCGGTCGTAGCCGTGATATCGGTCGGCTCGCGCTCGGTATCGGCATGATGCTATTGTCATTAAAACTGATTCTTGCCGCCTCTTTGCCGATGCGCGAGTCGGTTATTGTTCAGGAAATCTTTGCCTCGCTGGGTAATGATTTAGTACTGGCGGTGGTTGTCGCGATTATTATTGCCTGGATGGCGCATTCGAGCCTCGCCACTGTATTACTCGTCATTACTCTCGCGAGCACCGGCGCGCTTGATCTTACCGTTGCATTCGCCTTTGTATTGGGGGCCAATATCGGCAGCGCGATTCCACCGTTTGTAGCCACGCTCGGCGCCAGCAGTACGGCACGGCGACCACCGCTCGGTAATCTCATTTTTCGAGTCTGCGGCGTCATACTCGTGCTGCCCTGGCTAGGTCGGTTTTCCGACTGGATAATTCAATACGACATTACCAGTCCGCGCCAGATTGCTAACTTCCATATGTTTTTCAACATCGCTCTGGCCCTGTTATTTTTGCCGATGATTAATCGTATGGCAGAATTAACCCAGCGCCTGCTACCGGAAGATGAAGACGAAGGCGATGAAATTAAACCGATGCACCTCGACAAGTCGGCATTTGAAACGCCACTGGTGGCGCTTGTTAATGCCGAACGCGAAGTGCTACGCATGGGTGAAGTGGTCGAGCGCATGTTCAGAAACACCTTCATCGCACTGAAGAAAAACGATGTTGAACTGGCGAAAAGAACCCGCACCATGGATCAGGTGGCAAACCAGTTCTACGATGAGGTAAAGCTCTACCTGACCAATCTAAGCCGCGAGACGCTGGGTGAAAAAGAAAGTCAACGCTGTACTGAGATCCTCAGCTTCGCGACCAATCTGGAACACATCGGAGATATCATTTCAGTCGATATGATCGATAGCATATTGCGTAAAAAAATCGTCGAACGAGCAAAGATGTCGTTACAGGATCGTGAGGACATTAACAGTCTATATCAACCTGTATTGCTCAGCTTTAACCTTTCACTCAGCGTTTTCACCTCAGGCGACATAGCCATGGCCCGTCAACTACTGGCGAAGAAATATAAATTCAGAAAACTGGAAAAACAGGCGGTTGTGAATCACCTCAACAAACTACGTGAGGACGTGACTTATAATCCTCGCCTGAGCGCATTGCAACTCGACGTTTTGCGCGATTTGAAACGTATTAATTCGCATTTGACCGCAGTGGCCTATCCGATTCTGGATGCTGCAGGCCAGCTACGCAGTAGTTTAGTTAAAAGCAAATCTGGAGAAATAAACAGCCAACTTGACGAAACCCAGCTCAAACTATAGCTGTCTATCCCGGAAAATTCATAAATCATCTACAATCTCGCTTGTCTATTGATTATATCTCATCTCACCTAGCCTGGTTGACCGAACAGTCCTGTCATATAGCAATCATTAAACGCCTGATTCACCCCTGGCATTGGAGCCTGGGTTGACACCACCTATAATCGGCTGATCATTTGTTTATTGATTGCCAGCGCTGCAAAGTACCGACATCAACCCAATTGCCAAGATATAACTCACCTTTTAACCGTCTCTTTTCAGCGGCCTCGCGTAATAATGGTACTACCGATCGTTTACCAGATTTGAGTTGCTGAAAAAAATTTCGACTATATTTTGCTATACCTGCAAAAGTATGGCGTCCTTCAAGCTGGTTACCAAGGTAACCAGCGTCTATGGTGAAGTCACCGCGGCTGTGGAACTCGGGATTAGGCACTAATACCAGGTGCGCGTCGGCATCAACTGCCAGCAATTTTTGAAAGGCGTAATCGCTATAAATATCACCGTTAACAACGATGAAGCGGTCACCCAGCAAATCAAGCGCCTGAATGATACCACCCCCGGTTTCGAGGGCTTCCGCTTCGTGGCTATAAATAATTTCGAGACCAAAATCACTACCATCGCCAAGCGCCCCTTTAACCTGTTCGCCTAGCCAGCTCAGATTAATCACCACCCGCGAAATTCCAGCGTCTGCCAGTGCTTCGAGATGGTAGTAGATTAAAGGCTTGCCAGCGACTTCGAGCAAGGGTTTCGGACAGGTATCGGTATAAGGACGCAGGCGCTCACCGCGACCTGCGGCTAAAATCATTGCCGTCTTTAATAACGGCGATCTCATAACAGTGATTCCACTCGATATTTCAAATCCAGCTCTGTAATCAGGGTGTCAAGCCCGTTCACATTCATAGCCCCCGCACTAACCTGATCTATATATTCGAGAGTCCGCGGGATGTCTTTCAGATAGCCATCCTTTTCATCACGAATCTTCAGCCGGGAAAAAATACCAATCGCCTTTAAATGCCTCTGTATGCCCATCAAATTAAACCAGCGCAGGAATTTGGCCGGTTTTACATCCACCAGTTCATTGATTTTGGCCAATTCATAAAAGTCGAGCGCTAGCTGATCCACTCGAACCGCTGGCCAGGCAATATAACAATCGCGCAAAAGCGATACCAGATCGTAGGTTATCGGCCCTTTGACTGCATCCTGGAAGTCGAGTATAGCTGGATTACGTTTTTCAATTTTCATCAGGTTGCGCGAGTGATAATCACGGTGGACAAAAATTTGTGGCTGTTCTAAAGCATTTTGTACTAAAGCCTGTTTAATAGTCGACCATTGCCTCTGCTGGGTTTCGTCCAAATCGATACCGAGTAATTGTTTCAGAAACCAGTCGCGAAACAAATCCATTTCCTGCAATAACAATTGCTCACTGTAGATCGGCAAATCATCGCTTCCAATATCGGTCTGCATTTTTAGCAAAGCCGCCAGCGCATCCGCGTATAAAGGCCCCTCGCTTTTTTTATCGAGCACAGACAGATAGGTTGTACTGCCAAAATCGGTCATTAGCAAAAACCCCTGTTGCTGGTCCTGCTCAAAAATTTCCGGCGCACTGAGTTTTGCTTTAAGAAGTTTACCGGCAACGGCGACAAAACGATCACAGGGCACTTTTTCAGGGGGCGAATCCATTAGAATCCATGAATCATTGCCTTTTTGTATACGGTAGTAGGATCGAAAACTGGCGTCTTCTGTCGCAACGCTTAAGGTATAATCCTGGTAACCGAGATCACCCAGCCAGGCTACCATTTGCTTGTATCTATTATTCATCTTTGTCAATATTCAACCGGGGCAATCCTGTGTTAGTCGTCATTTATCCGAGCCAGATTATAAAAGGGGTATTATCAAGTCTTCGACAGCCGACTTGCAACTTTACAATGGAAACAGTATGAGTGATATCAACGACCTTATCGAAGTTATGAAGGCTTTGCGCGACCCGCAAAGCGGCTGTCCCTGGGATATCAAACAAACCAGTGCATCTATCGCATCTTATACGCTGGAAGAAACTCACGAAACACTCGATGCAATCGAGCGTGACGACATGGACAATTTGCAGGAAGAACTGGGCGATCTGCTGTTTCATATCGTCTTTCATGCACGCATCGCAGAAGAAAATAACAGCTTCGATTTCGATGATGTAGTTGCAGGAATAGTGTCCAAGATGAAACGCCGACATCCACATGTGTTTGAACAAGATCGGTCAAATAAAATGAGCGACGAAACGCTGAGCAAACAGTGGCAATCGCTTAAGCGTGAGGAAAAATCAAACTCTGCTGAAACTTCGTTTGGCGCGAGCTCAGCTTCGCTAAGCGCAATAAATAGAGCAGAGGTTTTGCAAAACGAAGCCGCCAAATTCGGATTCGACTGGCCACATATTAAATATGTAGTGGATAAGCTAGAAGAAGAGATGGGAGAATTGAAGCAGGCAATAGCGGCTGAAATATCCGACGAAGTCAGCGATGAACTCGGGGATTTGTTATTCGTTTGTATCAATATCGCTCGCCACGCGAAGATTAATGCAGAAATAGCCCTGCGTAAAACCAATCGCAAGTTCATTAACCGATTCGATTACGTATCACGGCAAATGAAGTCCGCCGGCATCGAGATGTCCCAGCAACAACTACAACGCATGGAAGATCTCTGGCAACAATCGAAATCGATTGTCGGATAGCCTGGGGGAGAATGAAGCTATGACCAATCTGCCAATAAAAAAAGGTCGCCTGCAAACCGAACAGAAAATTTTGCATGCTTTGGAGCAATTGCTGCTCGAACAGGGTTTCCCGGCAGTCGGGATTAATTCGCTAGCGCGTCAGGCTGGCTGTGACAAGGTGCTGATTTACCGTTATTTTGACGGGCTCGACGGATTATTGATGGCTTTCGCCGAGAGCACCGAACTGTGGTGGAATGTCGATGAGATTATCACCGAATCGTCCGATGAAATCGGCCAGCAAGCTTTGCCGAAGTTTCTGCAGACCCTTCTAAAAAGACACGTGGAGGCCTTACAGGCCAGACCCATAACGCTCGAAATCATGGCCTGGGAAATGTCGGCACAAAATAACCTGACTGTTGCGCTGGCTAGAACTCGTGCCGAACGAGGCATGGCGTTGGTGAAAACAATTCGAGCACATTATCAAAACCCTAATATCGATATTGGCGGTATTCTCGGCGTTTTTGGCGCTGCGATTAATTACCTGGTGATTCGAACCCGAAACGCCGCACCTCAGCATATGACCGAAGAGTGGTGGCGACTGCAACATACCATTGCAAAATTAATGGAAACCTATGGCTGAGCGTTCGCCGGTATTACGCTATTGCGATATCGACCACGAAGAAATTGCCGCGCTGCTGGCGCAATTTCAACTTGAAATACGGGTCATCGAAATTGACGAGGATATTCCCGGCAGTTACTGGGGTGACGAGGAAGCTGGTCTCATTGGTAAGCAGCTTTATCTGCGACCCGACACGCCGTTACATTCGATTCTGCACGAAAGTTGCCACTATATCTGCATGGATAATGCGCGTCGTGAAAAGCTACATACAGACGCAAAAAGTGATAACGACGAAGAGAATGCGGTATGCTATTTGCAAATCTTACTGGCGGAAAAACTTTCATTAATTAACCGCGACCGGTTGTTTGAAGATATGGACAGCTGGGGATATAGCTTTCGCCTGGGGTCGACAAAAGCCTGGTTTCAGCAAGATGCCGACGAAGCACGTAACTGGCTTTTGCATTTTGAGCTTATCGATGAGCAATTTCGCCCACAATTTCGACTCCGCTGAAGCTGACATATGCCGAATAATTCCTGCCGAGCCTTAACCAATTTTTTAATCTTTCCTGGTAATTTTATCAAACCGACTGAGCGCTAATTTTTAACAGCCACTTGCGTAATAGTTCCGCCTCTTTGGGCAGGGCGCGATTTGCCTGCCAGGTAATATAAAAAGACCCCGCAGCTGGTATTTCCAGTTTACCCAGACGTTGTAGTTTTCCGCGCTGGATTAGAGGGTCGACCAGACTATGCCAGCCTAGTGCTACACCGTGGTTTTCCTCGGCTGCCTGGAGCGCAACAACATAATTATTAAATCGCCTGAAGTTAGTACCCGGCAACTTCAAATTCCATTTGGCTAACCAGCTTTGCCAGTCAGTCCAGGCCGGATCAAGACTATCGAGACGTAACAGTGGCATCGTTATTAATTGCTCGGGTTTAGACAGCTCATGCTGTTGCGCAAACTGTTGACTGCAAACAGGATAAATCACATCATCGAACAATTTGCTTGCTACTTCGCCATCCCATTTACCAGTCCCGTAACGAATACGGATATCGGCATTGAGATATCCGGCGTCGACAGGATTATCCGATATAGAGTGATTTAACGTGATCTCAGGATACTCACTCCAGAAACTGCCCAGGCGCGGCATTAACCACAATGAAGCGAAAGCTGTAGTGGCTGCAATAGTCACATCAGAACTCTTTCCACGGCTCTTAAAAATCTGGCATAACGCACCTATATCCCGAAAACTATTGCTCAATACCTGATGCAACTCCATGCCATCGGCAGTTAACTCCACGCCTCGGTAATGACGCCTAAATAAAATACTCTCGAGCTCCGACTCCAGGTTTTTAACCTGCCGACTAACTGCTCCGAGGGTGACACCCAACTCCCTGGCAGCTTGAGTTAGACTGCCATGCCTGGCACAGGCATCAAAGGTGTTAAGGCTTGTTAAACTGGGCAATTTATAGAATCGACGGGCCATAATAGATCAAATATATATTTACATCAGGTAAAGTTTTTGTGAAGTTTTTGAATATTGCCAAATTGCACATAAAAAGGCAAATTGACGGCTGCAGAAATTTCTGCCAGTAAAGCTTTGGAGTATTAAATTGAACAACCCCAGCCTCCCAAAAATTCAGATCGATATCCCGGTTGAAGCTGTATTGCAACCGATTGAAAAAGCAAGCGGATTACCCAATACGGCCTACACCAGCGCCAGTTTCGCCGAATATGAGCGCGATCGTGTATTGGGCAGCAGTTGGGCCGGATTGTGGTTTGCCGGCGATTTAGCGAAAAAAGGCCAGGTAAAACCAGTCGATTTTATGGGTTTACCGCTGCTCATTATGCGCAATAAATCCGATCAGATACGTGTGTTTCACAACGTCTGTAGTCATCGCGGCATGAAGCTGGTGCAGGAAGAGATGGAAGTACAGGGTGCTTTACGCTGCCCCTATCATTCCTGGTCATATAATCTGGACGGTGACCTTAAAGGTACACCACACATCGGTGGAGTCGGGCAACACAAAGTGGAGGGTTTCAATCATTGCGATCACGGACTCAAGCCTGTGCGTTCAATGGTCTGGATGGACATAATCTTCATCAACCTGTCTGCAGATGCCGAAGACTTCGACGAGTACATCAAACCTCTTTCACAACAGTGGCAAACCTTTCTCGGTGATACCGGGCTGGATCGTTTGCAAACAGCAGTGAATGGTAAGGGCATGCAAATAGAAGTTCAATGCAACTGGAAACTGGCGGTAGAAAACTATTGCGAGAGCTACCATTTACCCTGGATACACCCAGGCCTTAACGCCTATTCGCGCCTCGAAGATCACTACCACATCATGATCGGCGATAATTTCGGTGGTCAGGGCAGCAATGCGTATCGACTCTCAGACGAAGCCGGAACAGCGCTGCCGCGGTTTCCGGAATGGCCAAAAGACAAGCTGGAACAGGCCGAATACGTGGCATTTTATCCTAACGTATTGCTCGGCATCCAGGCCGACCATGCATTCGTGATGATCGTAGAGCCGATCGCGCATGATAAATCCATCGAGCATTTGCGCCTGTTTTATGTAGGCGATGAGGCCCTCGACGATAAACATTCGGCGAGTCGAAATGCCACACTGGAATCATGGCGCGTGGTATTCGGCGAGGACATCGGCGCCGTTGAAGGCATGCAGAAAGGGCGCTCGTCACCGGGTTATCGGGGAGGAGTATTTTCGCCGGTAATGGATAATCCGACGCATCATTTTCATCAGTGGGTGGCGAGGAAGTTGTTGGTTGGCGTCTGAAATTATATTTTGGAATTCCATTTATAATGCAGTAGCATTTTTGCCACACTATTTCTAAAGGATTGGTACTTCATCCAAAGGCCATTCGGTCTTCGTAGTAACAATCGAGTCAGGGTGCGAAACCCTGCAATCCTGTTGACTACCGCCAAACATCCCTATGGATCAAGCACAAAAATCCAGAAAACCTTGATTCAAATCAAGAACCAACACCAGCCACTAGGACAAAATAAGCGAAAATTCCCCCCGAGGCCATAAAAATAATGAACTCCGGTTTAATCATTACCCTGTTATCCTCGCCCGCCAATGGCTGGCTTGCTATTCGAAAGGCAAATTTATCTGTCAGAGAAGTTTATTTCCGATACGTCATTCCACTTGCACTAATCACCCCGGTATGCGGTTTTATTGGCGCCACCCAGGTAGGCTGGCCGGTTGCGGGTGCCGATAAGCTATTTATGACCACCGATAGCGCGTTTCGCATCGCCATACTGTCATTTCTCGCAATTCTGGTAGCGATAATGATGATCGGCAAAATGGTGCAATGGATGGGGCAGACCTACGAAGCTGATCAGCCACTATCTCGTTGTATTAGCCTGGCTGCATTTTGCATTACTCCCCTGTTGATGATTGGCGTCGCCACGCTGTATCCCCCGCTCTGGTTTATCTACCTCCTCGGATTGCCAGCACTGGGATACAGCGTATTTTTACTCTACACCGGGGTACCGATCATGATGGAGGTTTCTAATGATCGCGGCTTCCTGTTTTCAAGTGCGATTCT